>NZ_JBWKAW010000006.1:0-409406 GCF_056437345.1 Kitasatospora sp. NPDC042419
TGGACGTGCTCGGGCTTGGTGGTCCACTCGCAGCCGCCGCCCTCGTGCCGGAGGTAGGCGAGGCCGTTGAGGGTGTCCATGTAGACCCCTTCGACGACCCCGCCGGTGGGAGCACGGTGGCCGAGGTCGCGCACGACCTCGCCGACGGCCGGGGTGTAGGCGGGAATGCGGGGGCAGCTGGGCATGTTGGCTCCACTGGTTGCGCTGTGCGTCTGGATCACTACGACGCGTATCCATGGTGGGGTGGGAGGGGCTACGATCGGAAGGGCTTCAACTCTCTAGTCGGCCGGGCTTTAAGTGGAGCGATCTTGAACTGCCCAGAACTTGACCCAACGTCATCTCCGCTGGCGGCTTTCGCTGTTCAACTTCGCAGGTCACGAATGAACAGATCGCTGACTCAGGTCGGGCTTGGCACGTTGGTTCGATACTCCAGCGTCTACATCTCCAACGTGGAGCGGGCAAAGCAAGCCCCGAGCTTAAAGTTCGTCCAGCGAGCCGACGAGGCGCTGGCTGCCGGCGGTGCGCTTGAGCTGCTGTGGTGGAGCTGGAAGAACGGGGCGCTGATTCCCGGCTTCCCGGAGTACACGGCCAAGGAGCGCGAAGCGATCGCCATACGGTTCTTCGCAACAGGACTGGTGCCAGGCGTTCTGCAGCATCATGACTACTCCGCTGCGTACGAGGCCGCCATCGTCCGTCGCGGCGAGGCTACGCTCGCTCAGGCGGAGGAGCGACTGAGTCTTCTCGCCGTCCGGCAACGGCTGCTGGGGCGGGCCGTGACCATCCACGCCGTCCTGGACGAAGGCGTTCTCCGACGTCCGATCGGTGGCACGTCCGTCATGGCCCGGCAACTGACACACCTCGACGAGCTCTCGTCCCGGCCGAATGTCGTCCTCCAGATCGCCCCGTACAGCCTGGCTGAGGAGCGGCCCCTCTCGCACGCGGTGACTCTTCTGACCCTCCCCAATCGCGCGATGGTCGGCTACACGGAGACGCTTCAGCGGGGATTTCTGGAGCAGGACGCCGAGACGGTCACCGGATGGGCGAGAAAGTACGATCGGCTACAGGTGGACGCACTTCCCCGCGCGGACAGCCTGGCCGTGATCCACGAGGTACGGAAGGAACTTGAACGCCATGCACGTTGACCTGTCGGGCGCCAAGTGGCGCAAGAGTTCACACAGCGATGGTGGGGGCGGATGCATCGAGGTCGCGGACGGCCATGAGGGTGTGATGCCCGTCCGTGACTCCAAGGACCCTGAGGGTCCGGCGCTCGTCTTCCCGGTCGAGGCTTGGCGTTCCTTCGTCGCCGCGGTTCGGTCGGAGGAGTTCGGGTCCCTCTGACTCGGACATCTGTGGCCCCGACCGGGATCCTGGTCGGGGCCACCGTGTGTGAGATGGAGGACGTCGACGTTCGTTGGCTGCATCGATGTGCTTCGGGTGGGGATATTGGAGGCAGGATCCGGTCCCGCGCCGTCTGGAAGGACTCTGAACGCCATGGACGTTGACCTGTCGGGTGCCCGGTGGCGCAGGAGTTCCCACAGTGGGCAGGGTGGTGATTGTGTTGAGGCGGCTTCTGATCTCTCCGGCATAGTCCCCGTCCGCGATTCCAAGGATCCCGAGGGTCCGGCGCTTGTCTTCTCGGTGGAGGCTTGGCGTTCTTTTGTTGCCGCGGTTCGGTCGGAGGAGTTCGGGTCGGGCTGACTCGGTATCTGTGGCCCCGACCGGGATCCTGGGGTGGAGGGTGCCGATGTTCGTTGGCTGCATCGATGTGCTTCGGGTGGGGATATTGGAGGCAGGATCCGGTCCCGCGCCGTCTGGAAGGACTCTGAACGCCATGGACGTTGACCTGTCGGGTGCCCGGTGGCGCAAGAGTTCCCACAGTGGGCAGGGTGGTGATTGTGTTGAGGCGGCTTCTGATCTCTCCGGCATAGTCCCCGTCCGCGATTCCAAGGATCCCGAGGGTCCGGCGCTTGTCTTCTCGGTGGAGGCTTGGCGTTCTTTCGTTGCCGCGGTTCGGTCGGAGGAGTTCGGGCCCCTCTGACTCCGGCGCCGGAGGTCCCGACCGGCGGCCGTAGCGGGGAGGGCGGATGAATCATGTGTTTCGGCATGCAGCGCTTCAGGGCTCAGGGGAGAAGGCGGCCTGAGCCTCAGCGGCGGATCGGAAAGGTCCCACTTCACGTTCGTGCCGGCGTCGAAACAGCCTCGTCACCGGTGCGGTGCGTGCGCGCTCGATCATGGCCGGTTTCCGGAGTGCGGGGCAGACGGGCGGGGGGTGGGCGCCTACGCTGGGCGACCATGTCCACACCCGCCTCCGCGATGAGGCGTGTACGCCTCGTCGCCGCACTGACCTTGTTCCTCACCCTGCTGGGCTTCGGCGGGCAGGCTTTCGCCGCGCCCGCGCCCGCGCCCGCGTCCGAACCGCTGCCGCCGCAGTTCGTGATGAGCGCCGACCGTACGACGGTGACACCGGGTCAGATCGTCACCGTGTCCGTGACGTTCACCAACCGCCAGGCCACCCCGGTGAACTTCCTCTTCGCGTCGGTGAGTCCCGACTTCTTCTTTCCGGAGGGCTCCGGGGTGGCCCGCCACGAGTTCACCGGGTGCACCGCCGCCAGTTGGTGCGAATCCAACCAGTTCGGCATGAGCTACAACCTGACCACGCCGGCGGCCCCCGTGGCGCCCGGGGACAGCCGCACCGTGACGGTGTCCTTCCGGTTCGTGCCGGACGCGGACTGCACCTGGGCCACGAGCGTGGGCTTCTACCTGTCGTACGTCTACTACGAGTACGGCCAGGGCGTCTACGAGTCCTTGCCGCCCATCGCCTCGCCCACCTCCTTCGCCACCCTGGTGTGCCCGCCCGCGCCGTAGCACCGGCCCTCAGGCGGTCTCGGCGGTGATCCGCACGCGGCCGGGGTCGGCGGTGTGGAAGGCGGCGAGGGCCTGCGCCTCGGCGTGGACCTCCTCCCGTTCCGGGGCGGACAGCGGGCGCAGCGGTGTGACGGTGAGCTGTTCGCCGTGCAGGGTCCAGGTGCCGGCGACGCGTCCGTCGACGAGGACGGCGCGCCGGCCGGCGACGGACAGGCCGAGGTGGGCGTCGTCGATGATGCGGCTGCGGTCGTTGTAGCCGAGGATCGCGTTGTCGAAGGCCGGCAGGAACCGGACGGGTGCGGGGGTGTCCGGGTCCGGGCGCGGTGCGTCGGGCAGGTCGAGCAGTTCGCGGCCGCGTTCGTCGCGGAAGGCGACGAGTTCCCCGCGGACGGCCTTGACGGCGGCGGGCAGTCCGGCGAGGCCGCTCCAGGCGCGGATGTCCGCGGTGGCGGCGGGGCCGTGGGCGGCGAGGTAGCGCCGGACGAGCCGGCGTCCGACGGGATCGCCCTCGTCGTCGGCGAGCGGTGCGACGTCCTGCCCCAGCCAGGTGGCCAGCGGCAGGTTGCGGACGCCGGCCTTGGTTCGCCACAGGCCGCGGGGCGGGAGCTGGGCCATCGGGAGGAGAGCGGCGACGAGCAGTTCGCCGAGGGCGCGGCGCGGGGGTTCGGGCCAGCGGTCCTCGACCTGGCGGACCAGTTCGGCCATGGTGCGGGGCTGCCCGTCGGCCATGACCGCCCGGCCGGCGGCGGCGAGCTCGTCCAGGTCGACGTCCGCGAGTTCGCGCCGGTAGACGGCCGCGGCCCGCTGGCGCAGCATGGCGTCGTGGCGGGCCCGCCAGGCCAGCGCGTCGTCGGCGGTGACGAGGTGGACGGTGCGGCGCATCAGGTGCGTGCGTACGACCGTGCGCCCGGTGAGCGCGTCGTCCAAGTCCTGCGGCCGGAAGGCGTGCAGCCGGGACCACAGGCCGGTGAACGGCTCCTGGGGCTCCTGGGCCTGCATCCCGCAGAGGTGCGCCACGGCGTCGCGGACGGGGGTGTCCTCGCGTGCGAGCAGGTACTGGCGGGCGAGGGTGGCCCGGTTGAGGGCGCGGGTGTCCAGGACGGTCATGCGGGTCGTTCCTCGTGTCGGATCGGATGGGTGCCTGCCGGGGGGAGTGCTCCGGATCTGCCCGGCGCGGTGTCCACCGTCGCAGAGATGGCGGACAGCGGGTGTCCTACACACCGGCGCGCGGGCGCGCGGGCGGGTGGACGGGCGGGCGGGTGGACGGGCGTGCGGGTGCCCATGCGTGCGGGTGACGGGCCGGCTCGACCACGGCACCACCACCGACGGCGGCAGCCCGGTGACCACGCTCACCGCGCTCGCCGGCGTCGACAAGATCACCGACCCGTGGGCGGCGACCTCCGCCTGGTGACCTGACCCGGCCGCGCCCGTCCGCCGGAACCGGGGTGCCGGGTGCCGAGGGCCGGGGTACCGGGGGCCGGACGGACGGCGCCGCGTGCCCCCCCTGCCCGGGCGGCGGGGCCTACGTGGTCCAGACGAGGACCGCGTGCCGGTAGCGGGCCGTGGTGTGGAGGAAGTCGGCGAGGGCCCGGTAGTGGCCGGACGCCAGGTGGAGCGAGTCGTCGACCGCCCAGCCGCCGGGCAGCGGGACGGCGGCGGCGAGTTCGGCCGGGGTGATGCCGTCGACCAGCGCGCCCGGCGCGAGCGCGGCGAACGCGTCGTCGGCGGCGCCGACCCGGTCGGGGGTGAGGCAGCGCGGCGGGCCGTAGCCCCAGTCCCCGGCGGTGGTGAGTTCCTCCTCGCCGTGGATGACGTCGACGGGGAAGCCGTGGCGGCGGAGCAGGAATTCGAGCACCGGCCCGGCCCGCCCGGTCTCGTGCAGCCGACCCCGGGCGGCCGCCTCGTCCTCGTCCAGTTCGGCGACCCGTTCCCATGCCCAGTCGGGCTCCGCCGCCGCGCGCTGCAACTGGCTCGGGCTCAACCGCAGATACCGACCGCTCATGCTCATGGCCGTGAGCCTAGGAAGTCCGGACGCGCCGATCAACGGTCCGGCCGGATCCGATTCGGCGTCAGGTGGTGCAGGCAGTGCAGGCGGTGCGGTGGCCGGCGTTGTGCGACCGGGCGGATCTGCCGGCGCGGCCGACACCCACCGATGGTGTGCGGCGTGTGGTGCGTGGTGCGGGGGGTGTGGACGGACGGTGAATCAGTCGGGGCGCGCACGGTTCGGCGTCCTGGGAAGCCCGGCCGGGGCGGCCCCGGGGGAGGCCGCTCGGCCCGGTCAGGACCGCACCCCGGCGTCGATGACGAGCCGAAACCATCAGGTGATCATGTGGTTTGATGTGCGCTGCTGATCTTGAGGTGAAGAACGAAACGGGGCACCGACATGGACAAGTTGAAGCGGCACGGGCGCAGTCTCGCACTGGCGGGGGCGGTCGCCGCGCTCGCGCTGGGGGCGGGCGCGTGCAGTTCGGGCGGCGGAGCGGCGGTCCGGGCCGCGGTGGCGCTGTCCGAGCCGGACCAGGTGCGGGACGCCATGCCGAGCAAGGCCTCGCTCCCCTCGGGGTGGGGGCTCTCCTCCGGCGCGAAGCCGCCGCAGGTCATCGAGCAGTCCGAGGCGTCCAGCACCTGCCGGAAGAAGCTGTCGATCAGCTGCGCGGGTCTCCAGCTCGGCGGCTCCGTCCGCTACGAGCAGTCCTCCAACACCGACAACGACATCCGCTTCACCCTGCTGACCTTCGACTCCGTGGAGAACGCCGGCCCCGTCTACGAGGCGCTGGCGGCGTCGGTGGAGAAGGACGACAGCGACACGCGTGCGATCAAGCTGAAGGTGGCCGCCGACCAGTCGCAGGGCTTCGAGGAGCCCGCCGACTCGTCCGACTCCGCGAGCGGGGTCGTCGCCTCGTCCATGGTGATGCGGGTCGGCACCGTGGTGGCCCTGATCGAGCTCGACGAGGACGAGGCCGACCACAAGACCCTGCAGCAGTTCAGCACGCTGCAGGCGGAGCGGATCAAGCGCGTCCAGCAGGGCGCGAACCCGGACGCCTGACGTCCGCAAGTCCGTTGGTCCGGCGTGATTCTGACGCGACGTCAATCACGCCGCCTCCGGGCGGGGGTGAGATCCTCCGCCCGGAATTCGGTTGCGGCGCACGGAAGGTCGGGTACACACTCCGCCGGTGGCCGACATCACCGCCGAACTCGTCCGTGCGCTGGTCTCCGCGCAGTTCCCCGCGTGGGGCGCCCTTCCGGTCCGGCCGGTCGCGCGCCAGGGCTGGGACAACCGCACCTTCAGGCTCGGCGACGACCTGACCGTGCGCCTGCCGAGCGCCGAAGGCTACGTCGCCGCCGTCGAGAAGGAGGAGCGCTGCCTCCCGCTCCTGGCGGCGCACCTGCCGGTGCCCGTGCCGGAGCCGGTCGCGTCCGGCCGCCCGGGGGAGGGCTACCCCTTCCCGTGGTCGGTCCGGCGCTGGCTGCCGGGCGACACCGTCGACGCCGCCGCGGCCCCGACGGCCTCCGGGGCGTCCACGGCCGCCACGGCCGCCACGGGCTCCGGCGCCGTCGACCGTGTCCGACTGGCCCACGACCTCGGCGCGTTCCTGACCGCCCTCCGCGCGGTTCCGGCCGAGCGAGGACCGGCCGGCGGCCGCCACTCGTACTTCCGGGGCTGCCACCCGAGCGCCTACGCCGACGAGGTGGAGCGCGCCCTCGTCCTGCTCGGGGACTCCGTCGACGCCGCCGCCTGCACGGCCGTCTGGCGGAGCGCCCTGACCACGGCCTGGCCGTTGCCCCCGGTGTGGTTCCACGGTGACGTCGCCCCGGGGAACCTCCTCACCGGCGGCGGAAGGCTCTCCGCCGTCATCGACTTCGGCACCTGCGGCGTCGGCGACCCGGCCTGCGACCTCGTCATGGCCTGGACGTACTTCGGCGGCGACGAGCGGAAGGCCTTCCGGGAGGCCGTCGGCCTCCCCGACGACGCCTGGCGGCGGGCTCGCGGGTGGGCGCTGTGGAAGGCGCTGGCGACGATGGCCGGCCTCTCCAGCCCCGACCCCGAGGGTCTCCAGGCCCGGGTCCTCACCGAAGTCCTCGACGACCCTGTCGTCGACTGACGGTGATGATGTTCATGAGCGGTTCCCCGGACAGGTCCGACCCGTCGACTGACTGACGTCTCGACTGTTCGACGGGCCGGACCGTCGGGAGGCGCACAGCCGGCGCATTCCCCGGAAGCCTCCGTGTCCGACCCCCGGCCCGTCGCGGCTCCACGCCGGAGCGACCGACGCAAGTGGCGTACGTCGTGTCCCGGGCATAGCTTGGGAGAAATCGAGTACCGAGAACGCCGGCGTCCGCTGTTCGAACGGCCGCAGGACGCGGGGAACTGCTCGAATCGCACCCGAGGGCGGGGAGGGAAGGGTGCGGGAAAGGTTGCGGACCACATGTTGTCCCCGGATGAACAACGCCGAAGGCTGGAGAGCGACCTCCGCCAGCATGCGCATCGCGTTGACTGCATCAACGAGGAGCTTCGGAACCTCAACAACGAGCTGAGGATCCACACCGTCCTGTTGTCGCTCGGGCGGGACGAGAAGCTTCTGTCCTTACTCGACCGGTTGCGCGACGACGAGGCCATGGCACGCGGCGCGCGTGAAGGCGGCCGCTCGTTCTTCGAGCAGCAAGGTGTCAGGCTTCCCCCGGAGATCCAGACGGTGACCGGCGCCCTGACCGGCCAAGGGGCAAGGCTCCGTGGCGTGTTCCTGGACGACGCCGGGCGGGAGTACGAGGTGGTGTGGGACTCGCGCCGCGGGTTCGACGTGCATCCCGAGGTCCGGGCGAAGAACCCGCTGAACCTCAACCTCTCCCACACGAAGGAACGAACCCAGCTGAGCACGGACTTCACGCTCGCGGGGACGGGATTCACCCCCCACGGGCAGGTCGCCATGAACATCTTCATGGAGCCGGGGCTCAGCGTCCCGAGCAGGGACATCGGAAACGTGACCGCCAACCACCTCGGCGAGATCGACAAGTTCCACCGCGCCTGGTACCTGCACGGGCCGGATCCTCAGACGAGGAACCCGGCTTTCGTCGCGCGCGACGTGACGGAGGACCAGGCTGCCATCGACGAGGTTTCCAGCGCCTCCTGGTATCCCCTGTTGTGATTCGCCGACCGCCGAGCCGCCGCGGGGAGGCCGGTCCGGTCGGTCCGGTCAGTCCGTCACGGTCCGGTCAGTCCGTCACGAGGCGGTCGACCGCGGCGTTGACGAGTTCGTGGCGCTCGGCTTCCGAGAGGACCTCGGGCAGGGTGAGCTGTTCCACGATCAGCCAGTTGAACGCCAGGTAGAGCAGCCGGACGGTGTTCTCGTCGCCGGGCAGGCCGGAGGCGATGTGGTAGGCGATGTTCGCGTCGAGGTCGGCGCGGACCCGTTCGGTCAGGACGGCCCGCAGGTCCGGGCGGCGGGTCGCTTCGAGCCGGAGTTCGAGCAGCGCCAGGTAGCCGGTGCGGAACGCGCTGACCCGGTCGACGAGTTCGTGCATCGACGCCACGTACGACTCCCGGTCCGTCGCGCCCGCCTGCTGGCGGGCGATGGCCGACTCGTCGGGGCGGAGGCGCTCGTAGACCCGGGCGCTGGCCTGGGTGAGCAGGTCGTCCCGGTTGGCGAAGTAGTTGGAGGCGGTGCCGACGGGGACGGCGGCCTCGGCGTCGACCGCCCGGAAGGTCAGCCCGCGGGCGCCCTCCCTGGCCAGCACCTCGATCGCGGCGTCGACCAGAGCGGCCCGTCGCTCGGCGTTCCTGCGCGCCACTGACACCACTCCAGTCGTAGTACTACGTTTCAACTACTTCGGTCAGAGTACTACAGATGAAGGAAGTGCATGCGAAAGCTCGTGCACTCCGATCCGGCCGGCACCGGCACCGGCACCGGCACCGTGACCGTCACCGTCGTCGGCACGGACCCGCTCGCGCCGGTTCGCGCGCTCAAGCAGGAGGAGGGCCAGGACGTCTGGCTCTGCGGCGGCGGGTACCCTGGCCGGCGCGCTGCTGCCCGAGATCGACGAACTGATCGTCAAGAGCCACCCGGTGCCGCCGTGGTCGGTCGGCGGTCGGCGGGCGTCGGTCGGCGGGCGTCGGTCCTGGTTGTCGGTGGCGAGCCGTCAGCCGAGGATGAGACGCGCGATCTGGTTGTGGACGTAGAAGCCGCCCTCCTGGCCGGGGATCGGCAGGAGGTTGAACACCTCGCTGAACAGCATCGGCTTGTCGAAGGCGCTGTCGACCGCGATCGTGCCGACGACCGTCACCAGCACGCCGCCCCCGGGTGACGGCTGTGCGTCCACGGTGCTGATGCGGTGCTTGACGGCGGCCAGTTCGGGCCTGTTCAGGGCTGCGGCGATGCCGGTGGCGCCCTGTACCCGCCGGCTCTCCCAGGTGAGCACGGACTCGGGCCGGTAGAGGTCCTCCAGCCCGGCCCGCGTCTCGGGGCCGCCGTCGAAGGCGCCGTAGTAGTGCCGGACGAAGGCGTCGGCCACCGCGTCGAAGTCAGCCATGCGCAGAAGGTACCAGCACGCTCACGTGCCGTTCGCGGACCGGCGGACGCCGACGTTCGGAGCGCCGGGGGCGGCGCCGAGGGGCGGGCGGTCGCCCCGGACCAGCGCGGCAAGGGCGAGTCCGGCGGGACCGTCTGGAGCCGGACCGGGTCGTCCTGCCCGGCTCGGGCCACCAGGTCCGCGCGCCGGGTCCGGCCCGTCAGGTCCGTCAGGCCCGTCAGGAGCGCGCCCGGGCGACGACGGCCACGGCCGTCTCGGCGAAGAAGAACCGTCCCTCGGCGGCCGCCTGCCGGAGGGCCGCGTCCCAGTCCGCGATCTCCGCCGGGGAGACCGGACTCCGACCCCGGGACGCGGAGTCCGCCAGCGCCTCGCGGATGTGGCCGACCCGGCGGGCGGCATGGCCGGACAGCTCGGCCGAGGTGGTCACCAGGGGGACGACGGCCTCGACCGCCAGCGGTGAGGCCCCGAGCAGTCCGGGGAGCTTGCGGCCGATCCGGCCGTCGACGTTCTCCATCCACGGCTGCTGGTCGTCGGTGAAGGCGTGGCAGACCCGGCGGTCCAGTTCCCGGGGCGCGCCCGCGATCATCAGCGAGTCGAAGTCGATGTGGGCCACCACCGCGCGTCCGCCCGGCCGCAGCACCCGCGCCACCTCGCGCAGGAGCGCGGCCGGATCCGCCAGGCACTCCAGGACGTTGTAGGAGACCACCGCGTCGACGTTGCCGTCCGCGAGGGGGAGCGGCTCGTCGAGGTCGGCCACCCGCAGGTCGGTGCCGCCGGGGTGGTCGGCCAGCACGGTCCGGGCGGCCTCGACAGCGGCGGCCGACCGGTCGAACCCGATCAGACGGGCGGCGGGGAACCGGTGGGCGAAGGCCGCGAGCGTGGGTCCGCGTCCGCACCCCAGATCCGCCACCAGGCCGTCCGGGGGCGGCTGAGCGGAGTCCACCAGTAACCGGTGTATCGCTTCTTCGGTCTCGGACACGGTTCTCCTCTTTCAACGGCACGGGACGTCAACGGCACGGGCGAGTCGGCACGGGACGTCATCGGTACGGGCGAGTCGGTGCGGCCCTCGGTGACCACACCGTCCCGGGACGGCAGGAGGTCGGGCAGGTGGACGCCGTCGCCCACCGGTGGGCGCGCCCCGGGCCCTCGCCGCCCGGTTCCCCCGGCACACGGGATGCCGGGGGAGGAGCAGGGGCGAGGGCCCGGGGTCGACGGTCCGGAACCCGAGGGCTCAGGAGCTGAGGGTGATGCTGTACGCCTTGCGGAGCGTCTCGTGCACCGTCCAGGTGGTGCGGTCGCCCTCGTGGAGGATCGCGGCGTCGCCGGGGCCCACGTGGAGGGTCGGGCCGTTCTCGAACTCGATGGTGGCCCGGCCGCTGATCACCACGAACAGCTCCTCCGCCTCGGTGTCGGTCACGACGCCCGGGGTGATCTGCCAGATCCCCTGGATCTGGCGGCCGTCGGCGGACTCCCGGAGGACCTTGCCGGTGATCTGCGGGGTGCCGGAGACGATCTGCGCCGGGTCGAGGGGCTCGATCTCCAGGTCGGCGTCGGGGATGTTCACGGCGAAGCTGGCGGTCATGGGGTGCTTCCTTGGTGACGTGGGGGCGGTGGCGGGTGGCAGGCGGCGCGGAGCCCTGGCAGCCGGGTCGAGCGGGTCGAGCAGGTCGAGCGGGTCGGCCGGGTCAGCTGTCGAAGCCCAGACCGAGGCGGTCCAGGCTCCTGAGCCAGAGGTTGCGGTGGCCCGCGCGCTCGTCGGCCCTGGCCAGGGACCACTTGGTCAGGCCGATGCCGGCCCAGCGCACCGGCTCGGGCGGGAAGGGTAGCGGCTTGCGGCGCACCATCTCCAGTCCGGTCCGCTCCGTGTGCTCGCCGGCCAGCAGGTCGAGCATGACCTCGGCGCCGAACCGGGTGGCGCCGACCCCGAGGCCGGTGAAGCCGGCGGTGTACGCGACCCGGCCGCGGTGCGAGAGGTCGAAGAAGGCGGAGAAGCGGGTGCAGGTGTCGATGGCGCCGCCCCAGGCGTGGGTGAAGCGCACGTCCGCCAGCTGCGGGAAGGTGCGGGCGAAGTGCCGGGCGAGGGTGGCGAAGGTCTGCGGGCGCTGGTCGTGCTCGGCGCGCACCCGGCCGCGGTAGTGGTAGACCGCGTCGTAGCCGCCCCACAGGATGCGGTTGTCGGCGGAGAGCCGGACGTAGTGGAACTGGTTGGCGGAGTCGGCGAAGCCCTGGCGGTTGCGCCAGCCGACGGCGGCGAGCTGCTCCGCGCTGAGCGGCTCGGTCATCAGCGCGTAGTCGTAGACCGGCACGGTGTACGGGCGGTGGCGCCGGAGCAGCGACGGGAAGGCGTTGGTCGCGAGGGCGACGCGCCGGGCGAGGACCCGGCCGTACGGGGTGCGGACCGCGACGCCGGGGCCGGACTCGGCGAGGGAGAGGGCTCGGGTGTTCTCGTGGATGCGGACGCCGAGGTCCAGGCAGGCCCGCTTGAGGCCCCAGGCGAGGCGCGCGGGGTCGACCATGGCGACGCCGTCGCGGTCCCAGGCGGCGCCGAGGAAGGTCGGGGAGTCGATCTCGGCGCGGACGGCGTCGGTGTCGAGCAGGGTGAGCTCGGTGCCGTGGCGGGCGGCGAGGGCGGCGTACTCGCGCAGCTCGTCGAGCTGGTGCGGCTCGGTCGCGACGGTCATCGAACCGGACCGCTGCCAGTCGCAGTCGATGCCGTGGCGGGTGAGGGTGTCCTCGATGGCCTGCAGGTTCTCGGCGCCGAGGCGCTCCAGGCGGGTGAGCTCGCCGGGCCAGCGCTGGTGGCCGTTGCCGAGGCCGTGGGTGAGGCTGGCCTCGCAGAAGCCGCCGTTGCGCCCGGACGCGGCCCAGCCGACCTCGTGCCCCTCGACCAGGACGACGTCGAGGGAGGGGTCGCGCTCCTTGGCGATCAGGGCGGTCCAGAGGCCGGCGTAGCCGCCGCCGACGACCAGCAGGTCGCACCGGGTGGGGCCGACCAGGGCGGGGAGCGGCCGGGGGCGGTCGGGGCCGTCCAGCCAGAACGGAGTGGGCAGGGCGTCCTGGAGGGCGCGGACGGGGTCCATGGGGGAACTCCTCTGGTGCTGGGAGGGGGCGGGCCTCCGGTTCCCGCCATGAGACCTTCGGGTCCACCACTAGGTCAATAGCGTTGACATAAGCCTCGCCGGCGCGACGCGGGCCCGCCCGCACCCCCTCCGACGTCGGGTTCTAGGCCCCGCCCGCACCCCGGCCCCTGCCCGTACCGGCGCCGCCCACGCCCGTACCGCCCCCGCCCGTACCCCTGCCGCTCCCGCCGTCCCCGCCGCCCGCGCCGGTGCCCGCGCCGGTGCCCGTACCGCCGCCCCCGCCCGTCGCCGCCAGCCGGGCGGCCGCCGCCTCCAGCAGCAGCTCCAGCGCGAACGGGTACCCGCTGCGCCGCATGTCGAGCGCCAGCAGGCCGGCGGTCGCGGCGATGTTCGGGTGGGTGGAGGCGTCCAGCCGGCCGTACCGCGCCTGCCAGACCTCCAGGTCGGCCGCCTGCGCCGCGGGCGGTAGGGCGAGCGCCGCCGCGTCGAGCGCCGCGAACGCGAGGCCCTGGTCGACGAAGGCGTGGTAGATCCGGACCGCTTCGGCGTCCGGGAAGCCGGCCCCGCGCAGCACGCCGAGGATCCGCTCGACGGCCCGCATCTCGTGCTCGCGCCCGGTGGTCCGGTGGGCGGCGAGTATCGCGGCCTGGGGGTGGGCCTGGTAGGACGCGTGCAGGCGCAGGCCGATGTCGCGCAGGTCGGCGCGCCAGTCGCCGGTGGGCTGCCAGCCCTTCTGGGCACGGCCGACGAACTCGTCGGCGAGGGCCAGCAGCAGGTCGTCGGTGCTGTGGAAGTAGCGGTAGATCGCGCTCGGGTCGGCGCCGAGGGCGGCACCGAGTCGCCGGACGGTCAGCGCCTCGGCGCCGTGGCGGCCGACCAGCCGCAACGTGGTCTCGACGATCAACTCCTCGGACAGGACGACGCCCTGCTTGGTGGGTCTTCTGCGCCGCCGCTGCGGCTCGGGGACAACTCGCTCGGCCATGGCGGGAGCTTATGACAACAGCATTGACGTGTGAACGGGCTCAAGGGTTTCATGGCTCGCCAACCGGCCGTTCGGCCGCATCCTGGACGAACGCCCCCACGCACCCCCCCGCATCCCCCACGAACACCCCTCCCACGAAGATCTCCGCACGGCCCCCCACGCGTCTCCTCGCGAACCCGCGTCTCCTCGCGTCCCCTCGCGAACCCTCCACGCGTCCCGTACGCATCCCCCCACGAGCAAGGTGGTGATCCTTTGGCCGGCACGTCCACGGACACGGGCAACGGTCCGAGAAGCGGCGCCCCCGGTGCCCCCGCGGCGATGCGCCGCTCCATCGGCATCGGCGGCAGTGTCACCATCGCGGCGACCACCACCGCGGCCACCACGAGCATCGGCATCGGGCTCGGTCTGACGGCCGGCGTCGTCGGCCTGCACCTGCCGGCCATCATGCTGCTGGCCTTCCTCCCGGTGCTCTGCATCGCCGGCGCCTACGGGCGGCTCAACCGCGTCGAGCCCGACGCGGGGAGCAGCTACAGCTGGATCGGCCGAACCCTCAACCCCTGGCTGGGCTTCCTCTCCGGCTGGGTCAACACCCTCGGCACCATCGTCTTCATGGCCTACACCACGACGGTGACCGGCTCGGCGCTCGTCCAGCTGGCCGACCAGGCCGGCGTGCGCAGCGTGGCCGGGCTGCGGCTCGACCCGGACTCCACCCTCCAGTGCACCCTGATCGGCCTGGTCGTCCTGGTCGCCGCCGCGCTGGTGGCGGTGCGCGGGCTGGACCTCGCCGCCCGCCTCCAGAAGTACCTGCTGGTCTTCGAGTACGCGGTGCTGCTGGCCTTCTGCTTCTGGGGCCTGTTCGCGGGGGATCAGCCGTTCTCCCTCCAGTGGTTCAACCCCTTCGACATCCCGTCGACCGAGGCGCTCGCCCAGGGGATGGTGCTCGCGGTGTTCTGCTACTGGGGTTTCGAATCGGTCTTCAGCGTCGGCGAGGAGGTCCGCGAGCCGCGCGAGGCGTCCCGCGCCGGATTCATCGCGCTGGCCATGATGCTCGGGCTGTTCCTGCTCGCCGGCACCGCCTTCCAGCGGGTGCTGCCCGTCGAGGAACTGGCCGACAACGGCGCCCAGGGCCTGACGTACTTCGGCGAGAAGCTCGCCGACCAGCCGCTCGCGGCGCTCCCGCTGATCGCCCTGACCTTCTCGGCGATCGCCTCGCTCCAGGCGTCCGTCATCCCGACCGCCCGCGGGATGTACGCGATGGGGCGCGACGGCACGCTCGGCCCGGTCTGGATGCGGCTGCACCCGAAGCACGGGACCCCGGCCGTCGCCACCCTGCTGATCACCGCCATCGCCGTGGTGCTCGCCCTGCTGTCGGTGGGCATCCCGGTCGTCGGCGACCTGATCTCGGCCGCGGTCAACGCGATCGGCATCGTCGTGGCGCTCTCGTACGCGCTCACGGCGATCGCCGCCGCCGTCCGCTTCCGGCACCTGCTGCGGACCGCTCCGGCGGAGGGGCTGCGCGCGGTCGTGGCGCCACTGGTGGGCGCGGCAGTCCTGCTGGCCGTCGGCGGGTACCTGGTCCGGACGTTCTACGTCTCCGCCGACCACTTCGAGGCGACCCCCGACAACGGCTGGTTCAACCTGCTGGTGCCCGGACTGATGATCGCTTCCGGACTGGTCGCCGCCGCCTGGTCCCGCTGGTACCGCCGATCCCCGTACTTCTTCCCGCAGTCCGGCGGGGCCGACGGCACCGCGCTCGACGGCACGGCGGTCCACGGCGCCGCGGCGTACCTCCCGGCCGACGGCCCGACCGGTACCGCCCGTGCCACCGCCTCCACCGGCAGCACCGGCAGCACCGGGACCGGCAGCACCACCTGACCCGTCCGCTGACCCGTCCGGCGCTCGCGGCGGCCGGCGGCGGCCCGTCCGCAGGCCGCCGCGGGCCGCCGAGCCCCACCCCGGCCGGGCACCCCCGGCCCGTCACGAAACCGACTTGGAGCACCATCCATGACCAAGGCCGATCTGCTCTTCACCCACGGACCAGTCCACACCGGGGACCCCGCCCGCACCCGCGCGACCAGCCTCGCCGTCACCGGCGAGCGCATCACGGCCGTCGGCCACGACGAGGTGAGGGAGCTGATCGGACCGGGGACCGAGGTGGTCGACCTGACCGGCAAGCTGCTGCTCCCCGGGTTCCAGGACGCGCACATCCACGCCGTCGGCGGCGGCCAGGAACTCGCCGAGTGCGACCTGACCGGCACGGTCGGCGTCGAGGAGTACCTGCGGCGGGTGCGCGAGTACGCCGACGCCCACCCCGACCGGCCCTGGATCACCGGCAGCGGCTGGTCCCTGGAGAGCTTCGAGGGCGGCCTGCCCGACCGCCGGCTCCTCGACTCCGTCGTCCCGGACCGGCCGGTCTACCTGACCAACCGGGACCACCACGGCGCCTGGGTCAACAGCCGCGCGCTCGAACTGGCCGGCCTCGACCGGAACACCCCGGACCCGGCCGACGGCCGGATCGAGCGCGACGGCGACGGCACCCCGAGCGGCGTCCTCCAGGAGGGCGCCACCGGACTGGTTGCCAGGCTCGTCCCGCCCCAGACCGCCGCCGACCGGCTGGCCGGCCTGCTGCGGGCGCAGCGGCTGCTGCACTCCCTCGGCATCACCGGCTGGCAGGACGCGCTGCTCGGCGCGTTCAACGGCCAGCCCGACCCCTCCGACGCCTACCGCACCGCCGCCCGCGACGGCTCGCTGACCGCCCGGGTCACCGGCGCGCTCTGGTGGGAGCGCGACCGGGGCGCCGAGCAGATCCCCGAGCTGGTCGCCCGCCGCGAGGAGCTGACCCGGGGGCGCTTCCGGGCCACGGCCGTCAAGATCATGCAGGACGGCATCGCGGAGAACTTCACCGCCGCCATGACCAGCCCGTACCTCGACGGCTGCGGCTGCGCCACCGGCAACAGCGGCCTGAGCTTCGTCGACCCGGTGGCGCTGCGCTCCCACGTCACCGAACTGGACGCGCTCGACTTCCAGGTGCACTTCCACGCGCTCGGCGACCGCGCGGTGCGCGAGGCGCTCGACGCCGTCGAGGCCGCCCGCGCCGCCAACGGGTGGCGCGGCACCCGGCACCACCTCGCCCACCTCCAGGTCGTCCACCCGGACGACCTGACCCGCTTCGCCCGGCTCGGCGCGATCGCCAACATCCAGCCGCTGTGGGCCGCCCACGAACCGCAGATGGACGAGCTGACCATCCCCTTCCTCGGCCCCGAGCGCGCCGCCTGGCAGTACCCGTTCGGCGCGCTGCAGCGGGCCGGTGCCACCCTCGCGGCGGGCAGCGACTGGCCGGTGAGCAGCCCGGACCCGATCGCCGGGATCCACGTGGCCGTGAACCGGATGGAGCCGGAGGCGACCGACGGCCGGGTGTTCCTCCCCGAGCAGCGGCTCGACCTCGCCTCCGCCGTCGCCGCCTACACGGCCGGCGCGGCCCATGTGAACGGCCACGACGACGCCGGCAGCCTGCGGGCCGGCCACCTCGCCGACCTGGTCGTCCTCGACCGCGACGTCTTCACGGCCCCGGCCGAGGAGATCGCCCGGGCCCGGGTCCTGCGGACGTACGTCGGCGGGACGCTGGTCCACGCGGCCGACTGACCCCCGGCGGCTGCTCCCGGCCGCCGCTCCCGGCCGCCACCTCCGGCGGCCGCCCCCCGACTGCCCCCTGCGAGGGCGGCGCCGACGGCGCCCGGACGCGACCCGTTCGGGCGCCGTCCTCGTGGAGCCCCCCCGGGCGCCCGGGCCCTCGTCCAGGGCTCCCCGGACTCCCCGGTGTCCGGGTCCCCGCCCAGGGCACCCCGGGCTCCCCGGCCCCTGAAGCGTCGGGCGCGCCCGGACCTACGGGGCCGCCGGGACGACCGCCACCCCGCTCAGGGCCCGGAAGTCCCCGCCCGAGGCGATCACCTGCTGCTCACCGGTCGCCCGGTCGACCCGGAAGAGGACCCGGATGCCGTCCAGCGCCTCGTTGTCGGTGATCAGCAGGTTGCCGTCGGCTTCGATCGCGAGCGAACCCGGCGCGACGAAGCCGCCGCCGGAGGCCACCACGCTCTGCGCACCCGTCACCGGGTCCACCCTGATCACGCCGCCGCCGAAGCCGTCGAACGCGTTGGCGTCGACCACCAGGATCCCGCCGTAGCCGTCGACCGCCACGTCCACGGGGCTGCGCAGCTCCCCGCCCTCCGCCACCGTGGTCCGCGCGCCGCTGGCCGGGTCGATCCGCACCACCCGGGCCGCGTGGTCCCGTTCGGCGGCGGGGCCGGCCTGTTCGACGACGAGGACCGAGCCGTCCGGTGCCACGCAGAGGCCGGCGGGCCGCTGCGGCGGGTTGCCGCCGGCGTCGCCCGGCGCCAGCACGCTCTGCCCGCCGGTGGCGGGGTCGACGCGGAGCACGGCGCCGGGACCGGTCGCGAAGAGGTCGGCGACCAGGACGCCGCCGCCCGCCTCGACGGCGACACCGACCGGGCTCGCGAACCGGCCGTCCGCGGACACCTCCGTCTGCTTCCCCGAGACCGCCGAGATCCGCAGCAGGGCGCCGCCGCCCGGGAAGGGCCGGTCCTTGGTCACCAGCACGTCGCCGCCCGCCCCGACGGCGATCCCGGTCGCCCCCTGGAGGTCGCCGGCCACCGAGAGCAGGCGCACCGCACCGGTGGCGGGGTCGACACGGAACACCGCCCCGGCACAGCTGAAGGCCTGCGAGTCGCTGAGCAGGATCGTGCCGGCGGGGAGCTGTTCCTGGACGGTCATGGCGACTCCTGGGGAGAGGAAGGGGGACCACGGTCACCTAACCCCACGCCCCGCGACCGCCGCCCGCGCCGCTCCTCGCCACGCCGCCCCGCCGGCGGCCGAACCGCCCGTTCGCAGCACCCGACGGAGCCTCGCCGGACGGACCCCGGCGGACGTCCGCCTCCTCCAATTCGATCACCCGGGCGCGCCGTTCGGCGATGCCCCGGTCCCGCGGGGCGGACGTTCAGGCCGTCGGCGGCCGCCCCGCCCCGTCCGTGAACCGCCGCACCGAACCGGTCAGCCGGCCGGCTCCGGACCCACCGCGGCCCGGTGGCCCCGCGCGTCCCGGAGCCGGTCCATCGACGGACGTCCGTCGGCGACCGGCGTGCCGTCACGCCGCCGCGGGCTCGCGGTCGCCGCGGTCCGGCCCGGTCCCCGACACCTGCCGCTCCGCGGCCTCGACGTACGCGCGGAGGGCCTGGCGGGAGCGGGTGAGGGCGTCGATGTGGTCGTCCAGCCCGTGCAGGCGTGCGCGCAGGGTGTCCAGCAGCTCGGGGCACGGCTCGAAGGCGGGGACGGCGCCGACGGCGCAGGGCAGCAGGAAGGCGATCTCCTGCGTGGAGAGCCCGGCGGCGAGCAGCCGTCTGATCTGGGTGACTGTCAGCACGTCGGCGTCGGCGTACTCGCGGTAGCCGCTGGGACCGCGGCCGGGCCGCAGCAGGGCCTGGGCCTCGTAGTACCGGAGCTGGTGGGTGTGGACCCCGGTCCGGTGGCTCAACTCCCCGATCAGCACCTGCGTTTCCCCCTTGACCTTCACACCGGTATGAAGGTTCACGATACTGCCATGACCACCGAGCACACCGAGCACACCGAGCAGACCGAGCACGCCGAGCACGCCGCGCACGCCGAGACGGCCGGGCTCGCGGAAGCGACCGCGCAGGCCGAGCAGGCCGCGACGACCGGGGCGCCCGCGGCGGCGCCCTTCGACCCGCGCGCGCTGCTCGCGGCGAGCAGCCTGGGCGTGCTGGCGACCCTCAAGGCCGACGGCCGCCCGCAGCTGTCGCCCGTGATGCCCTACTACGACCGGGAGGCGGAGCTGCTGTACGTGTCGATGACGGAGGGGCGCGCCAAGACGGTGAACCTGCGCCGCGACCCGCGTGCCGCGCTGGAGGTGACCCGGGCGGACGGCTGGGCCTGGGCCACCGCCGAGGGCACGGTGACGCTGTTCGGGCCGGGGACCGACCCGCACGGGCCGGAGGTGGCGGCGCTGGTCGACTACTACCGCCGGGCCGCCGGCGAGCACCCGGACTGGGACGAGTACCGGTCGGTGATGGTGTCCGACCGGCGGGTGCTGATGGTGCTCAAGGTCGAGCACGTGTACGGCGACGCGCTGAACTGACGGCCCCTCGACGGCCCTCGACGGCCCTCGACGGCCCCTCGGCGGTCCGTTTCCGGAGCCGGAGCCGGTGACGGAGCCGGTGACGGAGCGGGTGACGGCGGCCCCGGGAACGGAGCGGGTGGCGGCGGCCCCGGGAACGGACCAGGGGGCCGGGAGCACGGTCCCGGCCCGGCGGCGGACCGGACCCGGCTCCCGGTGGCGGGGTCGTCCTGCGCGCGGACGTGCCGACGGGTCGTCACATGGTCCTCTGGAGACCGGCCGGGGAACCCCGGAAAGCCTTCCAGTACAGGAGCCACGTCCCGTGAACGAGCACGCAGCGCACCGGTCCGCCCCGCCCCGGCAGCGACCGGGAGGGCACCGCAGGACGGCCGCGGCGGCGGTCGTCGTGGCCGCCGCCGCCATGACGGCCGGCACGCTGGTCCAGCCGGCGTCCGCGAGCGCGCCCTCGGCGTCCGCGAGCGCCCCGCCGGCGGACGTCTCGGCCGCCGCCCGGCCGGACACCGTCCAGCGGGGCCTGGAGCGCCTGGTGCGCGAGGACGGCGTACCCGGCGTCCTGGCCGCGGTCAGGGGCCGCGACGGCCGCACCCGCAACCACACCGCCGGGGTCGGTGACCTCGCCACCAAGGCGAAGGTGCCCGTCGACGGGCAGGTGCGGATAGGCAGCAACACCAAGACGTTCACCGCGGTGGTGGTGCTCCAGCTGGTCGGCGAGGGCAAGGTGGCGCTCGACGCGTCCGTCGACACCTACCTGCCCGGCCTGGTGCGCGGCGACGGGATCGACGGGCGGAACATCACCGTCCGCCAGCTGCTCCAGCACACCAGCGGCCTCCCCGAGTACGTGGACCGCGAGGCCGCCCTCACGGACAAGGACCGCTACTCCGAGCCCCGCGACCTGCTCGACCGGGCCCTCGCCGGGAAGGCCCACTTCGCACCGGGCGCGAAGTGGGAGTACAACAACACCAACTACCTGCTGGCCGGCCTGATCGTCCAGAAGGTGACGGGCCGTCCGGTCGGCGAGGAGATCAACCGGCGCGTCGCCGAGCGGATCGGGCTGCGCCACACCTACTTCCCCGTCCCGGGGGACAGGACGATCCGCGAGCCCCACCCCAAGGGCTACGCCCGGGCGACGGAGACCGGGCCGCTGCGCGACTACACCGAGCTGGACCCCTCCTGGGGCTGGGCCGCCGGTGCGATGGTCTCCACCAACGGCGACCTCAACCGGTTCTTCACCGCACTGATCGGCGGCCGCCTCCTCGCCCCCGCGCAGCTGGCCGAGATGCGCACCACCGTGCCCGCCCCCGAGGTCGGCCCGGGCGTCGGCTACGGGCTGGGCCTGGTGAGCAGGCCGCTGTCCTGCGGCGGCGTCTCCTGGGGCCACGGCGGGACGATCCCGGGCTTCCGGACCGGCGGCGGCGTCACGGACGACGGACGGGCCGTCAGCATCGCGGTGACCGTCCTTCCGACCCGCGAGACCGACGAGCACGTGGACGCGCTGGTGGATTCGGCCCTGTGCCGCTGAGCCCACCGCCGGTCCTCCGGACCCACCGGTGGGTCCACCGGTGAACTCACCGGTGAGCCCTCGACGCTGAACCCGCCGCCGGGCCGCGGCCGTCCGCTCCGGTGGAGGCCGCGGCCCCCGGCTGCGCAGTCACGCTCTCAGCGGTAGAACGTCCGTCCGGCGGCGCCGGACGAGACCGACCAGACCTCGACGATCAACCCGCCGGAGACCCTGAGGACGTCGACTCCGCTCCTGGCGACCTTCCCGCCGTCCTCGGTCTCGAAGCTCGCGTGGTAGGGGCGCGCGACAAGTCCGGTCGGTGCGCCGTCGGCAGACGTGAGATCGACGACGGCGGTCCCCTCCGCGGCGAAGAGGAGCCCGGCGTGGGACTCGTGCCAGGCGGCGACGGTCCGGGCGAGCTGCGGCGGGGTGCGGATCCCGTCGAAGGCGTCGGTGCCCGCCTGTGCGTAACGCAGCACGAATTCGGGCGCCATGATCTCGTCGACGAGACCGAGGTCACCGTTCCACATGGCCGTCCACTGGTCGAACAGGCCGGTACCGAACGCGCGCATGCCGTCGTCGCCCACAACAACCCCCCGGGTCAAGGATCTTCGTAACCCGAGGACGGTAGCAACCACCTGTGACAATCACCGGTGCCCGCGCTCCCCGGACGTCTCCTCGGCCTCGCGGGCGGTCCCAGGCGTCCACGTGCCGCTCTCCGCCCGGTCGGCCGCCGTGACGGGCCGGTACATCGTGGTGACGGCGCCGAAGCCGAGCAGGGTGCGCAGGTAGGGCGTCCGCTGGGTGCGGGCGGCGGCGAAACCGTGCCGTTCGTAGAGGGCGCGGGCGCGCGGGTTGACGTCGATGACGTCGAGCCGGACGCGCCGGCAGCCGGCCCCGGCGGCCACGGCGACGACCTCGGCGAGGAGCAGGCTGCCGATGCCGAGGCCGCGCCGGGCCGCGTCCACCGCGATGCCGTCCATGACGAGCTCGCCCGGTTCGGGGGTGCGCTCGAAGAGGGCGAGGACGGCGAGCCGGGGGAGGCCGCGGAAGAGGCCGTAGGCGGCGAGGACGTCGCCGACGTCGCCGCCGGTCAGGCCGCGCCCGCCGAGCTGGTAGCCGGCCACGCCGACGACCTGCCCGCCGTGGAGGGCGACGATGCCGCGGTCGTGGTGGAGGTGTCCGGCGATGAAGGCCCGTCCGGCCTCGGGCGGGTCGAGGGCCGGGCCGAGCTTGCGGCCGAAGGCCTCCCAGTAGAGCGCCGCCACCTGTCGTTCGCTGCCGGCCGGGACGGCGCGGAGCACCGTCGGCGGCACCGGTGGGCGGCCGTCGTCTGCCGGGTCCCTGTCGTTCGGCGTCACGCTGCGCCCCTCTCGTCGGGTCTCGTCGGTTCTCGCCGGTTCTCGTCCGGCTGGTCGAGCTTGCGCGATCGATCCTATAACGTTCATTCTCGAAACGAGCGTTTTTCAAGCGATAGCTCTGGAGGGGATCCCATGGGTCAGCGCAGGGGTGGCACCGTCGGCCGCGCGGTGGAGGGGGAGGGCGGGAGCCGGAACGGACCGGCCCGGCTGGCCGACGTCGACGCGCTGCGCGGATTCGCGCTGTTCGGCATCCTGACCGTCAACATCACCTACCTGGCCTCCGCCTACCACGGCACCGGTGTGGACGAGCCGGGGTTCGACTCACCGCTCGACACCGGCGTCCGGCTGCTCGTGGCGCTGCTCTTCGAGGCCAAGTTCTTCCTGCTGTTCTCGTTCCTCTTCGGCTACAGCTTCACCCTCCAGCTCGACTCCGCCGAACGGCGCGGCGCCCGCTTCACCCCGCGCTTCCTGCGGCGGCTGGCCGGGCTGTTCGCACTCGGGGCGCTGCACGCGGTGGTGCTGTTCCCGGGGGACATCCTCACCACGTACGCCGTGCTCGGGCTGATCCTGCTCGCCCTGCACCGGATCCGGCCGAGGACCGCCGTGCGCACCGCCGTCGTCCTCTTCGCCGTCACCTCGGCCGCGTACGCGCTGCTCGCGCTCGCCCTGCGGGGCGCCGACGGGGGAGACCGGGCGGCGACGGCAGCCGACGCCCAGCGCGCCACCGAGGCCCTGCGCGGCGGGTTCGGCTCGGTGATCGGGGCCCACCTCGACCAGCTGCCGGACGTCGTCCTCCTGCTGGTCTTCTTCCAGGCCCCGGCGGCACTCGCGGCCTTCCTGCTCGGGCTCGCCGCCGGCCGGCACCGGGCGCTGGCCGACCTCGGCCGGCACGACCGCACGCTCCGCCGGATCCAGGCCTGGGGCTTCCCGCTCGGGCTGCTCGGCGCGGCGGTGTACACGTACTCGGCGCTCCGGCACCCCGGCGCCGCCGCCCAGGTGCTCGCGCTCGGGGTGGACGTGATCACCGCGCCGCTGCTGGCCGCCGCCTACGCGGCGACCGTGCTGCGGGCCGCCCGGGGGCGGCACGGCCGCCGGATGGTCGCGGCGCTGGCGCCGGCCGGGCGGATGACCCTGACCAACTACCTGACCCAGTCGCTGGTCTGCGTCCTCGTGTTCACGGGCGTCGGCGCCGGGCTGGTCGGCAGGGTCCCGCCGCCGGGTGTCGCGCTGATCGGTGTCGCGCTGTTCGCGGCCCAGGCGGTGTGCTGCCGCTGGTGGCTGGCCCGCCACCCGTACGGGCCGGTGGAGTGGCTGCTGCGCGCGGTCACCACGCTCTCCCGGCCGCGCTGGCGCGGTGCGGCGGAAGGAGCGGCGATGGCGGCCGGAGCGGCGGGGTCGCCGGGGTCGGGGGAAGTGACGGGGGCGACGGGGGCGACGGAAGCGACGGAGGCGACGACCGGGGCCGCCGCGGCGGGCCCAGAGCGCCTCAGCTGAAGTCGAACGGCCCCGTGCGGGTGCGCTTCGGCTCGGAGAAGGCGGGGTGGCCGGCCGGCAGCCGCACCCGTCGAAGACCCGCAGGGCCTCCTCCCCGCGCGGTACCGAACGGAGAACGGGCCCGAGGAACGCGGTGCCGTCGATGTGGAGGGTGGGCGTGCCGACCTCCTCGCCGACCGGGTCCGCGCCCGCGTGGTGGCTGCGCCGCCACCCGGCCGGCTCGGGAGCGCCGCCCGGCCGGTTCGTCCCATCGTGCGGCGTCCTGCCCCTGCCGCCCGGCCCCTGCCTTCCGGCCGCGACCCGCCCGGCCGCGACCCGCCCGGGCGTCGGGGGCCGTCCACGGGGTGACGTTCCGTCACGGCCCGCCGCCAGGAGGCCCGGTCCCGAGCGCACGGCCCGCAGGCGGGCCGGAGGGGGTCGCGCGACCGCGTGGTTCCGATCATGGGCGACTAAGCTGCCGCCCCGTCAAGCCCTCGCGAAGCCCTCGCGACGGGCGGTTCGGAACGAGGGCGGGAGCCAGAAGATGATGGGACCGGCGCATTCGCTGTCGGGCGCGGCGGCGTGGTTGGGCGCGGGAGCGATCGCGGCGGGGTTCGGTGAGCCGATGCCGTGGCCGGTGCTGCTGGCGGGCGCGCTGATCTGCGCGGGCGCCGCACTGGCGCCGGACCTCGACCACAAGGCGGCGACCATATCCCGGGCGTTCGGCCCGGTGTCGCGGATCCTCTGCGAGGTGATCGACAAGCTCTCGTACGCGGTCTACAAGGCGACCCGCAGCAAGCACGACCCGCGCCGCTCCGGCGGTCACCGGACGCTCACCCACACGTGGCTCTGGGCGGTGCTGTGCGGCGCGGGCGCGTCCGCCGTCACCGTGTACGGCGGGCGGTGGGGCGTGCTGGCGGTGCTCTTCGTGCACATGGTGCTGGCGATCGAGGGGCTGCTGTGGCGGCACGCCCGCGTCTCCAGCGACGTCCTGGTCTGGCTGCTCGGGGCGACCAGCGCGTGGATGCTGACGTACGTGCTCGACAAGCCCGGCAACGGCTCGCTCTGGCTGTTCGACCAGCCGGGGCAGGAGTACCTGTGGATCGGCCTGCCGATCACCCTCGGCGCGCTGGTGCACTGCCTGGGCGACGCGCTGACCGTCTCGGGCTGCCCGGTGCTCTGGCCGATCCCGATAGCGCGCAAGCGCTGGTACCCGCTGGGCCCGCCGAAGGGGATGCGCTTCCGTGCCGGCAGCTGGGTGGAGCTGAAGGTGCTGATGCCGGTCTTCATGGGCGCGGGCGGTCTCTGCGCGGTCGGCGCGCTGGGGTACTTCGGCTGACCCCGTCCGTCCTGTGAGCCCCGGGCCGGGGGAGTGCCTCCGGCCCGGGGCTCCGTCGTGCCGTGCCGCCTGGGGCGGCTCCCGCCCTGCCGCGCTCCCTCCCCTGCTCCGCGTGCCTGCCGGCTCAGTGCCGGTGCTCCTCGCCCTGGGTGGCGGGAGCCGGGGCGGTGGGAGCCGGGGTGGCGGGAGCTGTCGGTGCGGCGGCGGCGGTCGGTGCCGGGGCGGCGGTCGCACCCGCGCCGTCGGCGGCCGGGAGGGTGAACGCGGCCGTGTGGACGGTGTCCCGGTGCTTGAAGTCCAGGAAGAGCCGGTACTCGCCGCCGCTCGGTGCGCTGGTGGTGAACGCGATGCCGGGCCGGTCGGCGGCGCCGTCGGGGTGGACGTGCAGGTAGGCGAGGTCCCCGGCGCGCAGCGCGACGAGGTGGCCGGCCGCGCCGAGGTACGGCTGGAGGTCGGTGACGGGCGCGCCGTCGCGGCTCACGGCGAAGGTGAGCCGCGAGTCCCGCCCGGGCGTGAGGTCTCCGTCCAGGGTGACG
The DNA here is from genome assembly GCF_056437345.1 of Kitasatospora sp. NPDC042419. Lineage (NCBI taxonomy): Bacteria > Bacillati > Actinomycetota > Actinomycetes > Kitasatosporales > Streptomycetaceae > Kitasatospora > Kitasatospora sp. NPDC042419. The sequence continues at coordinate 25,826 of NZ_JBWKAW010000006.1, forward strand.
GTGTAGCCGTCGACGGTGACGCTGCGCCCGGTCGGCGGCAGCGGGGCCGGCCGCAGCTCGCCGGCGGCGTGCAGGTCGGCGCCGAGGGTGAGGCCCTCGGCGGCGCCGGCCGGGGTGAAGTCGGCGAAGACCCGGTACGCACCGGCCGCGGGCAGGGTGACGGGTGCGCTCCAGGTGCCGTCGGCGGCGCGGGCGGGGTGCAGGTGCAGGAATGAGGAGAGGTCGCGTGCGGCGACGATCAGGTGCAGCTCCTTCTCGTGTGCCGGGCGGTACTCGGTGACCGGTCGGCCGTCGGCGCCGAGCACGCGGAACCGCAGGTCGGTGGGGGTGCCGGTGGTGACGAAGGGGTTCTCCAGGCTGAGGGTGTAGCCGCGCTCGGAGATCTGGAGGCCGCCGGGCGCCCGGTCACCGGCTGCCGGGGTCGGCGTCGGGGTCGGGGTCGGCGTCGGAGTCGCGGCCGGGGTCGGGTGCGGGGCCGGGGGCGCGGGCTCCGTGGGTGCGGCGGTCGCGTGCCCCGGGTGGGGGCCCTGGGCTGCCGCGGCCGGACGCGGCTGGGGCGCGCCGTCGCCGGTGGCGTGGCCGACGCCGTACGCGGCGCCGAAGACGGTGGTCACGCCGGTCACGAAGGCGGCGATCTTCAGGGCGGTGTTCATGGCGGGCTCCTCGGGGGTGTGGCGGGCGGACGGCGACGGCCGACCGGGGCGGCCGGTGGGGCGGCCCGTGGTCGAGCCGGTCCTCCGACGTCTTCGACGCCTGCATTAGATACCCCCTAGGGGTATGAATCAAGAGGGGTCGAGAGCTTGCGGCTGATACCCCCCGTAGGTATAAAGGAATCACCGCCGACCGATACCCCCACTGGGTATCGGCGACCGATACCACCGGAGGAACCCCATGTGCTGCTCCACCGAAGGCACCTGCTCGACCGGCGCCGCCACCGCCACCGTCGCGATCGACAAGGCGCCCGTTGCCACCGTCTACGCGGTCGCCGGGATGACCTGCGGCCACTGCGAGCAGGCGGTCGGCAAGGCGGTCGCCGCGCTTCCCGGCGTCACGGCCGTCCGCGTCGACGTCCCGGCCGGCCTGGTGACCGTCTCGGCCGAGACCGAGGTGGACGACGAGGCCCTGCGCGCCGCCGTCGACGACGCGGGCTACGAGCTGACCGGCCGGGTCTGACCCCGCGCACGTCCCGCGGCCGGGGGCGGGGCAACCCCCCTGGGGTATGAGGCGCCCCCGGCCGGCCGCCCGGCCGACCACCGCCCGGTCCCGCCCTCACCCCCGATCGACGGCGACGCCGACCGGCGACCACACCGTTTGACGACCACACCGCTCGGCGACCACACCGCTCGACGCGCGCACACACCGCTCCACGACCACGAGGAGAGCCCAGATGACCACCCAGGCCCCCGCCTCCACCGCGGTGGAACTCCGGATCGGCGGCATGACGTGTGCGTCGTGCGCCGCCCGGATCGAGAAGAAGCTCAACCGGATGGACGGCGTCACCGCCACCGTCAACTACGCCACCGAGAAGGCCCGGGTGACCGTCGAGGGCCCCGGCGTCGCGGTCGCCGACCTGATCGCCACCGTGGAGGCCACCGGCTACACCGCCGTCCTGCCCCGCCCCGCCGGCACCGAGCCGCGGCCCGACGGGACGACGGGCGGGGCGCCCGGTGGGGCGGGCGACGAGCCGGCCGGCCGGGCCGAGGAGGCGGACGAACTCGAACCGCTGCGCCGGCGCCTGGTCACCGCGCTCGCGCTGGCCGTTCCGGTGATCGCCATGGCGATGGTCCCGGCCCTCCAGTTCGACAACTGGCAGTGGCTCTCGCTCACCCTCGCCGCGCCCGTCGTCACCTACGCGGCCTGGCCCTTCCACCGCGCCGCCTGGACCAACGCCCGGCACGGCGCCGCCACCATGGACACCCTGGTCTCGCTCGGCACGGGCGCCGCGTTCCTCTGGTCGCTCTGGGCCCTGTTCTTCGGCCACGCGGGAATGCCCGGCATGCGGCACGGCTTCGAGTTCACCATCGCCCGCAGCGACGGTTCGTCGAACATCTACCTGGAGGCCGCCGCCGGGGTCACCGCCTTCATCCTGGCGGGCCGCTACTTCGAGGCCCGGTCCAAGCGTTCCGCGGGGGCCGCGCTCAAGGCGCTGCTGGAGCTGGGCGCCAAGGACGTCACCGTGCTGCGCGACGGCGTCGAGGTCCGCGTCCCGACCGCCGGGCTGACGGCCGGTGAGCGGTTCGTGGTCCGCCCGGGCGAGAAGATCGCCACCGACGGGGTGGTGGTCGAGGGCGCCTCCGCGGTGGACGCCTCGATGCTGACCGGCGAGTCGGTGCCGGTGGAGGTCGCGGTCGGCGACGCCGTCACGGGCGCCACCGTCAACGCCGGCGGCCGGTTGGTGGTCGAGGCGACCCGGGTCGGCGCCGACACCCAGCTGGCCCGGATGGCCCGGCTGGTCGAGGACGCGCAGAACGGCAAGGCCGCCGCCCAGCGGCTCGCCGACCGGATCTCCGCCGTCTTCGTGCCGATCGTGATCGCCCTGGCGCTGGCCACCCTCGGCTACTGGCTCGGCACCGGTGAGGGCTGGACCGCCGCCTTCACCGCCGCCGTCGCCGTGCTGATCATCGCCTGCCCGTGCGCCCTCGGCCTGGCCACCCCGACCGCCCTGCTGGTCGGCACCGGGCGCGGCGCCCAGCTCGGCATCCTGATCAAGGGGCCCGAGGTGCTCGAATCCACCCGCCGGGTCGACACCGTCGTGCTGGACAAGACCGGCACCGTCACCACCGGCCGGATGACCCTGCTCGCCGTCCACACCGCGGCCGGGACCGGGGAGGACGAGGCGTTGCGGCTGGCCGGTTCGCTGGAGCACGCCTCCGAGCACCCGATCGCCGCCGCCGTCGCCGCCGCGGCCGCCGAGCGGGTCGGCCCGCTGCCCGCCGTCGAGGGCTTCGAGAACGTGCCGGGGCTCGGGGTGCAGGGGGTCGTGGACGGCCACGCGGTGGTCGCGGGCCGGGAGGCGCTGCTGGCCGAATGGGCGCAGTACCTGCCGCCCGCGCTCGCCGAGGCGAAGCGCGCCGCCGAGGCGGCCGGGCGGACCGCCGTCGCGGTCGGCTGGGACGGTGCGGCGCGGGCCGTCCTGGAGGTCGCCGACGCGGTCAAGCCGACCAGCGCCGAGGCGGTCGCCCGGCTGCGGTCGCTCGGTCTGCGGCCCGTCCTGCTCACCGGGGACAACCGGGCGGTCGCGGAGGCGGTCGCCGCCGAGGTCGGCATCGCGGCGGAGGACGTGATCGCCGAGGTGCTCCCGCAGGACAAGGTGGCCGTCGTCCAGCGGCTCCAGGCCGAGGGCCGGGTCGTCGCCATGGTCGGCGACGGGGTCAACGACGCCGCCGCGCTCGCCCGGGCCGACCTCGGCCTGGCGATGGGGACCGGCACCGACGCGGCCATCGAGGCGAGCGACCTGACCCTGGTCCGGGGCGACCTGCGCTCGGCGGCCGACGCGATCCGGCTCTCCCGCCGGACCCTGGGCACCATCAAGGGGAACCTGTTCTGGGCGTTCGGCTACAACGTGGCGGCGCTCCCGCTGGCCGCGGCCGGTCTGCTCAACCCGATGATCGCGGGTGCGGCGATGGCCTTCTCCTCGGTCTTCGTGGTCGGCAACAGCCTCCGGCTCCGCACCTTCCGCTGACCCGGTCGGGCCTGCGGCCCGGCCCCGGACGCCCCGGCCCCGGCACCCCGGCCCGCCCGGCCCGCCGACTCCGCCGCCGGTCCCTTCGCGCCGGAACCACCCGGTTCCGGCGCGAAGGGGCCGGCGGCCGTCCGTGACTGGCCCGACGAGGGGACTCCGCCGGAGACGTTCCCGCTGGTGGCGGCCCTGGTCGCATAGCCTGCGCCTTGCCGTCGCCCCGGCGGCACGCGACTTCGGGGACGTGGACAGGAGTGCAGGTGGCTTCGTCGGGTGCGGGTGAGGCGGGCGACTCGGGTGCGGGGCGCGCCGTGCCGGGAAGGGCGGGAGCGCCGGGGAGGCCAGGGACGCCGGGGACGCCGGGGGCACCGCCGTCGGCCCGGCAGCGGTTCCGGTCCTGGATGCTGGAGGGGCTCGCCGACCGGGCCAAGCAGCACCCCGGCCCGCACGCCCAGCTCCCCGTCGAGCAGGGCCGCCGCTGGTGGCGCGTGATGTGCCTGACCGGCCTCGACTACTTCTCCACCCTCGGCTACCAGCCGGGCATCGCCGCCCTCGCGGCCGGTCTGCTCTCCCCGGTCGCGACCGTCGTGCTGGTCGCCGTCACCCTCTTCGGCGCACTGCCCGTCTACCGCCGGGTGGCCCGGGAGAGCCCCCACGGCGAGGGGTCGATCGCGATGCTGGAGCGGCTGCTGTCGTTCTGGCAGGGCAAGCTCTTCGTGCTCGCCCTGCTCGGCTTCGCGGCCACCGACTTCATGATCACCATCACGCTGTCCGCCGCCGACGCCACCGCCCACATGGTCGAGAACCCGCACCTGACCAGCACGCTCGCCGACCGGCAGGTGCTGGTCACGCTGGTCCTGGTCGCCCTGCTCGGCGGCGTCTTCCTGAAGGGCTTCAGCGAGGCGATCGGGCTGGCCGTCGTCCTCGTCGGCGTCTACCTCGCGCTCAACGTGGTCGTCGTGGTCAACGGCCTCTACCACGTCGTCGAGTCCCCGCACCTGGTGACCGACTGGGCGGACGCGCTCACCGCCGAGCACGGCAACGTGGTCGCGATGGTCGGCGTCGCGCTGATCACCTTCCCCAAACTGGCGCTCGGCCTCTCCGGCTTCGAGACCGGCGTCGCCGTCATGCCGCACATCGAGGGAGACCCGGACGACACCGAGGAGCGCCCCACCGGCCGGATCCGCGGCGCCCGCAAGCTGCTCACCACGGCGGCGCTGATCATGAGCGTCTTCCTGATCACCACCAGCTTCATCACCACCCTGCTGATCCCGGAGGAGGCCTTCGAACCGGGCGGCGAGGCCAACGGCCGCGCGCTCGCCTACCTCGCGCACGAGAACCTGGGCAGCGCCTTCGGCACCGTCTACGACCTCTCGACGATCCTCATCCTCTGGTTCGCCGGCGCCTCCGCGATGGCCGGCATGCTCAACCTGCTGCCCCGCTACCTGCCCCGGTACGGCATGGCCCCGCACTGGGCGCGCGCCGTCCGCCCGATGGTGATCGTGCTGACCCTGATCGCCTTCCTGGTGACGTGGATCTTCGACGCGAGCGTGGACGCCCAGGGTGGCGCGTACGCGACCGGCGTGCTGGTGCTGATCAGCTCCGCCGCCATCGCCGTCACCATCGCCGCCCACGCCGCCCGCGAGCGCGGCTGGACCATCGGGTTCGCGGTGATCGCGGCGGTCTTCGTCTACACCACGGCGCTCAACATCGCCGAGCGGCCCGACGGCGTGAAGATCGGCGCGTGCTTCATCGCCGCGATCGTGCTGGTCTCGCTGCTCTCCCGGCTCAAGCGCGCCTTCGAACTCCGGGTCACCGACGTCGTCCTCGACGAGGCCGCCGAACGCTTCGTCCGCGACTACACCCACCGCCCGATGCGGCTGATCGCCAACGAGCCGCACTCCCGGGACCTCACGGAGTACCAGGAGAAGAAGCGGCAGATCCGCACCGACAACGACATCCCCGCCGAGGACGACCTGGTCTTCGTCGAGGTGACGGTCCGTGACCCGTCCGAGTTCGAGTCCGTGCTCACCGTCCACGGCGAGGTGCTGCACGACCGCTACCGGGTGCTCACCCTGGAGAGCTCCAGCGTGCCCAACGCGCTGGCCGCCCTGCTGCTCACCGCCCGGGACCGGACCGGGCAGCAGCCGCACATCTACTTCGAGTGGACCGAGGGCAACCCGTTCGCGCAGTTCCTCCGGTTCTTCCTGTTCGGGCAGGGCGAGGTCGCGCCGGTCACCCGGGAGGTGCTGCGGGAGGCCGAGCCCGACCGCTCCCGGCGCCCGCGCGTCCACGTCGGCTGACGTTCCCGACGGTCGGCGTTCACGTCGGCCGGCGTTCACGTCGGCCGGCGTTCCCGGCGCCGCCGCGGGGCTGCGGGCCCGTCCGGCGGACCGACGGCCGGGACGTGCGCGGGTCTTGTGCCGACGGGTTGTCAGGTGCATAGCATGGCGGATCACCGGCCCTCCCCCCTCAGAGGAGCAACTCCCGTGCGCAACCGAAGGTTCGGCTCGATCGTCCTCACCGGAGCCCTGGCCCTCGCGGCCCTCGGGGCCGTCCCGGCCGCAAGCTCCGCCGCCGAGCCGGGCGCCGGCGCGCGCCACCGGGTCGAGGTCTTCGGCGAGGACGGCCCCGCCGGCCACACCACCGTCCCCGACGCCTCCCCGTACCTCGCCGAGGCCCGGCCGGGCCTGCTGCCCGCCGCCGGGGACGGCGAGGTCACCCCGATCCTCCGCAACGGCCCGACGGCCGGCAAGCTCGACGTGGTCGTCATCGGCGACGGCTACACCGCCGCCGAACAGGAGAAGTTCCGGGCCGACGCCGCCGCCAAGTGGCAGGAGACGAGCGCCGTCGAGCCGTACGCGACCTACCGCGGCCTCTTCAACGTCTGGGCCGTCGCCACCGTCTCCACCGAGTCCGGCATCACCGGGGACCCGGACCGCGCCACCGTGCGCAACACCGCGCTGGGCTCCTACTTCTGGTGCGAGGACATCGAGCGCCTGCTCTGCGTCGACACCGGGGCGGTCGAGAAGTACGCCGCGAAGGCGCCGCAGGCCGACCTCGTCCTCGTCGTCGCCAACACCGCCAAGTACGGCGGCGCCGGCTACAACGTGGCGTCCCCGCTCGGCTACGACGGCATCGCCACCGTCGCCGGGAGCAACGCCAAGTCCGGGCAGATCGCCGTCCACGAGACCGGCCACTCGCTGGGCAAGCTCGCCGACGAGTACTTCTACGAGGGCTCCGACACCTACCCGGCCGAGGAGGGGGAGCCGGGCGAGCCCAACATCAGCACGTACCCCGCCGACCGGCTCGCCCGCGAACACGCCAAGTGGTACCGCTGGCTCGGCCGGACCTCGCCCGACGGGGGCGTCGTCGGCGCCTACGAGGGCGGCGGGTACTACCCCAAGGGGCTCTACCGGCCCACCGAGAACTCGATCATGCGGTCGCTCGGCCGCGAGTTCAACCTGCCCGGCCGCGAGGCGATGATCGCCGGCTTCTACCGGCACGCCGTCCCGCTCACCAGCCCCACCCCCGCCGGCACCCCGCTCACCCGGGCCGACCGGCTCACCCTCGACCTCCCGGTCGCCGGCACCACCGTCCGCTGGACCCTGGACGGCCGCGAGCTGCCGCAGCTGCGCGGCCGCACCGCCGTCAACCTCGCCACCGTCCCGCTCCCCGGCCCGCGCGGCCGCGTCCACACCCTCACCGCCACCGCCACCGACCCGACGCCCGCCGTCATCGACCCCGCCCTGCGGACGAAGCTCACCGCCACCCTCTCCTGGCCGGTCACCCGCTGACCCCGTGACGCCCGGGACCGCTCCCGCACAGGAAGTCGGACCGGCCGACTTCCTGCGCGGGGGCAGCGGACAGCGGGTGGGGGTCAGGCTGCCGCGATCACGCACTCGTCGATGGCGGTGACGGTGGTGAAGCCGAGGCGGCGGTAGAGGGGGAGCGCGGTCCGGTGGTCGGCGCGGACGTTGAGGCCGATGTGGTCGGCGGTCCGCGACAGGACCTCGCAGAGGCGGGTGGTGCAGGCGGCGGCCAGGCCCCGGCCGCGGAACTCCGGGTGGGTGGTGACGTTGCCGATCACCGCGACCCGGTGGACGGGCGAGTGGGCGTGCACGCCGGCGGCCGCGACGAGCAGGCCGTCCGCGTCCCGGACACCGACGTACGGGCCGCTCGTCAGCATCCGCTCGTCGAACCAGTTGCCGGGGTAGCCGGCGGCGAACAGGGCGAGCAGGTCCGCCAGATCGGCCGCGCCGAGCGGTTCGACCTGCCAGGCGCCGCTCCCGGAGCCGCTCCCGGAGCCGAGGGCGGTGCGGTCGGTGAGCGCCATCCGCAGCATCGCCGTCCGGTGCTCGACGCGGAAATCGGGCGCGAGCGCCTCCGTCCCGCTGCCGGTCAGGTGGGCCAGGAACCGGCCGGGCAGCACCGGCCGCATCGCCCGCAGCAGCTCCGCGAGCTGCCCGTCCCGCTCCGGCCGGGCGAGACCGAGCAGGGTCGGCAGCTCACCGACCCCGTACAGCAGCGCGACCGGGCCCTCCGGGGCACTCTCCGGGCCGTCCGCGAGGGCGTACCAGGTGGTGTGCTGCCAGAACGGGTCGTCGAGGTCACCGAGCTCGAAGAGGTGCAGCTCCGGGTCGTGGCGGAACCGGGCGGCGAGCGCCTCGCGGTCGTGCAGGCGGGTCAGCGGGTGCGGCATCGTGGACATCCGCCGAGCCTACGCGCCCGGGGCGGCCCGCCGTCCGCCCGTTCCCCACCGCCCGCCCCCGCAGGCCGCCCCCGCCGACCGCGCGGCCCGGGGTGGCCGGGAGGTCCCGTGGCGGGCACCGGCGGACCACGACCTCAGACGCCGGGCAGCGGCTCCTCCCGTACGGGCGGCGCGGGCGGCGCCGGATCGAGCACCGCCCGGAGGCGGCCGATGTCCTGCCGCCAGTCCGGGCCCTCTTCGGTCTCGTCCCAGAGCTCGGCGAGTTCCGACTCCTCGGAGACGACCCGGTCCAAGGCGTCGACGGCCAGCGGCCGGAGGTCCGCCGCGAACACCGGCAGCGCCTCGTCGGGGCCGTAGCTCGTACTGACCGGCTCACCGCCCGGGCACTGCGCTGCCACGAGGGCCGCCGCGGCCACGGCCACCACCGCCTCGTCGCAGTCGAGGTAGTCCTCGGCGCCGGTGCCGGCCGTACGGGCCAGGGCGCGGCGGACGAGCTCCTCCCGTCCGCCCGCCGGGGTCTCGTCCAGGTCGCCGGAGAAGTCCGCGGCCGTGTCGTTCTCGAAGGGACCGATGCCCCAGGTGCCCATGACGGCCTCCTCGTGTCGTTCGGGAGGATCCTGCCACCGGCCACTGACAGTCAGGCCCGGCCCCGGCCTGCGGCCCCGGTCCCGGGCCTGCGTCGGAGGCCCGGTCGGCCCGTCAGCCCGGTCGGCCCGTCGGTCCGTCAGCCCGCCGACATCGACGGGACCGTGCCGACCGTGCCGACCGGCCCGAGCAGCGTCCGAAGCCGCCCCGGCGGCAGGCCGGCGCTGCGCCCGACCACCCGGGTGAGGTGCGCCTGGTCGGCGAAGCCCAGCTCCTGGGCCAGCACCGACAGCCGGGTCTCGCCCTCGGTCAGCCGCTCCAGGGCCAGGGTGACCCGCAGTCGGTTGCGGTAGCGGGCGAGGCCCTCGCCCGTCGCGGCCCGGAAGATCCGACTGAGGTGGTACGGCGAGCAGCCGACCACCCGCCCGAGCTGGTCCAGGCCCAGCCCGAGGTCGGCCGCCAGCGCGGCACGCGCGGCGTCCACCACCCGGCGCCGGTCCGCGTCCCGGACCGGCCGGCCGCTCGCCACCCGCGCCGGGGCCAGTGCCGCCAGCACCTCTGCGGCCAACGTCAGTGCGCGCTCGGCGAGTTCGAAGGAGTCGGCGCCGTCCCGGGCGCGGGCGGTCAGCAGCCGCTGCGCCAGCGCCGTCCGCGGTGTGGTGAACACCAGGCCCTGCGGAACCTCCGGGTCGCCGCCCAGCAGTGCCGCCACCTGCGGCTCCGAGAGCACCAGTTCGGTGTAGGCGTCGCCGCCGCACGGGTGCGCGAACTGCTGCTCGCTGCCCATCCGTTCGACGTAGACGCTGGCCGGGTCGAGCAGCTGCTCGACGCCGTCGATCCGGCCCCGGAACAGCCCCCGGCGCACCATCACCAGGCCGAACACGGTGGCCGGCCGCAACTCCGTCCAGCCGTGCGGGGGGTCCTGGCAGTGCACGTCGGCGACGTACAGGTCGTCGCCGTTCAGCAGGCAGGTGCGGTCGACCGGCATGCGCCGCACCCTACTCGCGCGGGGGGCGGCTGTCGCCGGTTGCGCGGGCGCGGGCGGATCGCGCAAGAAACGACAAGCCGCGGGGCGGGCGGCGGCGGGAGCCTTGGTCCTGCCGGCGCCCCGGACGGGGGTCAGGGCGCCGGCCCGCCCCGCGCGGTCGTTCCCGTCCCGTCCCGCCCGCCGTGCCCCGCCCGCCGTGCCCAGCCCGCCGCGCCCTGCCCCGCACGCCCGCCCCGCACGCCCGCCCTGCCCCGCACGCCCGCCCTGCTCGTCCGCCCGGAGTTCCGAGGAGTACCGGTGAACGATCTGTCCGACCGTCCCGCCCGCCGCCAGGTGCTGCGCGGCGCCCTCGCCGTCGCCGGCACGGCGGCCCTCCTGCCGCTCACCGGTCCGCCCGCGCACGCCGCGGAGCCGTCCGCCCGGGGCGGGACGGCTGTCCGCAGGCTCGGCCGGTACGAGGTGCTGGCCCTGCTGGACGCGCACGGCCCGTTCCCCGGCACCCGCCAGGCCGCCTTCCCGGACGCCTCGCCCGCCGACTGGGAGCGGGCCCGGGACATCGACCCGGCGGCCTTCGGACCGGGAGACACCTGGGAGCTGGACTTCCGCTGCTTCGCCGTCCGCCGGCCCGGCGGCCGGGTCACGCTGGTCGACACCGGGGTCGGACCGGTCGGCAGCCCGGCATCGGGCTGGGCGCCCGTCCCCGGCCGGCTGCCCCGGGCCCTGGCCGCCGCGGGGATCGAGCCGGCGGACGTCGAGGCGGTGGTCCTGACCCACCTGCACGAGGACCACTACGGCTGGTCGGTCATGCCCGACGGCGTGCCGGTCTTCCCGAACGCCCGGTACGTGGTGCAGCGCGCCGAGATCGCCGCGCTCGCCCCGACCCGGACGGCGATGACGTACGTCGTGGAGCCGTTGCGCCGGGCCGGTCTGCTGCAGGAGGCGGACGGCCGGACGGTGCTCGCCGGCGGTGGCTCCGGCGGTGGCTCCGGCAGGGGCAGGGGCGGGGGCCGTCCCGGCGGCGCCGTCGCCCTGCTGCCCACGCCCGGGCACACCCCGGGCCACCAGTCGGTGCTGGTCGAGGGCGGTGGCGAGCGGCTGCTGGTCACCGGGGACGTGCTGGTCCACGCCGTCCAGCTGGCGGTCCCGGCGGTGCGCTACGCCTTCGAGGCGGATCCGGCTACGGCCCGCCGTAGCCGCGAGCGGCTCCTCGACGACGCCCGCCGCACCGGAGCCGTCCTCGCCACCGCGCACCTGAACCGCCCGTTCGTCCGGCCGTGGGTTGACGGGCGGAACCCCTCTGCCTAATCTCTTCCTTAGAGAAGATAAATCCTTGAGGAAGTAACTTCCTTCAGGGAACTGTCACGGGAGGGGACCCATGAACACCGACATCCGCACCGGCGCCGGTACCGACACCCAGGCCGGTCGTGCCGAGGCCGCCGACCGGGCCGGCATCCGCGCCCTGCTGGAGCGCGCCCGCGAGGCGTGGGACCGCGGCGACGGGACGGCCTACGGAGAGCTGTTCACCGCCGACGCGACCGACGTCACCTACGTCGGCACCGTCTACCACGGCGGTCCGGAGATCGGGCGCGCCCACCAGGCGCTCTTCGAGAGCTTCCTCAAGGGCACCCGGCTGGCGCTGGAGGTCGCCGAGATCCGCTTCTACGGACCCGACACGGCCGTGGCGGTCACCGTCGGGGACACCTACAAGGGCCGCCCGGGCAGGCTCGGCAAGGTCGCCACCTACACCCTGGTCCGCGAGCGGACGAGCGGTGCGGTGGGAGGGGGTGGGGCGGCGGACGGTACGTCTGCCTGGCGGATCGCCGCCGTCCAGAAGACCGGGCACCGGCGGCTGATGGAGGCGGTCTCCTTCGCCGCCCAGCCGGCCACCCGCCCGGCCCGCCGTCAGGCCTCGCAGCCTGCGGCGGCCTGACGGCGGGCCGGGCGGGTGGGGTAGGGGATCGGCGCCGCCGTGGTGGATCGCCGCCCTCGCCCTGTCGCCCGGGGCGGGAGGGCGTGCGGCGCCGTACCCGGCGGCCGGGGGCACTGACCGTAGGCACCCAGGAAGACGTCGACGGCGGAGTCCGCGACGGTGTCCGGGCCGGCGTCGGGGCGGTACGCGAGCGGTCCGGTGAGCAGGGAGGGGAAGTGCTCGGCGGCGAGCTCCGGGTCGCACGGGCCCAGGCGGCCGGCGAGGGCGGAGCGTACGCGCAGGGCGGTGCGCTCGTGCACACTCGTCGCCGGGTCGGGGAACTGTACGGCCTGGGCGGAGGTCAACTGCCGCACGGCGCAGGCGTCCTCGCTGCTGAACGACCGCAGCAGGCCGCGGGCCGCGGCCGTGGGCGGGGCGCGCGGATCGCCGTCCCGGGCGGCCCCGCGAGGCTGCTCGACGACGGCGAGATCATGGGCGCCGACCCGGTCGGAGGCGGCCCCGACGGCCCCGACGGCCTCGACGGCCCCGACGGCCTCGCGGTGGAGGCTCTCCTTGTCGTCGAGGTGACGGTAGAGACGGTCGGCTTGGCGACACCCGACTCCTGCGCGTAGCTACGCCGTGCGAACACCGCGAACGCGCCGTCCAGGATCGCCTGACGCCGCTCGATCCGTCCACGAGCCTTGCGCCCGGCCCCGGTTGACACTTCCGAACCCATGGGTTCAGTCCAGTGTCGAACCAATCGGAGCGGATTTTCGAACCAGCCGGTTCAGTCGAATCGAATGGGGGAGACGGCGTGATCGTCCATGTGCGGCGCTTTGCGTTCAAGGGGACCGCGATGCGGCGCGCCGCTTCCGTCGAGTCGGTGTCGCTCTCGACGGTGGGTCAGGACCGCGGTGATCCCGGCGACGCTTCACGGGGAGCCATGCCTACTGCGTGGGCATCGCCGACCCGCCGGCCCTGCGGCGCTCCATGTACGACCCGGTTCGCCCGGCCGGTGACCCGCAGATCATGCAACCATCCGGCCGGGACCGCCATCGGACCGGACCTGTCCGACGACATGACGCCGACGCCGGCCCGCGAGACCCTCGCCCTGCACGAGGAGAAGGTTGCGCTCCACCCGGAGACCCGGAGTGGGCCGCCGAGCTCGGACCACTGCCGGCGGCCTGAGCCGCCCCCGGTCAGCCGTCCGCGGGTCCGGCAGGGGGGTCGGTCGGCCGGTCAGGCCGGCGGGCCCGGTGGGTCGTCGTGGTTCCGTGCCGCCGTGACCACCACCGCGGTGAACCGCATCGTGAAGGTGCCGCCCAGCGCGTCGATGACGGCTCCGGTGCCCGCCAGCAGTGCTTCGAGCCCGGCCGGCGGGATCCGGCCGGCGTCACCGCCGGTGCGGAGCTGGTCGAGCCACTCGTCCCGGCCGTAGGCCCGTTCCCAGTCGAAGTGCCACTGCTCCGGCTCGCCGAACGCGCCGGTCCGCCGCATTCCGTCGGCGGCCTTGGCGAACAGGGGCGAGTACCCCTCGATCGGGGGCCTGGCCCAGGGGTTGAGCGGCGCGTCGGGCAGGACCCGGCGGTGGACCTCGGAGAAGGCCGCCGCCGTCTCGGGGGAGGGGCGGAAGACGTTCCAGAACGCGGCCAGCCGACCGCCGGGCCGCAGGACCTCGGCGGCCTTGGCCGCTCCCGCGACGGGCTCGATCCAGTGCCAGGTCTGGCCGGCCGTCACGGTGTCGAAGGTGCGGCCGGCCGCGTTCCAGGCCTCGAAGGTGGCGACCTCGACGTCGAGGCCGCGACGTCGGGCGAAGGCGGCCATCCGGGCGTCGGGGTCGACGCCGAGCACCTGGCAGCCGGCGGCCCGGAACGACCGGGCCGCTATGCCGGTGCCGATGCCGACGTCCAGCAGGTCGAGGCCGGGGCTTGCGGCGATGACCGCCTCCGCCAGGGCGTCGGGGTAGCGGGGCCGGGCGCGGTCGTAGCGTTCGGCGTCCGTGCCGAACGACTCCGCCGCCCGGCGGTGTCGATGCGACTCACCCTCGGGGAACGGTAAAGTGGGCATGTGCCCACTATGAGTGGGCACATGCCCACTCGTCAATCGGGTGGGTCCGGACGGACCGAAGGGGGCGGCGAACCGTGCCGACAGGGGTAGCCATCCGCGACGTGCGGGAGCAGCTGTTCGACGCCGCCGAGTCCGTCCTGCTCCGGGACGGCCCGAGCGCGCTGACCAGCCGGGCGGTCACCACGGAGGCGGGCTGCGCCAAGGGCGTCCTGCACCGGCACTTCGCCGACTTCGACGGCTTCCTCGCCGAACTCGTCCTGGACCGCGTCGCCCGGATCGAGGGCAGCGGCGCCGCCCTCCGCGACCTCGCCGGCACCGGCACCGTCGCCGACAACCTCACCGGCGCGCTCGCCGACCTGTTCGGCTCGGTCGCCGTCGCGATCGTCGGCCTCGTCACCTCCCGGGACGAACTGCGGGCCCGGCTCCGGCTGGCCCGGCCGACCGGCGTTCCCGTCCTGACGGACGCCGCCGCCGTGATCGCCGCCTACCTCGCCGCCGAGCGCGGACTGGGCCGCATCGCGGCGGACGCCGACGTCGACACGCTCGCTCCCACGCTGATCGGGGCCGCGCACATGCTGTTCGCCGACCGGACGGGCGCCGCACCGGAGAACGGAGCCGTCCACAGGACCGTGACCACGGTCCTGGCCGGCACCGTCCGGGGCTGAGGCCACGACCGGTCCGGGGCCGAGCGGTCCGGGGCCGGTCGTCCGGGTGGGTGGCGGTCCGCGACCGGGCCGGTTGGGGTCGGGGCCGGCGCAGGACCCGGCGCGCCGGCCGTCCGGCGGGGGTGGGGGCCCCGGGCAGCGGAAACGGCCGGCGCCCCGGGGGAGGGGCGCCGGCCGTGTGCCGGGCGTCAGAGCGGCAGGACGAGTTCCTGGCCGGGCTGGATCAGGTCCGGGTCGTTGCCGAGTGCGGCGCGGTTCCGCTCGTACAGGGCCGGCCAGCCGCCGGGGAGTCGGAGCAGGTCGGCGATGGTGTCGAGGGTGTCGTCGTCGCGCACCGTCCAGGTGGCGGGCCGGTCGGCCGGGGGCGGTCCGGCGGACGTCGCGGCGGTTCCGGCGTCCGCGTCGGCGCCGGGGCCGGAATCGGTAGCGGGGGCGGAGCCGAGGTCGGCACCGGACGCGGCGCCGGTGTCGGACACGGCGGAGTCCGTGGGGTCGGCGGAACCGGCCGGCTCGGCGGAGTCCGAGGAGGTGGGGGCGGAGGCGGGGGCGGGCTCGGTCTTGGCGGCGACGGGCGGGCGCTGGCCGTCGCGCCCGGCCCGGGCCCCGCAGACCGGCCACGGGGCGAGGCCGCGCTTCCCGGCGAGGTGGTGGGCCACGGCGATCTGCTCCTCGCGGGTGGCCAGGTCGGCGCGGGGCGCGTAGGCGAGGCCGCCGTTCTCCCGCCAGGTCGGCTGGTCGAACTGGAGGCCGCCGTAGTAGCCGTTGCCGGTGTTGATGTGCCAGTTCCCGCCGCTCTCGCAGGCCGCCACGCGGTCCCAGTCGATGCCGGCCCCCCGGTTCGCGCTCGTTGCGCCTCCCGGACCCGGTGGTGCGGCGTGCGCCGCTGGGGCGGCGAGGACGGCGGCCAGGGTGCACACGGCGGTGGGAAGCAGGCGGCGCAGCTGCGCGGTGGGGGGCATCGGCGGCTCTCAGGTCCGGGGACAGGGGGCGCACGCCGCTGGGGAGCGGCGCGTTCCCACCGACGCACGCCGGGGCCGCCACGGCGTCGCCGACACGTCGGGCGGGTCACCCGACCGGCTCTGCGCCGCCACTCGACCGGCCGTCCTTTCGCCCGCCCCGGTCGGGTCGCCGGAGCCGTCCGTGGCAGGTGGTGCGGCGTGGCGGTGACCGGTGGGTCACCTTTGTGCGAACGTCCGGGCGGACGGGAGGGGCCCGGCGGTGTCGTCTCCGGGCATGCGACGGCCCTCCGGCGCGAACGCCGGAGGGCCGGGGGAAGGCGGTCGCCGAACGGGCGGCGATGGCCGGTCGGGCGACCGGGTCGAACGAACGGCCAGGGCCGAACGGGCGAAGGGACCGGCCGAACGGCCAGGGCCGGACGAGCGACGCGAAGCAGTCGGACGGAGGGGCGACGGGAACGGGCGGAGCGCCGTCCGGTCAGCGGGCCTGGCCGCGCTGGGCGGCAGCCTCGGCCTTCTGCCGCTGCTTCTCCTCCTTCTCGTGCTTCTCCTTGACCCGCACGGTCTCGCGGCGAACCTCGGCCTGGATGGTGCGCTCGCGCTGCAGCCAGTCCGGGTTCTCCTCGCGCAGGGCGTCGATCTGCTCGGTGGTGAGTGCGTCGGTGACGCCGCCGCGGGCCAGGCCCGAGACGGAGACGCCGAGCCGGTTGGCCACCACGGAACGCGGGTGCGGGCCGTTGCGGCGCAGGTCCTGGAGCCACTGCGGGGGCTCGGTCTGCAGGGCGCTGAGCTCCTCGCGGGAGATCACGCCCGACTGGAAGTCGGCAGGGGTGGCGCCGAGGTAGACCCCGAGCTTCTTCGCCGCCGTCGCCGGCTTCATGGTCTGCGTGGTCTTCTGCTTGAGCGATGTCATGGTCACCAGGGTAAGCGAGCGGAGGGCACCGCCTTTCACGGTCGGTAGCCTTACCCGGGTGACAGAGATGCAGGTGACACCCTCGTTCCGGCTGGCGTACGTCCCGGGCGTGACGCCCGGCAAGTGGGCGCGCGTCTGGGCGGACCGGCTGCCGGACGTCCCGCTCGCCCTGGTCGCGGTGGACGCGGCCGAGGCCGAGCCGACGCTGCGGACCGGCGGGGCGGACGCCGGACTGGTGCGGCTGCCGGTCGACCGGACCGGCCTCAGCGCCATTCCGTTGTACACCGAGGTGACGGTCGTGGTGTTCCCGAAGGACCACTGGCTGGCGGCCGCGGAGGAGGTGGCGCTCGGCGACCTGGCCGACGAGGTGGTCTTCCACCCGCTGGACGACACCCTCGGCTGGGAGGAGCTGCCCGGGCGCCCGGCCATCGAGCGGCCCGCGACGACGGCGGACGCGATCGAGCTGGTGGCGGCCGGGGTGGGCGTGCTGCTCGTCCCGCAGTCGCTGGCCCGGCTGCACCACCGCCGGGACCTCACCTTCCGGCCCATGACGGACGCGCCCCAGTCCCGGGTGGCGCTGTCGTGGCCGGAGGAGCAGACCACCGACCTGGTGGAGGAGTTCATCGGGATCGTGCGGGGCCGGACGGTCAACAGCTCGCGCGGCCGTGGCCAGGCCGCCGCTCCCGCCGCCGCGCCCGCGAAGCAGCCGTCCGGCGGGGGCAAGGCCGCCGGAGGCAGGGCCGGCGGCGGGAAGTCCGGAGGTGGGAAGCCCGGTGCGGGCAGGACCGGCGCCAAGACGGCCGGGAACCGGGCCGGCGGCGGGCGTCCGCGCGGTGGCTCCGGCGGGGCGTCCGGCGGCGGTGCCGGGGCGGCCCGGCGCGGCCGGCCGAAGCGCAAGGGCTGAGAAGCGCGAGGGCTGAGCATTGGGGCTGAGAAGCGCTGGGGCTGAGCACAAGGGCTGAGCGCTGACGTCTTTGCAAAGTCTCCCACTTTGCAAAGTGGGAGACTTTGCAAAGCCCCGCCGGGTCCGCGACGCCGGGCGCTCCCGGCCTTCCGGCCGGGAGGCGCCCCACCTGGACGCACGCCCGAATCGCCCAAGTAGAGCCCAACGAGTACGGCCCAGTACGAGGACGATCCGGGCGCACGCCCGGCCGGGCGCGAAGCGGGGGTACCTCCCGGCCGGAGGCCGGGGGAGCCGGGGCCTGGTCCGACGCGGCTTTGCAAACACGCGTGGGCCTGATGCGTCGGGGCGGAGGGGTGGAGGGACGGAAGGGCTGAGCGGTCGGGGCGGGAGGGCCGAATGCAGGAGCCGAGCCGCCGGGTCGGCCTGTCGGGGGTGGGCGGTGGGGGCCGGAGGTGAGGGCTGCCGGAACAGGGGTGGCCCCGCCGACGCCGGCCCGGCGAGGCCACCCCTGCCCTGACCGTGGCGCCTCAGCTCTCCGCGGAGGGCGGTGTGTCCCGGTACGGTGCCCGTGGCTGCGGCACGCCGTGGTGTTCCCGGGCGTCGAGCCGTGGGGCCGCCGTGGCGGGCGCGTCCGGGGTGGGGTGCCAGACGCCGGTCAGCTCGACCCAGCTGTCGGTGGCCGGGGTCGGCCCGTCGGCGTGCACCAGGACGCGCAGCCGCCGGGCGTCGGCGGCGCAGCAGCTGGCGACGAGCCGGTTGAGGTACCACTCGCCGGGGGCGGCGCCGGCGGTCACGAACCCGGTCAGCCGGACGGGGCGGTCGGCCAGCCCCCGCTGAGGGTCGCGGCTGCGGGCGATGAACTCGCCCAGGCCCATCGCCGTCGGCACGGACACCGCCGCCGGTGCGGCCGGCCGGTCGGGGAGCGAGGCGTAGGCGGCGGTGTCGACGGCGGCGTCCGTGCCCTCGCGGGAGGCGGTGAACGAGCCGAGCGCGGGCGGGGTGAAGCAGAGCAGCAGCACGGCGGGCACGGTGAGCAGCCAGGCCACCCGGGGCCCGTGCTCATGGCTGTGGTCGTGTCCCGATCCGTGCCCGGTGTCGCCCTCACCGTCGTGGTCGTGGCCGGCGGGTGCGGCCGGCCGGTGCCACTGGGCGTTGCCCTCCGCGTCCCGGCGGAACTCCAGGACGGGCTCCCGCCGCCCCTCGGTCAGCCGGACCGCCGTTCCCGCGATGCCGAGCGCGAGCAGGATGAGGCCGGTGGCGACGAGCGGGATCCGCAGTTCCTCCTTGACGTACTGGAGGAAGACGTCGCTGCCCACGGTGATCCGCAGCACGGCGGTGCCGACCAGGGCGAGAAGCAGGGACGGTGCGAGTGCCAGGACCCGGGCTCGCAGCGTGCGGGCGGCGGCGTTCACCTCCGTCCTCCCCGGGCGTCCGGCCCTCCGGGCCGGGGCTGGAGGGCAACCCGGGGGTGGAGGGCAACCGGGGGATGAAGAACAGTGCGGGGCTGAAGGGCGGCGCCGGCCGGCGCCGGGAGGCGGTGCAGCGGGCTGCGGGGGTGTCGGCGCGGGCCGGGGCCGGTGCGGCCCGGTGGGGCGATGGTGTGCACCTTCGGTACTCCTGTCGGATCTGGCCGGTGCCGCGCCGGCCCGCCACGACGGGCCGGCGCGCTTCTCCGGCGCGGGCGGGCTGGGTGTTCGCGGACGGGCCGGGTGTTCACGGTGGGCGGGTGGGCGGGCGGGTCCGGTGTGCGGTCGACGGGCCGCCGACCGCACACCGGACCCCGCGCGGGGCGTCGGTACCGGGGCGGCGCCGGTGCCGTGGGGCGGGCCCGGCGCCACCCGGGTCAGAGCAGGACCGCCCCGGTCACGAGGCTGGCGACGACGGCGACCACGAAGGTCGCGGAGGAGAAGCGCACGGCGAAGGCGCGGCCGAAGGAGCCCGACTGCAGGGCGATCAGCTTGAGGTCGACCATCGGGCCGACGACCATGAACGCGAGCCGGGCGGTCGGGGAGAAGCCGGTGAGCGAGGCGGCGACGAAGGCGTCCGCCTCCGAGCAGACGGCCAGGACGACGGCCAGCACCGCGAGGGCCGGGACGCCCAGCCAGGGGGAGTCCGAGAAGGTGCGCAGCACGGACGGCGGGACGAGCACGTTGAAGGTGGCGGCCGCCGCCGCGCCGACCACCAGGAAGCCGCCGGCGTGCAGGAAGTCGTGCTGGAGGCCGCGCCGGAACTCGTCGAGCGGGTTGCGGCCGGCGCCGCGCTCGGCCGGTCCCTTGGGCAGGCGCAGCCAGTCGGGGCGGCCGAAGGCCACCCAGAGCCAGCCCATGACGAGCGCGGTGCCGAGTGAGGCCGCCAGTCGGGCGAGGACCATCTCGGGGGCGTCGGGGAAGGCGATGGCGGTGGACACCAGGACGACCGGGTTGACGGCGGGCGCGGACAGCAGGAACGCGAGGGCGGCGGCCGGCGCCACCCCGCGCCGCATCAGGCTCCCGGCCACCGGGACGGACGCGCACTCGCAGCCGGGCAGGACGGCGCCCGCCACCCCGGCGACCGGGACGGCCAGTGCGGGGTTGCGGGGCAGCAGCCGGGCGAAGACCCGGGCCGGGACGAAGGCGCCGATCGCCGCGGAGACGACGGTGCCGAGCACCAGGAACGGCAGTCCCTGCACCACGATGGCCACCAGCAGGGTCCGCCAGGCGCGGACGCCGCCGGAGTCCCACGTCCAGGCCAGCACCGGGGCGGTGACCGCCGCGACGACCAGCGCTCCGGTCAGCAGGCCGGTGCCCCGGCGCGGTGGCGAGGTCGCCGCCTGCGGTGCCGGGGCCTTCCGGACGCTGCCGAGACTCGTCTCCACCACGGTGACCGCCCCTCAGCCCGCTCGCCGCGGGGTGCGCGGCAAGTCCTGTCTGCTCACCGTCATGTGGCGAGCCCGGAGGCAGAGTAGCGTTGATAATCACTTTCATCTAGGGCTTCACCCGGCGGCGGTCCTCCGGTAGTGTCCCGTTCGCGGAGGGGCTCCTCCGGGAAGCCGGCGGGGCGTCAACCTGCTGTGCCCGGTTGCCGGTTGGGCCGTCGGGACGACGGCTTTCCGGCGGGTGCGCCGGTCAGTCGGACCGACGGGCGGCCAAGGTGTTCAGCAGGGCGGCGCCCCGCTCGGCGTCGTCCACGCTGACCGCGAACTCGACGCCCCGGCGCGGGCGGACCACCAGGCACTCGCCGCGCCGCAGCATCACCGTCGTGCCCAGGCCGCTCAGCCGGTAGCCCCAGCCGCCCACCTGGGCCGGGGTGCGCTCCTCGGCCCGGGCGGCCGCGACGTCCGCCGGCGACCAGTGCCGGGCCGGCCAGCCGAACGGGCCGAACGCCACGTCCAGACCCCGCTCGGTCACCCGGGCCTGCACCGAGGAGCAGCCGGCCACCGTGACCGCGACCACCGCCAGCGGGGCGGACAGCGCCCACCCCGGGCCGCCCAGTCCGCCGAGTGCTGCGGCCAGCGCGGCCCCTGCCGCGCCCAGCCCGAAGGCGCCGGCGAGCAGGCCCAGCCACGGGTTGACCGTCCGGGAGAGCCAGACCGCCCGCTGCCCGTCCGGCAGGTCGAGCGTCGGCCCGTCGGTCGCCGTCACCGGCCGGGGCCCCGGGCCGCCCCGGCGGGCGAGCCACCAGCCCAGCAGGCCGGTCGCGACCGCCGCCGCCAGGGCCACCGCCACCTCCAGACCCAGCGGGCGCGCGTGCTGCCAGTCCGGGCGGTCCAGGTTGGCGCGCACGATCGCGGCCTGTGCGCCGAGCAGCATGGCGCCGCCGAAGCCCAGGCCGGCGCCCGTCCAGGTCCGGGCCGGCTCCCCGGCCCGCCACCGGGCGACCGCCGCCGCGGCGACCAGGGCCAGCCAGCAGAGCGCGGGGGCGACGGCGGCCGCCACCAGGGACGTCGAGTCGTCGGGCGCTGTGCCGTTCCAGTGCGTGGCCAGCGGGTCCGGCAGTCGACCGCGCGCCGCCCAGGGCAGCGCGAGCAGCAGCACCGCGACCGCGCCGGCCCCGGCCGCCGCTGCGGCGACGGTCGCCCGGCTCCCGGCTCCGCGCCTCCCGCCGTTCGCGCGGTCCGAGTCGTCCGAGCCGCTCCCGCCGTTCGCGCCGCCGCTCATTCCAGCCCCCTGATCATCTCGACGAGCTCCTCCCTGCTGTAGCCGGCATGTGCCGCGTCCGCGACCAGGCGCCGTACCGCGTCGAGCAGTTCGGAGCGCCGGTCGGCTCCCCGGGCGACCGTGATCCCGCGTCCGCGGCGGAACTCCAGCACGCCCTCGTCGCGCAGCACCCGCAGGGCGCGCAGCACGGTGTTGGCATTGACGCCCAGCGCCCGCGCCAGCTCCCGTGCGGGAGGCAGGCGCTCCCCGGCCGCGCACTCGCCCTCGGCGACGGCGCGGCGGATGGCCCCCGCGACCTGTTCGTGCAGCGGGCGGGAGTCCCCGGCGTCCAGCTTCAGCAACATGGTGCTAGTGACAGTAGCACCATCCGGGGAAGGTGAGCCGGGGCTCCGACCGCGCGCCGGACCGCGCCGCAGCCCGCCCGCGGGGCCCGCCCGCGCCGTTCCCCGCGCCGTTGCCTGCGCCGTTCTTCCGAGCCGTCCCCCCGCCCCGATCCGCCCGGAAGTCGCCGACGGGCGGCCGCCGACGTACGTTCGAAGTGTCCGCACGGGGAAGGCACCGGCGCATGCACGCACTGCGCATCCGGCTCCTCGGCGGCTTCCGGGTCCGCGTGGGCCACCGGGAGATCGCCGACGGCGGATGGCGCCTGCGGAAGTCCCGGAACCTCGTCGAGTTGCTCGCACTCGCGCCGGGGCACCGGCTCCACGGCGAACAGGTGCTCGGCCGGCTCTGGCCGGACCAGGCCCCCGAGGCCGGGGCCGACCGCCTCCGCCGGGCCCTGGACGAGGCCCGCCGCGCCCTCGGGACCGACCCGGCAGCAGCCCGCGCCCACCTCGACTCGGGCGGCGGGCTGCTCACCCTGCGCGGCGCCCCGCTCCGGGTGGACGTCGAGGACTTCGAACAGGCCGCCCTGCACGCCCGCCGCGCCCGCGACCCGAACGCCTACGAGCGGGCGGTCGCCCGGTACGGCGGCGACCTGCTGCCCGAGGAGCGCTACGAGGAGTGGGTGGCCGACCGTGAACAGGCCCTGCACGCCGAGTACCTGGCGCTGCTGGTCGAACTCGGCGGCCTGCACGAGGCGCACGCCGAACTGGACGGCGCCGCCGCCGCGCTGCGCCGCGCGGTGGCCGCCGACCCGCTGCACGAGGAGGCCGCGCTCGCGCTGATGAGGGTCCACGCGCTGGCCGGCCGGCGGCACGAGGCGCTGCACGCCTACGACCGGCTGGCCGCCGCGCTGGAACAGGCCTCGGACGGCACCGAGGGGCCCGGGCCGGCCGCGCAGCGGCTGCACGAGCAGGTGCGCACCGGCGGACAGGTCCGGGCCGAACTCTCCGGCGAACTCTGGGAGGGCGTCGGCGACCGGCGGATGCGTTCCGGGGACACCGCCGGCGCCGCCGTCGCGTACGGGTCGGCACTGGAGCCGGCCGTGGTCGACCTGCCCGCCTCCCCGGGGGTGCTGACCCCGCCGGCCGGACGGGCCGGCCTGCGGACCGCCCGGCTGCACCGCAAGGCCGCCGGCGCCCTGCTGGCCGGCGGCGAGGCCTCCGCGGCCGAACCGCACCTGGCCGCCGCCGAGCGCGCGCTCGCGGCCGTCGGCGGTGACCCGGCGGAGGCCGGCCGGCTGCTGCGGTCACGCGCCGACTGGCTCCGCAGGTCCGGCCGCCACGGCGAGGCGCAGCAGGCGGCGGAGGCCGGGCTGGCCCTCGCCGGGGAGCACGGCGACGGCGAGGACCTGGCCGCCGCCGGGGAGGCGCTGGCCGCCGTCCACCACGCCCGGGGCACCTGGCGGGAGGGCTTGCACCGGGAGATCGAACGGCTCGGCGCCACCGCCGACGCGGACGGCCGGACGGCCCGCGCCCTCGACATCCACTCCTGCCTGGGCCAGTACCAGCTGTACGGGGACGGGCCGAGCGCCGGCGTCGAGGAGTTCGCCCGGCGGACCCTGGACCTCGCGAACGCCCGGGGCGCCCGCCGGGCCGAGGCCTTCGCCTGGTGCCTGCTCGGTGAGTCGCTGCTGCTGCGCGGCCGCTGGGACGAGGCGCCCGGCTGCCTGGAGCGCAGCGCCCACCTGTACGAGGAGCTGGACGGCCGCTCCGGCGCGCTGCCCCGGCAGCGGCTCGCCGAGTACGCGGCCGGGCGGGGCGACAGCGCGGAGGCGGCCGCCCACCTGGGGTGGGGCACGGCCGCCGCAGGGGCCGCACCGCCCGCCGCGGCCCGGCACGCCTTCGGCCGGCTGTACGCGACGGCGGCGCTGGACGCGGTGGAACGCGGCGAGCCCGGCGAGGCCGTCCGCGCGGCACACGCCGCCGCCGCCTCGGCGGCCCTGCGCGGCGAGTGCCCGAGCTGCACGGCGCCGCTCTACCCGGTGGCGGCCGAGGCGTTCGCGGCGCTCGGCGACCCTGCGGGCGCGGCCGAGCACGCGGCGGCGGCCCGGCGGGTGGCGGCCCGGTCCGAGAGCTCGGCGTGGCGGGCGATGGCGGAGTCGGCGCTCGGTTCGCTGGCCGCGTCGCGGGGCGACCCGCGGGGCGCCCGGGTCCGCCACCTGGCGGCGGCCGCGCTGTACGAGCGGGCGCGGCAGCCGTTCTGGGCGGCCCGGGAGAAGGCCCAGGCGCTGGCCGCCCACCCGGGTCCGGCCGAGGCGGACCGGGTGCTGCGGGCCGAGGCGGCGGCGGTCTTCGAGGCGCTCGGTGCGCACCGCGCGCTCGCCCGGCTCGGGGGCGGCGCTCCTGGCGCTCATGGTCCTGCTGGCGCTGCTGGCGCTCATGGCGTGTCTGCGGCTTCCGGTGCTTCGGGCGGTGCTTCCGGCGTTTCGGGTGTTTCGGGTGGGCCGGTCGTCCGGACGGGTGGTGGGACGCGATGAGCAGGAGCCGGACGCGGTGGAGGCCGGACACGGTCACCGAGCGGCCGTACAACGCGCAGACCCCGCCGGCCGCACTGGCCGAACCGCTCACGCCCACCGCCGCGTTCTTCGTGCGCGACCACTTCGGCGTCCCCCGGCTCACCCCCGAACGCTGGCGGCTGCACGTCCACGGCCTGGTCGAGCGTGAACTCTCACTCAGCTACGACGAGTTGGCCGCCCTTCCGGTCCGTGAGCTCGATGTGGTGGTGGAGTGCGCGGGCAACGGCCGCAGCCTGATGACGCCGCGGCCGCCCGGACTGCCGTGGGAGCAGGGGGCGGTGGGCTGCGCCCGGTTCGCCGGGGTGCCGCTCGCGGTGCTGGCGGACCGGGCGGGGGTGCGCCCGGAGGCGGTCGAACTGGTCTTCACCGGCGCCGACTTCGGCGAACTGCACGGCCGCCGCACCGCCTTCGAGCGGAGCCTTCCGGTCGACCTCGCCAGGCATCCGGACACCCTGCTCGCCACCCGGATGAACGGCGCCCTGCTCAGCCCCGGCCACGGTGCGCCCGTCCGCCTCGTGGTCCCCGGCCGGTACGGGGTGGCGGACGTCAAGTGGCTGGTCGGCGTGCGGGCGGTGGGCGAGCCGTTCCACGGGCCGTTCCAGGCCGAGGAGTACCTCTACCGGGGTTCGCGCGGCATGCCGGACGGCACGCCGGAGGGGCCGGTGGGCGAGATCCGGGTCAAGTCGCTGATCACCGCGCCCGCGCCGGACTCCCGGCTGCCGGCCGGGGTCGCCTGCGTGGTGCGCGGGCGGGCCTGGTCGGGCGGCGCGCAGGTGCGGCAGGTCGAGGTGCGGATCGGCGGCGCCGACTGGCGGCAGGCCGTACTGGTACCGGCGGCCGGACGGTACGCGTGGGCGGAGTGGTGGTACCAGTGGACCCCGCGGGTGCCGGGCCGGCGCCTCCTCCAGGCGAGGGCCACCGACGCCGACGGGCACACCCAGCCGATGCGGGCGCCGTGGAACGAGCAGGGGTACGGCTGCAACCCGGTCACGGGAGTCTCGGTGGAGGTCGTGGCTGCTCCGGACGGCGAGCCGGTGGACGGGTCGGTGGGCGAGCCGGACGGCGGGCCGGTGGACGGGCCGGACGGGGATCGGCCGTCGGCCGAACGGCCTTCCGGTGGAGGGCGGTCGGGGGATGGGCCCGGCGGCGTCGGTGCGAGCGCGAGCGGCATCGGCAACGGCGGCAACGGCAACGGCAACGGCAACGGCACCGGCACCGGCAACGGCACCGGCACCGGCAACGGGGCCAGGGGCGGCAGGCCGCCCGCGGAACGAGGAGGGCCGCGCCGATGAGCGGGAACACCGTCGAACCGGTCACCACCGCCGCCCTCGGCGACACCAGCTACCTGCTGACATCCGGCGACGAGGCGGTGCTGGTCGACCCCCAGCGGGACTGCTGGCCGCTGCTCGCCTCCTGCGAGGCGCGCGGCCTGCGGCTGCGGTACGTGCTGGAGACCCACGTCCACAACGACTACCTCTCCGGCGCCCTGGAGGTGCGCGCCGCGACCGGCGCCACCGTCGCCGGGCCGGCGCGCGCCCGGTACGGCTTCGACCACCTGCCGCTCGCCGAGGGCGACGAGGTCACCGTCGGCGGCCTGCGCGTCCAGGCGCTGGAGACCCCCGGCCACACCGCCGAGCACACCGCCTACCTGGTGCTCGACGACGGCCCGGAAGGCGGCCGCCCGGTGGCGGTGTTCACCGGGGGCAGCCTGCTGGTCGGCAGCGCCGGCCGCACCGACCTGTCCGGCCCCGAGCGGACCGTCGAACTGGCCCGCGCCCAGTACCGGTCGATCCGCCGCCTCTCCCGACTACCGGGGGAGACCCGGGTGTTGCCCACCCACGGGGCCGGCAGCTCGTGCACGATCGGCGCGCCCCCGGCCGGTGGGGACACCGCACCCTCCGGCGACCGCGCGGCGCCGCCCCCGTCCGCCGCGCGGTCCGGGACCGCGAGGACCAGCACCGTCGGCGACCAACTGCGGGCCAACCCGGCCCTGCTGGCCGCCGACGAGGACGCGTTCGTGGCCGCCCGGCTGCGCGGACTGCCCCCGCCGCCCGCCTACTACCGGCGGATGGGCCCGCTGAACCGGTCCGGCCCGCCCGTCCTCGGCGGCCCGCCGCCGCTGCTGCCGCTCACCGCCGAGGAGGTCCAGGAGGCCATGTGGCGGGGCGCGACGGTGGTCGACGCGCGCGACCGCCGGACGTACGCCGACGCCCATCTCCCGGGCTCGCTCGGCGACGAACTGGACGGCTCCTTCGCGGCCCTGATCGGCGAGGTCGTCCCGTTCGGCACGCCACTGGTGCTGGTACTGCCGGAGCCGGCCGCCGACGCCGCCCGGGAGGCCGTCATCCAGCTGCTCCGGATCGGCTACGACGCCCGCCTGGTCGGCCAGCTGGACGGCGGGGTGGAGCGCTGGCGGGCGTCCGGCCGGCCGCTCGCCGCCCTGCGGACGGCGGACGTCTCGGAGGTGCCCGGCGCCCGCGCGGCCGTCCCCGGCCGACCGGTGCAGGTCCTCGACGTCCGCCCCGCGCCGGACCCTCCGCTGCCCGGCGCCCTTGCCGTACCACTGACCGAACTGCCGGACCGGATCGCCGAGTTGTCCCCGGAGCGGGAGTACTGGACGGTCTGCGGCCGGGGCCGGCGGGCGACGGTCGCGGCCGGCCTGCTCGCGGCGGCGGGGATCCCGGTCACGGCGGTGGTCAGCGGCGGCGCGGCGGACCTGGCGCGGTGGTTGTGACCCACGGGACCGGCCGCCGTGCGGCGGGACCGCCGTGGCTGAACACGGCGACGGGGCGCGGGGCGGGGGCCCAGGGCGGGAAAATGGGTTGCCTGCGGGGCGCGGCCCGATCATGATCGGCCGCATGGACTTTTAACGGCTGCCACGTAGCAAGAACCGCCCGTCGCGCGGTCGACCTCGGAGTCTGACGACTCGGCCCCGAGGCGATGACTCGCGCCCACGTGTGCATCCGTCAGATCCCAGGAGCCGCAGCCTGCCTGCGAGGGCTCCTGCTCAGTCCTGAAAGCAACCACATTCATGAATACCGACCGCAAGGCCCTGTGGGCCGTGCGTCAGTCCGCGCTGCCCACCGTCGTGCGACCCTGCCCGGACTGCCCGGGTAAGCGGCACCGCCCCTCGGGCAAGGTCCGCGTCAACGCGAGCGGCAAGCTCCTCGACGTCTGGCTCCTCCTGAGCTGTGCGGCGTGCGACCGGACGTCGAAGGTGCCGGTCCACGAGCGCGCCCACGTCTCCTCGCTGGATCCCGCCCGCCTGGTGGCGTACGAGACCAACGACTCCGCCGTAGTGGGGGAGTTGACGATGAGCGCGTCCCTCGCCACGAAGAACGGGTACCGCCTCGACTGGACCGGCACCTGGGAACTGGAGGCCCGCACGCCCCTCTACGCGCTCGACGACCCGACGCCCCTCAGGGTCCAGGTCGGCTTCGAGCTGCCCGCACCGGTCCGCGTCGAACGGCTGCTCATGCTCGGGCTCGGCGTCAGCCGCAACGAGGTCCGACGCATGGTCGGCGACGGGCGCATCCACCTCCCGCCGGCCCTGGGCGCCAAGGCGCAGCAGGACTTCGAGTTCGCCGTCCGCGGGACCGTCACCGTCGAGGCCGTGAGCCATCCGAGGCTCCTCGGCGCTCCGACCGACGCGCGCACGGCGCCGGGCCACGTCGGATCGCTCGACGCTCCGCAGCGGTTCGCGCGCCCGGCGGCGGCGGGAGCGTAGGGCGACCGGCATGACGGGAGCGTAGGAGAGTGACAGCAGGGCCTCCTGGCCGGCCGCTCGGCGCGCAGCCGGCCGTCGAGCCCGCCAGGAGGCCCTGCCATCGCACGGATGCGGACGCGGACGGGGGTCGGGGCGCGGACGCGGATCCGGACGCGGAGGGGGGTGGGGGCGGCGGGCATAGGCTGGCGGCGTGAGCCAGAGCCCCCAAGGCGCCCCCGCGGTGCCCGCCGACCTGAACCTGCTGCGCACCTTCCTCGCGGTCCACCGCTCCGGCTCGTTCACCGCCGCCGCCCGACTCGTCGGCCTCTCCCAGTCGACGGTGACCTCGCAGATCCGCGCGCTGGAGCGGCAGACCGGCCGCGAGCTGTTCGAACGGAAGCCGCGCGGCGTCACCCCGACACCCGCCGCCGACGAACTCGCCGCCAGGATCGCCGACCCGCTCGACGCGCTCGTCGCCGTCACCGGCCCGGGCGCCCGGCCGCCGAAGGCCGCCGAACCCGTCCACCTGGCCGGCCCCGCCGAACTGCTCGGCACACTGGCACTGCCCGCCCTCGCCCCGCTGGTGGCCGAGGGGATCCGGCTGCGGGTGACGCCCGGGCTGACCGAGCCGCTGCTGGAGGAACTGCGGGCCGGCCGCCACGACCTGGTGATCGCCACCGACCGCCCGCGCGGCCGTGCGCTGACCGCGGTGCCGCTGGCCGACGAGGAGTTCGTGCTGGTCGCGGCACCCGTCTGGGCCGACCGTCTGGCCGGCCGGCTCGCCACCGAGGGACCGGCCGCGCTGCACGAGGTGCCGCTGGTCGCCTACGCCGAGGACCTGCCCATCGTGCGCCGGTACTGGCGCCACGTCTTCGACCGCCGCCTCGTCTGCCGTGCCGCGCTCACCGTGCCCGACCTGCGGGGTGTCATCGCCGCCGTCACGGCGGGCGCGGGCTTCGCCGTCGTGCCGCGCTACCTGGGCGCGGCCGGACTGGCGTCCGGGGCCCTCGTCCTGCTGGACGAGCCCGAGGACCCGCCGATCAACACCGGTTACCTCGTGCAGCGCCCGGGTGTGGTGGGCCCGGCGGTGGCGCGGGTTCGGGAGCGGCTGGTGGAGGCGGCACGGGACTGGTGAGCGGGGGCGGTCGGTGCGGCGACCCGGCCCGGGCGGTGTCCCCGGGTGTGCCCGGTGCTTCCGGTGCTCCCGCTCCGACGGTCGGGCCGGGCCGGGCGCGAGGGATCGGTCCTGCGTGGGGCGGTCCTGCGTGGGGCGGTCCTGCGTGGGGCGGCCCTGCGTGGGGCGGCCCTCCGTGGGGGTGGAGGGCCGCCCGGATCAGGCGCGGGCGGCGCGGCGGGCCGAGGCCGTCAGCAGCGCGGCGCCCAGCAGGATCACCGCGACCGCCGTGACCAGCAGCGGGGACGGCCCGGCCGGCTGTCCGGCACGGCGGACGGCTCCCATGAAGTCCAGGGCGGCGACCTGGTTCACCATCAGGTACCAGAGCGGCAGGTAGAGCGCCTGGAACAGCAGGTGGGTGCGGGAGAGCACGCCCAGGGCGACGGCCAGCGAGGGTACGAACAGGGCGCCCGCAGCCCAGGCCGCCGTCCCGGCGGTGTCGCCGGCCGCGACGAGGCGGACCAGTACCCCCGCGCCCGTCAGGGCGGCGAGCACCACCCCCGAGGCCCACTCGGCCAGCAGCCGCGAGCGGGCGGCCGGGTAGGCGCCGAGCAGCACCTCCAGCCCGTACTCGGCCGTCCGGCTGCCCAGCCGGGACCAGAGCAGCACCGGCCAGACCCAGGCGGCCGGCAGCAGCGCGCCCGTGCCCGTCTCCGGCGGGACGGCCAGCCCGGCCAGGGCGAGCCCGACGGTCCCCAGCCACCACCAGCGCGAGGCCTCGCCGAGCAGGATCCGCGTCTCTCCGGCGAGCAGCCGCCCGAAGCCGCGTCCGAACCGGCTCCTCGAAGTACCGCCCGGTCCGCCTTCCGAAGCACCGCCCGGGGCGGGCCAGGGCCGGGGGAGCGGGGCCGGGGCGGCGGGGAACACGGCCGGAGCCGCCGCGAGCACGGCCGGGGCGACCGGGGCCGGCTCCGTGCCGACGGTCCGCCACCCGCCCCGGTCCGCCCCTCCGCCCGCGGCCCGCGCCGGGTCGAACCGGTGGAACCAGAGCGCCGGCAGCGCCGCCAGCCCGACCGCCAGCAGGACCAGCAGCAGCCGCTGCAGCAGGAACCCGGCCCCGAACGCCGTGCCGTCCCACGGGAACGGCTCCAGCGGCGAGTCCACCCTGGTCAGGCCGAGGCTGAACTCCTCGCCGCCGAGTTCGACGCCGCGCGCGGCCAGGCCGTCGCTCAGCGAGGCGGCGGCCGGGCCGAGGCCGAGCCCGCCGAACGGCGCACCGGGGGCCTCGCCGGCGATCAGCAGCGTCGGTGCGACGACGAACCAGGCGACGTTCCCCAGACCGCCCCGCAGCAGTGGCACGGTCTCGAAGAGGACGGCCACGGCCGCCGTCACCGCCAGCAGCGGCAGCGTCAGCACCAGGAACGGCGTCAGCAGGGCGACCGGATCGACGGTCCGGTCCTCGCCCCGGATCAGTTGCAGGGCGGGCGCGGTGAGCGCGAGCACCCCGAGCATCGAGCCGAGGACGAGCAGGTTGCCGAGGAACTTCGCCAGCAGCAGGTCGGCGGTCCGCAGCGGGGTGGCCGCGAGGATCCGGCCGACCCCGGTCTCCTCGTCGCGGCCGAGGCCCTTGCGGACGACGTGGAACCCGCCGAGGGTGAGCCAGAGCGCGCCGGCCAGCGCGGTCGCCGTGCCGACGTACGCGCTGTTGTACGTGCCCCGGTACCGGCCGAGGGCGAGGATCGCCCAGTGCCCGTCGGCGGCCGGGACGGCCAGCAGGCCGAGGCCGACCGCGGCGAGCAGGGTCACCGCGTAGGCGGGGCGCCGGACCCGGTCCCGGAAGTCGCCCAGGGCCAGCCGGGCGAGCGTGCCGGGACCGGCCGGGCCACTCCGCCGGCGGCGATGGTTCCGTCCGGCGGGCCCGCCGCGCCCGCCGGCACCGTTCGGGTTTCCGCGCCCGTCCGGGCTCTCGCGTCCGTCCGGCCCGCTGGGCGCGGTCCGTGCCGTGAGCGCCGACCGGCCCCGGGCGGGCACGCGCCCCGTCACCGCCGCACCTCCCAGCCGCTCGGGCCCGCGACCGCACCCCGGCCCGCGACCGAAGCGCCCGCGCCGCCCGGGGACCGGACCAGGGCCAGGTACGCGTCCTCCAGGTCCGGCGCGACCGGCACGGCGTCGGCGGACGGCGCGCCGTCCGCGAGCAGCCGCAGCCGGAGGCGGCCGTCGCCCGTCCGCACCATCCGGCTCACCACGTACCGCTCCTGGACGGCGGGCACCGCCGCCGGGTCGGCGACCACCTCCCAGACCCGGCCGGCCTGGTCGCCCAGCAGCTCCTCGGGGGTGCCCCGGCGCAGCAGCCGGCCACCCGCGACGACCGCGATGTCCCCGGCGACCGACTCGACGTCCGAGACGATGTGGGTGGAGAGCAGCACCACCCGGTCGGTGGCGAGCGTGCTCAGCAGGTTCCGGAACCGGACCCGCTCCTCCGGGTCGAGCCCGGCGGTGGGCTCGTCGACCACGATGACCCGGGGGTCGCCGAGCAGCGCCTGGGCGATGCCGACGCGGCGCAGCATGCCCCCGGAGTACGCGCCGAGCGGCCGCCGGACCGCCTCGGTGAGGTTCACCAGGGCGAGCAGTTCGTCGATCCGGGTCCGCGCGGCGCGGGCCGGGAGGCCCTTGGCGGCGGCCAGGTAGGCCAGGAACGCGGGCGCGGTGAGGTTCGGGTGGGTACCGAAGTCCTGCGGCAGGAAGCCGAGTTCGCGGCGTAGCAGGTCGGGCTCGGCGAGCACGTCGGCGCCCTGGTAGAGCACGCGGCCGCTGGTGGGCCGGGTGACGGTGGCGACGATCCGCATCAGCGAGGACTTGCCCGCGCCGTTCGGCCCGAGCAGGCCGAGCAGTCCGGGGCGGAGCCGGAGCGAGAGGCCGTCGACGGCGCGTTTGCCGCCCCGGTAGACCTTGGTGACGTCGATCAGGTCGAGTGCTGGTTCGGTTTCGAGGTGGGGCATGGGCTCCGCTCTCCCGGCCGGTGCGAGGGGTGGAAGGTGACGGGGTCGAGCCTTCCGGACCGGCGGGCCGCTGCCATCTGCCGTTCGGCAGAGATCGGCGCGCGAAAGCTCCCGGCCCGCCCTGCCGCCTCGCCCCGGCCGCCTGCCCTGTCCGTCGCACTTGCTGCTGTCCCTGTTGTCCTAGCCACCTCTGCCGTCTCTGCCGTCTCTGCCGTCCCGGCCGACCTGCGCGGCGGGCCTTGACAGGTGGTTCGGGTACTGAGTCAATGGCCCTGCCCGGCGGGAACCGAATGATCGGTCGGTGGTCCGGGCGGGTGGGCGTCACGGTGCGAAGGAGCCTCGATGAGCAGCAGCAGTGCGACCGGACAAGGTGCCCCGCGCCCGCGCACGGGGGATCCGCTCCCGGCCGAACTGCTGGACTCCGGCGAGCGGATGACCGTCGGAGAACTGAGGGAGCATCAGATCGAGCACCTCCGGGCCACGCTGCGCCACGCCTACGACAACGTCGAGCTCTACCGCCTGAAGTTCGACGCCGCCGGTGTGGCCCCCGAGGACTGCCGGACCCTCGCCGACCTCGCGCGGTTCCCGTTCACCACCAAGGCCGACCTGCGCGACACCTACCCGTTCGGCATGTTCGCCGTCCCGAAGGAGCGGGTGCGCCGGATCCACGCCTCCAGCGGCACCACCGGCCGCCCTACCGTGGTCGGCTACACCGAGCACGACCTCGACGTCTGGGCCGAACTGGTCGCCCGTTCGATCCGGGCGGCCGGCGGAAGGCGCGGCCAGACGGTGCACATCGCCTACGGCTACGGGCTGTTCACCGGCGGACTGGGCGCGCACGCGGGCGCCGAACGGGCCGGCTGCACGGTGATCCCCGCCTCGGGCGGCATGACGGCCCGTCAGGTCCAGCTGATCCAGGACCTCCGGCCCGAGATCATCATGGTCACCCCGTCCTATCTGCTCACCCTCCTCGACGAGTTCGAGCGCCAGGGCGTCGATCCGCGCACCACCTCGCTGCGGGTCGGCATCTTCGGCGCCGAGCCGTGGACGGAGGAGATGCGCGCGGAGATCGAGCGGCGGATGGACATCCACGCCGTCGACATATACGGCCTCTCCGAGGTGATGGGCCCCGGCGTCGCCCAGGAGTGCGTGGAGACCAAGGACGGCCTGCACGTCTGGGAGGACCACTTCCACCCGGAGGTGGTGGACCCGTTCACGGACCGGGTGCTGCCGGACGGCGAGAGCGGTGAACTGGTCCTCACCACGCTCACCAAGGAGGCGCTACCGGTCATCCGCTACCGCACGCGCGACCTCACCCGACTGCTGCCCGGCACCGCCCGCCCCGCCTTCCGCCGGATCGCCAAGGTCACCGGGCGCTGCGACGACATGATCATCCTGCGCGGGGTCAACGTCTTCCCGACCCAGATCGAGGAGATCGTCCTGCGGACCCCGGCCGTCGCGCCGCACTTCCAGCTCCGGCTGACCCGCCGGGGCCGTCT
Source organism: Kitasatospora sp. NPDC042419 (assembly GCF_056437345.1). Classification (NCBI taxonomy): domain Bacteria; kingdom Bacillati; phylum Actinomycetota; class Actinomycetes; order Kitasatosporales; family Streptomycetaceae; genus Kitasatospora; species Kitasatospora sp. NPDC042419. The sequence goes on from NZ_JBWKAW010000006.1 coordinate 59,556, forward strand.
GGACCACATGACCGTCCGCGTCGAGGCGCGGCCGGACGCCGGGCCCGCGCAGCGGGAGGCTGCGGTCGCGGCGATCGCGCGCGGCGTCAAGGACGGGGTCGGGGTGAGCGTGGACGTCGAGGTGGTGGACCCGTACGGCCTGGAACGGTCGGTCGGCAAGATCCGCCGGATCGCCGACCTCCGGGAGGGGTGAGCGGGCCGCCGCGTCACCGTCCGCCGAAACCGGCCTCGGTGAACGCGCACCCGCCGCGTTCCGCCGGCGACAGCGCCTGACCGGGGACGTGCCGCGGGGCCTGCCGGAAGTACTGGCGGTAGCCGTCCGCCCGGAACCTCAGGTCGAACCCCTGGCCTTCGACGTGCCAGAGCGGAGAGTCCTCCCGGCCGTCGTCCGGCGCCAGCCGGTGCAGGTCGGCGATCTCCAGCTCCGGGATCGCCCCCTTGAGGTCGAGGCCGCCCTCGAAGTCCCAGACCTCCTCGAAGACGAGCGTCGCCGGGGCCACCCAGAAGGAGAAGGGCTTCGAGGACCGGTCCGGGTGGACCCAGCGGACGATGTAGTCGAGGTCGAGCAGGAGCCGCGGCAGGAGGTCGGTCGGCTGGAGGTACAGGCCGTGGACGGTGGCGTCGTGCCAGCCCATGTCCTCGAAGTCTGCGTCGCCCCAGACGCTCTTGGCGAGGCCCGATTCCGGGTGGAGGTCGTCTTCCATCCACGCATCCAATCAGCCCGGCGGGCTCCCGTGCTGGTCGGGGGCCTGCGGGGGAGGGCCCCGGCCTCGTCGGCCGGTCCGGCGCGGCGTCCGGTGCGGCGTCCGGCGCGAGGCCGGTGCGAGGTCCGGCGCGGCGTCCGGTGCGGAGCCCGGCGCGAGGCCGGTGCGGAGCCCGGTGTGGGATCCGGCGCGAGGCCGGTGCGAGTCCGGCGGGCAGCCGGGGTGCAATGGTGTCGTACGGCGCGAATCGGTGGGTTCCCGGCGGGTGAGTGTGGGGCGTGCGCCCCTTACGATGAGGCCATGAGCGGGAGCCTCCAGGTATCAGGTGCACACATCTCGCAGCAGTCCGGTGCGGACGAGCGGCTGGATGTGGCCGCCGGGATCCTGGCCCTGCTCGCCGACCGGACCCGGCTCGCCCTGATGCAGCGGCTGAGCGACGGCGAGGCCGACGTGACGACGCTGACCGAGTTCTGCGGCGCCGCCCGGCCGTCGGTGAGCCAGCACCTGAGCAAGCTGCGGCTGGCCGGTCTGGTGAGCACCCGCAAGGACGGCCGGCGGGTGGTGTACACGCTGCGCCACGGCCACCTGCGTCGACTGGTGCACGAGGCGCTGAACGTCGCCGACCACCAGATCAGCGGGCTGCCCCCGCACGACTGAACGACCCGGGCCGGCTGGGCGACCCGGGCCGGCTGAACGACCCGGCGCAGTCGGGTGGCCCGGCGCTTCCGGGTGATCTCGCACGGCTGAGCTGTCCCGCACGGCTGAGCTGCCCCGCCGCGCAGTCGGGCGGCCCGGCGCCGGTGCGGGGTACCGGCCAGGTCGGTGTGCGCTGCGGATATCCAGGCTCAATAGGTGCACACGTATGCACATATTGTCCTACCCTGAAGGGGACGTCCCTGGTTCGCGCCCACCGCGCGCCGAGTCGATCGGAGTCCCCATGCTCTCCGTGCTCCGTGACCGCACCTACCGCCACCTCTTCGCCGCCCAGGTGGTCGCCCTCGCCGGGACCGGCCTGGCCACCGTGGCGCTCGGCCTGCTCGCCTACGACCTGGCCGGTCCCGCGGCCGGTTCGGTGCTCGGCACCGCCCTGGCGATCAAGATGGTCGCGTACGTGGGAATCGCCCCGGTCGTCGCCGCGCTCGCCCACCGGATCCCGCGCCGCCGGCTGCTGGTCGCCGCCGACCTGGCCCGCGCCGGGGTGGCGCTCGGACTCCCCTTCGTCGGCAGCGTCTGGCAGGTCTACCTGCTGATCTTCGTCCTGCAGGCGGCCTCGGCGACGTTCACCCCGGCGTTCCAGTCGGTGATCCCCGAGGTGCTGCCCGAGGAGCGCGACTACACCCGGGCGCTCTCGCTGTCCCGACTCGCCTACGACACCGAGAGCCTGGTCAGCCCGGCGCTCGCCGCCGGGCTGCTCGCCCTGGTCGGCTACCGCTGGCTGTTCTGGGGGACGGTGGTCGGATTCCTCGCCTCGGCGGTCCTGGTGGTCTCGGTGGTCCTGCCGACCGCCACGGCCCGAGCAGCGGCCCGAGTGGCGGCGGGCGGGGCGCGGACGCCGTCCGTCGCGGCCCGGTCGCTCGACGGACTGCGGCTGTTCCTGTCCGTCCCGCGCCTGCGCGCACTGCTCGCCCTGGACCTCGCCGTCGCCGCCGGCGGCGCCATGGTGATCGTCAACACCGTCGTCTACGTCCGCGACCAGCTGGGCCGCCCCGCCGCGGACGTGCCGCTCGCGCTCGGCGCGTACGGCGGCGGCTCCATGGTGGTCGCGCTGCTGCTGCCCCGCGTCCTGGAGCGGGTGGCCGACCGCGGCGTCATGCTCCCCGCGGCCTTCGGCATCGCCGCGCTGCTCGCCGCCCTGGCCGTCCTCACGCTGACGGGGGGCGGTGGCTGGCGGTGGCCCGCGCTGCTCGCCGTCTGGGCGGGCCTCGGTGCGGCGGGTTCGCTGATCCTCACCCCCGGCGGCCGGCTGCTGCGGGCCGCGGTGCCGGCGGCGGAGCTGCCCGCCGCGTTCACCGCCCAGTTCTCGCTCTCGCACGGCTGCTGGCTGCTCGCCTACCCCCTGGCGGGCTGGCTCGGCGCGACCGCGGGCCTCCCGGCCGCCACCGTCGCCCTCGGGGTCCTGGCCTTCGGCTCGGCGCTCCTGGCGACCCGCGCCTGGCGTCCCGACGCGGCCTCGCGCCCCGACGCGGCTTCCCGTCCCGGCCCGGCCTCGCGCCCCGCGGTGGCGGCTCGTCCCGTCGAGGGAGTCCACGCCGCCGCGCCCGCGCGTCCGGTGCGTCGTCGCCGGTCCGCATCCGGGGCGTCCCTGCCGCGCTGAGCGTCTCGCTGTCGAGGCCTTCGTCGGGCCGGACGTCTCTTCCCCGACGCCTTCTCGGGCCGAACATCTCCGCCATGGTCTCCGGTGGTGCCGGGTGTCCCGTCCGCCGGTCGCCGTTCCGGCGTACTGACGGGCGCCGGGCGGGCCGTGCGACGATGAGTGGCAGCCGTGTTGGTAAATGTTCGATATTGTTTGTTCATGTTGTTGAGAGGGAGTACCATGCAAGGGAGCAGGACATGGCCGGAACGGTGACCACGGCGGCCGGCCTGGCCGGCTCGACGACCAGGACCGCTGCGAAGCTGGCCGACGGCCGTGAACTGATCTACTTCGACCGCGGCCCGGCCCCCGCCGGCCGGGACGCGGTCGACCTGCGGCCGCTGGACGCCGCCGAGCCGTCCTCGGAGGTGCGGCTCGATCCGCTGACCGGCGCCTGGGTGACCGTCGCCGCGCACCGCCAGGTCCGCACCTACCACCCGCCCGCCGACCAGTGCCCGCTCTGCCCCTCGCAGGACGGCCGGCTCAGCGAGATCCCGGCCTCCGACTACCAGGTCGCGGTCTTCGAGAACCGCTTCCCCTCGCTCGCCGGACACCCCGCCACGCACCCCGTGCAGCCGAGCTCCGGTGACCCGTTGCACACCACCCGCCCCGGGACCGGCCGGTGCGAGGTGGTCTGCTTCACCGCCGACCACGACGCCTCCTTCGCCGACCTCGACGAGGACCGCGCCCGGCTGGTGCTCGACGCCTGGACCGACCGCACCGCCGAACTCTCCGCGCTGGACGGCGTCCGGCAGGTCTACTGCTTCGAGAACCGCGGCGCCGAGATCGGCGTCACCCTCGCCCACCCGCACGGCCAGATCTACGCCCTGCCGTTCACCACCCCGCGGACCGCCCGCATGATCGACCAGGCCGCCCGGCACCGCGCCGCCACCGGCCGCAACCTCTTCGAGGACCTGCTCGCCGCCGAACGCGCCGACGGCGAACGGGTCGTGCTCGCCGGCGAGCACTGGACGGCCTTCGTCCCCTTCGCCGCCCGCTGGCCCTACGAGGTCCACCTCCACCCGCACCGCCGCGTCCCCGACCTGACCCGCCTGAGCGAGGACGAGCGCGCCGAACTCCCCGGCCTCTACCTGGAGCTGCTGCGCCGCTTCGACCGCCTCTTCGACGACGGGGAACGGCGCGTCCCGGCCCCGTACATCTCGGCCTGGCACCAGGCCCCGGCGGTCGACGGCGGTGAACTCGCCCTGCACCTGGAGCTGTTCACCGTGCGGCGGACCGCCGACAAGCTCAAGTACCTGGCCGGCACCGAGTCCGGCATGGAGGCCTTCATGAACGACGTCGCCCCGGAGGACGCCGCCCGGCGCCTGCGCGAGGTCGCGACCACCGCAGGCAGGGAGCAGTGATGACCACGACCGCCACCACCTTCACCGAGCTGTACGGCCACGCCCCCGACGGCGTCTGGGCGGCCCCCGGCCGGGTCAATCTGATCGGCGAACACACCGACTACAACGACGGGTTCGTCCTGCCGATCGCCCTGCCGCAGACCGTCCGCGTCCAGGCCCGCCGCCGTTCCGACACCGTGCTCCGCCTGCACTCCTCCCGGACCCCCGGCGAGGTCGTCGAGCTGGACGTGGCCGAGCTCGCCCCCGGCCGGGTGGAGGGCTGGGCCGCGTACCCCGCCGCCGTCGTCTGGACCCTGCGGCAGGCCGGCCACCCCGTCGGCGGCGCCGACCTGACGGTCGACAGCGACGTGCCCGCGGGTGCGGGCCTCTCCTCCTCCGCCGCGCTGGAGTGCGCCGTCGCCATCGCCTACAACGACCTGTACGCGCTCGGCCTGGACGCGCCCGGCCTCGCCCTGCTCGCCCAGCGCGCGGAGAACGCGTTCGTCGGGGTGCCCTGCGGGATCATGGACCAGATGGCCTCGATGGCCTGCCGGGCCGGGACCGCCCTCCACCTGGACGCCCGCGACCTGTCCGCGCGGTACGTCCCGCTCGACCTCGCGGGCGCGGGCCTGGCCCTGCTCGTCATCGACACCCGCGTCCAGCACGACCTCGCCGACGGCGCCTACGCCGCGCTGCGGGCGGGCTGCGAGCGGGCGGCCGTCCTGCTCGGGGTGCCGGCCCTGCGCGACCTCTCGGTCGCCGAGCTGCCGGTCACGCTGCCGGAACTCCCGGAGGAGCTGCGCCCGTTGGTCCGCCACGTGGTGACCGAGAACGAGCGGGTCGAGCAGGCCGTCACCGAGCTGGGCCGCCACGGCCCGGCCGCCCTCGGCCCGATCCTCACCGCCGGCCACGCGTCGCTGCGCGACGACTACCGGGTCTCCTGCGCCGAGACCGACCTCGCCGCCGCCACGGCCGTCGCCGCCGGGGCGCTCGGGGCGCGGATGACCGGTGGCGGCTTCGGCGGCTCGGTGATCGCGCTGGTGGAGACGGGCGCCGCGGAGGCGGTGGCCAAGGAGGTCACCGCGGCGTTCGCGGCCGCCGGGTACGCCGAGCCGCACATCCACACCGCGATCCCCTCGGAGGGGGCTCGCCGGGTGGCGTGAGGCCGGGGCGCCGGGCGACCGGACAGCCGGGGCGGCGACCACGTGCGTCACCCCGGCCGCCCGGTTGTCCGGCGCCCGGTTGTCCGGCGCCGGGTCGTCCGCCGCGCAGTCGGCCGGCTGGCCGGGCCGCCCCGGTCCGCCGGCCGACCGGCCGTCCCGTACGCGGGTCAGCCGCAGAACTCGGCTTCGGCGAGCTTGAGTTTGCCGGTGAACCAGTCGCCGTTGGTGTTGAACGCGGCGGCGTGCCGGCCGTCCCGGGTGGTCAGCGCGAGCGTCGACGACCCGTGGATGCCGCCGTCGTGGCCCCAGACGGTGACCCCGCAGGAGAGCGTCCCGCCGCCGATGCCGAGCCCGCCGGGGCCCTCCGTGGTGAGCATCTCGTCCGACTCGGCCTGCGGGAGCAGCCGTCCGCGCATCAGCGCGGACAGGAACCGGGTGAGGTCGTCGGTCGTGGAGATGACCTCCCCGGCCGCGCCGGCCATCGACGGGTTGAGCTCGGTGGTGTCCACGGGCGTCGGCGAACCGCCGAACAGCTTCGAGTAGCCGCGCGCGTGCGGCCGGGGCATCGTGGTGGCTGTGCCGGGCACGCTGGTGCCGTCCAGGCCCAGCGGCCGGATGATCCGCCGCTCGATCTCCGCGCCGTACGGGTGCCCGGTCACCTCGGCGACGATCATCCCGGCCAGGATGTAGTTGGTGTTGGAGTACTCGCGCTTCGCGCCCGGCGTGAAGGCCGGTGGGTGCGAGACGGCGATCCGGACCAACTGGTCGGGTGTGTAGGTGTCATGACGATGACTCAGGAACTGTGGCGTGAACAGCAGGGCCGCCATGCCGGGATCGTCGTCGTAGGCGGTCAGCCCGCTGGTGTGGTTCAGCAGCTGCCGGACGGTGATCGCCGAGCCGTCGTTCCCGTTCCCGCTCACCACCCCGGGCAGCCACTTCTCCACCGTGTCGTCCAGGTCGAGCCGTCCCTCGGCCTGGAGTTGGAGGACCACGGTCGCGACGAACATCTTCGTCACGCTCCCGATCCGGAACCGTTCCCGGGGTGATCGCGGCTGCCCGGTGGCGGTGTCGGCCGTCCCGGTCGCGGCCGTCCAACTGCCGTGTGCTCCGCTTACGGTGGCGATCATCCCGGGCAGGCCCTCCGTCCGGAGGGCCGCGTCCATCGCCGCCCTCGTACCGGAGTGCCCCGGCCCACCCGGCCCGCCCGGCCCGCCCGGTCCGGCGCCGGTGGCCATCGCCGGGAGTGCCGTCCCCACCACCACCGCCGAGGCCACCACCGCGGCGCCGACGCCGCGCCGAAGCGCCTTTCGCCCAGCCATGTGCATCTCCTGAGGTCCGTAGCCCTCGTCCCCCGCCCCTGGACAGGTCGACGGCCGGCGGGGGCCCCGGGTTCCGGCGGCCCGCCGGACCGCGCGCAAACCGTCCGCGCGGACGAACGGCCCCGGAGGGCCGGCGTGGGGGCTCCCCTTAGGGCGTGTCTTGTGGATCAGCCCGGGTCCGACCTGATCCACAAGACACGCCCTGGGGCCTGGGGGTGGATGCGAACGGACCGGCCGGGGAGCCGGGGAGGGGTGGTGCGCGGCGGCCCGGCGGCCGAGGGGGGTCCTGCCGGACCCAGGGTCGGATCGGGCCTGGTTGGCGCCTGCGGGCGGCCGCGAAGGTTGACCCATGACCGAGAACAACGTGACCAAGACCGACCGCAACGCCGACCGCAACGCCGCCCGGACCGCCGGCCTCGGCGCCGAATTCACCGGTGAGTTCGCCGGGAAGACCGTGCTCGTCACCGGCGGAACCAGCGGGATGGGCCTCGCCACCGCCCGCCGCCTCCTCGCCTCCGGCGCCGAGGTGGTGATCACCGGCCGCGACGACGCCAGGCTGCGCCGCGCCGAGGCCACGCTCGACGCCGGCGACCGGGTGTTCGCGGTGCGCGCCGATTCGGCGAAGCCGGCCGACCTCGCCCGCCTCGCCGAGCTGGTGGGGGAGCGGCACGGGCGGCTGGACGGGGTGTTCGCCAACGCCGGCGTCGGCGTCTTCGAGCTGCCGGCCGAGGTGACCGAGAAGTCCTTCGACCACACCGTGGACGTCAACTTCAAGGGCGTCTTCTTCACCGTCCAGCACGCCCTGCCGCTGCTGGAGGCCGCGGGCGGCGGGTCCGTCGTCCTGAACGCCTCCTGGACGCTCCACCGCGGCCTGCCCAACGCCCCGGTGTACGCGGCGACCAAGGCGGCCGTCCACAACCTGGCCCGCACCCTGGGCAACGAGTTCGCCCGGCGCGCCATCCGGGTCAACTCGGTGAGCCCGGGCTACATCGTCACCGAGATGTTCGACGAGGTCATCACCGAGCAGTCGGAGCGGGACGCCGTGCTGGCGCAGGTGCCGCTCGGCCGGCTGGGCGAGGCCGAGGACGTCGCCGAGACGGTGGCCTTCCTGCTCTCCCCGCGCTCCTCCTACATCACCGGGCAGGACTTCGTGGTGGACGGCGGCGTGGTGGCGGTCGCGGGCAGCTGGTGAGCCCGGCGCCGGCCGCCCGGCGGGGCCGGTCCTGCCGCCTCCGCCTGCCTGGTCCTGCCAGGGCCAGGCTGGCGGGGCCCCGAGCGGAGAGAATCGTCGTATGAGCAGCCCAGCGATCAGCCTCAACGAGTTCCTGCGGACCCGCCGCTCCCGGCTCCGGCCCGAGGACGTCGGCCTGCCGGACTTCGGCGGCCGCCGCCGGGTGTCCGGGCTGCGCCGCGAGGAGCTCGCCCAGCTCGCCGGGGTGAGCGTCGACTACTACACCCGGCTCGAACAGGGCCGGGTCGGCAACCCCTCGGACGCCGTGCTCGACGCGGTGGCCCGGGCACTCCTCCTGGACCAGGAGGAGGCCCGCCACCTCCACCGCCTCGCCCGGACCAGGCCGGGCGGCTCCCGCACCGGCGGCGCACCGGCGGCCCGCGCGTCGGCGGCCAGCGCCGCCGCGGCCCCGCAGCGGGTCCGGCCGACGCTCGCCCGGCTGCTCGACGCGATGATCGACGTCCCGGCGGTGGTGATGGGCCGGCGGATGGACATCCTGGCCTGGAACCGGCCCGCCGTCGCCCTGTTCGGCGACTACGGCGCACTCGACCCGGCCGAGCGGAACATCGCCCGCATCACCTACCTCGATCCGGCCTCCCGCGAGCTGTACGAGGACTGGGTCGGCTGCGCGCGGGAGAACGCGGCCTTCCTGCACCTGGAGGCCGGACGCCGGCCCGACGACCCCAAGCTCGCCGAGCTGATCGGAGAACTGTCCATGCGCAGCCCGGAGTTCCGCCGCTGGTGGGCGGAGCACCCGGTACGCGACAAGACCTCCGGCCTGAAGGGGTTCCGCCACCCGCTGGTCGGCCGGATGGAGCTGGTCTACGAGACGCTGCGCTCGGCGGACGACCAGGACCAGGCGCTGGTGACGTACACGGCCGAGCGGGGCAGCCCGTCCGACGACGCGCTGCGGATGCTGATCGCCTGGAACGCCGACCGGGAGCTGAGCCTGGACCGGCCCGTGGCCGAGGGCCCGGCGGCGGCGGCGACGGCGTCCCAGGCCGACGTCCGCGCCCGCGCCCGTGACCGCGCCCGTGACCGCGCCCGCGTCCGTCGGCCTGAGGACGACATCAGGCCGAATCCGTAGGCGAGGACCACCAGCAGGGCCGGTCCGAGGCAGGGCCGGCCCGGCCCGGTCCCCGGACGGCACCCCACGCACCCCAAAGTGCGTTCTTCTGCCCGGGAGTTCACCCGCATACGGTGATCCGGTAACCGCCGGCTACCAGGGATCACCGATGACCATCCTCAAGACCTACGCCCGACTCTGGGCCGACGGCCTCGACCAGGCCCTTCCCCTGCTGCGCACCCTGACCGGGGCCGAACCCGACCTCCTCTTCCGGTTCCACGAGATCGAGTTGGCCGCCATCGGCGACTTCCTGGTCATCGCCGGCCCGCCCGCCGAACGGGCCAGGTACGCGCACGCCTCGGCGACGGTGGTCGTCTCCGACCTCGACGAGCTGACGGAGACCCTGCTCGCCGCCGGAGCCGTCGTCACCACACCGGAGACCGCCTCCCCGACCGGCCGGTTCCTCTACGCCCGGCACGCCGACGGCGCCGAGGTCGAGTACGTGGAGTGGGTGCCGGACCTGGTCCGGCGGATCGTCCACCGCGAGCCCTCAAGCTAGTTGCGGGCAGGTCGGGTGCAGGCAGGTCGGGTGCGGGCAGGTGGGCAGCGCGCGGCCGTCGGCGGGATCCGGTCCGGCGGGGATGGCGGCGAGCCCACCGGCGGTCCAGAATGATCGGATGGTCACGCTTGAGACTCCCCGTCTGATCCTGCGCCGCTGGCGTGAGGAGGACGTCGCGCCCATGGCCGCCGTCCATGCCGACCCCGAGGTCATGCGGTGGATCCGCGACGGCAGCGTCCGTGACGAGCAGCAGACCCGCGGCGGGATCCGGGCATGGGAGAGCGAGTGGGAGTCGCGGGGCTTCGGCCTGTTCGCCGTGGAGATCCGGTCCACCGGCGAACTGGCCGGGTTCACCGGCCTCTCGGTGCCCGGCTTCCTGCCGGAGGTACTGCCGGCGGTCGAGGTCGGCTGGCGGCTGGGACGCTCCCACTGGGGGCGGGGTCTGGCCACCGAGGCCGCTGCGGCCGCCGTGCGGTTCGGGTTCGAGGAGCGAGGGCTGGAGCGGATCGTCAGCATCGCCCAGGTGGGCAACGACGCCTCCGAACGGATCATGACCAAACTGGGGATGCGTCCGGTCCGCGAGACCGTCAACCCCACCTGCGGTCGGCGGGTGCGGGTCTTCGAGCTGACGTCGGACCAGTACGCCACGGCCGCTGGTTGACGGACCGTCAAAAGAACGGTGACCTCGTGGCGGCCTGCGAGTCCGCCGCACCCGGTGCCCACGAACGGGACCGTCCCACGGCCGGGCCGCCGGGCCGCCGCGCTTCCGAGCTGCCGGGCGCGAGCACCTGTGCAGGTCCGGGCCGTGCAGGGGGTGCCCGGAGGGCCGCTGTCAGCCTATTTGGCATGATCAGGATGAGTGCCGGGCTGCGGATGTCCGGCTCGTCGGCGCCGAGCGGTCCGCCGGTCGCCGCATGGGCGGAGCGCACCCGCCGCCCGAACCCCACCCCGGAGCCCGCCGCACACGACCGGCCCGCCGAGACCCCGGTTCCCGCCACCGCCTGACCGCCCACAGCCCCGCCGGCGACGGGTCGGCGACGGGGCAACGGGCTGAACGGCCGCAGTGGGTGGGAACGCTCACGGTCGCCGGGCCACTCGTCGCGGGCCCGGCTGCGGAGTCACGCCCCCAGCGGTAGAAGGCCCGGCCGGCGGCGGCCGCTGTGCTTCCGCCTCGTGCCAGGCCAAGCCGACGACGCACCCGACTTCGAGCACGTCTCGGCCGACATTCGAGCCCCCGGGGCGGTCGGCCGACCACGCACACGCCCCGTCGTGGTCCTGGCCGGCAAGCCCTACTCGTCGAAGGGCATCCGCGGCCGTCTTCGGTGGCGGGGCACTCGGGTTGCGATCCCGCAGTCCGTCGACCGGATCGCCAACCGCAACCGCAAGGGCTGTGACGGCGGACGACTCCCGCCTTCGACAGCGACACCAGGTTCGGACCCTGCCCGCGGCGGTTGCCGATCGGCGGCCGCTGCGCGAAGACTACGGATTCAAGCCATAGGCGGCACTGCTCGGAACCTGCCGGGTCCGCTGCCGTGGCCAGGTCCAGGGAGCATCCTTTCGAACGGCCAGGGGGGTTCCAGTAAGTGATTCGGACCGGATGAATCCCTCTTATGCATGCTTCATCCGCATTCGAAATAACTTTGCGTAACGTCCTGAAGGCCGCCTGTAGTTGCCCTTGCTGCTGCATAGCGTGTGTACACACCCATGAACCACATGGGCGACTTTCGGAGGGGTGTACATGAAGAGCGCTAAGCGAGCCGGCCGCTGGATGCGGCGAGGTGCCGTCGGAGCGGCTGCACTGGTCCTGGGGCTGGGGATGATGCCCGGTCAGGCGGTCGCCGCCGACAGCGGCGTCATCAACGCCTCCAGCGGCCAGTGCCAGGCCCAGTGGCTCGATGGCAACAACTGGTTCGGCATCCGCGACGCAGACAACAACGACAGTGACTACTGCTACGTCGACTACTCGTTCAACTCGAACCACTCGGGCACCAGCCGGATCTCCCGCCAGCAGGACGTCAACACCAACTGGGGCTACTACGGTGTCACGGTGACCGGACAGTACATCTACTTCCACGTCTGCAAGGAACGCCAGGACGACCCGGACATCTGCTCCGGATGGGTCACTGCCACCACCAACGGCTGACCGACCACTTCGCCAGTCCTCGCAAGGAGCGAACGCGTGCCACCAGTACTGCAAGCCCGGGCCCTGCAACTGAGCTACGGCCCGGCGGCCGCGGTGGCGGGCGTCGATCTGAGCGTCGATCCCGGAGAGGTGGTGGGAGTGGTGGGGGCCTCCGGATCAGGGAAGACCACCCTGCTGCACTGCCTCTCCGGGCTCCTGCTCGCCGACACCGGCAGCGTCCTCTTCCGTGACCGGCCGGTCGAGGGGATGACCGTGCGCCAGCGCGACGAACTGCGCCGCTCGCACTTCGGCTTCGTCTTCCAGTTCGGCGATCTGGTACCGGAGTTGACCCTGCTGGAGAACGTGTCCCTGCCGTTGCGCCTGCAGGGGCTGCGGGCCGCGGAGGCCCGGCGGCGGGCGGGCGAGCAGTTGGAGGCCTTGGGGATCGGGGGGCTGGGGCTCCGGACGGTCGGGGAGGTGTCCGGGGGCGAGTTGCAGCGGGCGGCGATCGCGCGTGCGCTGGTGCACCGTCCGGACGTGGTGTTCGCGGACGAGCCGACGGGGGCCCTTGACGACCGCAACTCCGAGGTGGTGTTCGGCCTGCTGCTGGAACAGGCCCGGGAGCACGCGGCGGCTGTGGTGCTGGTCACCCACGACCGGCAGTTGGCGGCGCGTACCGACCGCACCGTGGTGCTGGCCGGCGGACGGGTGGTGGAGTCGGCGTGAACCCGACAGTCACGGTGCCGGCGGCGTTGGTGGTCGCGTGGAAAGCGGTGCTGTCCCGTCAGGCGCGGCGGCGGGTCGTCCTGCTCGCCCTGGTCGGGGCGGTCGCCGCACTCGGGATCCTCGCCACGGCCGGCGCGGCGGCAGTGAAGGAGCGCGAGCGCGCCCGCTCCGGCGCGATGGTGCCGGTGTTCGGCCCGCAGGCCGGCTTCGGCGGGGTCCCGGTGTTCAGCCGGCCCGGCGTGGTCGAGACCGGCTGGAGCGAGCTGGAGCACGACTACCGCGGTCACCGGATCAAGATCGTGCGGGTTGCCGACCCGCACGCCCGCGGTCCGCTCCCGCCCGGTATCACCGCCTGGCCGCGTCCCGGGCACGCCCTGGTCAGCCCCGCACTCGACCGGCTGACCCGGAGCGCCCCCGCCTCCCTCGGACACTGGTTCGCCCGGACGGACACCGAGGTCCTCCCCGCAAGCGCCGTCGGCAGTGCCGGCCAACTGATCGCCTACATCGGCGTCACGCCCGAGGAACTGGGCACCCAGCAGGGCCCGCTGACGGGCTTCGGCGGGGCCGGCGGCCCCCGGTTCGGCTGGTACCCGGCACTCGGCTCAATGCTCTTCCTGGTCATGCCCGCCTTCGCGCTCGTACTGACCGCCAGCCGCTTCGGCCGCCAGGTCCGCACAACCCGCTACCAGGCACTGCGCCTGCTCGGCCTGCCCGCCGCCCACGCCAGGCTGGCCGGTGCAGTGGAGACGGCCGCGCCGGTTGCGGCGGGCGCGTCGGTGGCCGCGCTCGCCTGGCCGTTCCTGCTGCCGGACATGTTCGCCCTCCCGGTGACCGGCCGTTGGCTGTTCGGTGCCGACCTGCGGGTACCGACCGGGCAGGCGGCTCTGGTCGTCGGAGGTGTCGCCGTCCTTGCCGGAGTGCTCGGCGCGGCCACTGCCTCGGGTGCCGACCGTGCCTCGCGCGAGGTGCGCTTCCTGCGGCCGGTCCGGCTCACGAGTCCGTGGGTGGCTCTGCTGTTCGGCGTCGGCTTGCTGCTCCTGGTCGTGGCGTACTCCCGGCAGAAGCCGCGTGACCCGCTGCTGTGGGCGGCGATCGTGCTGCTCGGGGCGGGCCTGCCCAGCGCCGCCGCGTGGGCGGGCCAGCGGCTGGCCCGGGTGCTCGGGATTGTGGAGGCGGGGGTGGTGTGGCTGCTGGCGATGCGGCGGCTGGCGGCAGACCCTCAGTCGCGCTTCCGGGTCGCCGGGATGGTCGGAATCGCCGTTTTCGCCGTCGGCGCCGCCCAACCGGTCTCCCAGGTCATGGCCCAGCCCAACCTGTCCTGGGTCGCGCAGGCACGCGCCGCCGGCCACGCCGACCTTCTGGCCAGGGCCGAAACCTTGGAAGCCGTCCCCCTGCGGTTGGCGGATCCTCCGGCGGCCGTGCACGGCCTGGTTCCCGCCGTGGGCCTGTGGTCCCCAGGCCAGGACCCGGTCGCCCGGCCCGCTCATGCCGCGCTCGTCGCCGACTGCCGTCAGCTGGAGGAGCTCTTCGCCCGGCCGCTTCCCGACTGCGTCGGCGGCCGGATGATGCTGCGGGCCGGCGGCCTGCCGACAGCGGACGGGGGACCGGCCGTGGGCGGGCCGCCGAAGGCGGTCGGGGGCCTGTTCCTACGCTCTGCGGACCGGACCCGACAGACGGGCGTCCCGCCCGTCGCGGCAACGCTCGACCTGCCGGCCGACCTGGACACGCCGGTCGGGGCCGTCATGGTGCTGCCGCCCGACGACCCCGCCCTCGCCGAACTGGGCGACCCGTTCAAGAGCGCCGCCTACATGCGGATCGCCGTGGACGCACCGGCCTGGGAGGAGGCCAGGACCTGGGTGGTGTCCTTTTCGCCCGCCTACCGACTGGAGAATTCCTACCAGCTGTCGGAAGTCCTCGACAGCACCGGCAACTGGGTCCTACTCGGGCTGACCGTCGCTGCCGCCGTCACCGTCCTCGGCGCCCTGCTGGCCGTTGCCGAGGACGGCGGACGCCGCCGGGAGTGGTTCGCCCTGCGCGCCCTCGGCATGCCCCGCAACCGGCTGACAGCCGTCCAGCTCACCGAAGCCCTCGTCACCGCAGCCGTCACCGCAGCCCTGGCCACCCTCGCCTCCACGGCTGTCGGCATCGCCTATCTGCGGATCAACGGGGACCACCTCGACAGCAGCCTGCCTTACCTCCTCGCGGCGGGAGCCGGCGTCGCCGTCGTCATCCTCGCGGCCGCTGCCAGCAGTTGGGTCACCCTGCGCACACCCCACCGTCACTGAGGCTTTCGTCGCCGCATCCACACGCCAGTCGAAAGGCGCACGTAAGGGCTTCGCCCGGACCGACTACCGCGGCCTCACGGTCCGAGCGCAGATCCAACGCGGCGGGCCGGTCGTACCGGTCCGGGGCGACCTCTACACCCACCGGGCCATCGACATGAAGCGGCACGCGGCCGACCACGACCGCCTCACCCGCACTCTCCGCCGAGGCCTGCGGCACATCCGACTCCAGCCCGACCTCCCGGAGGTGATCCAGGTCGCCGAGCTCAGGTGGGGTCATGGCGCGCAGTGCGGCGCCAGGCACGTCGGACAGACACGTGTTCTCACCTGGGCGTCAAAGGCCGCGCGTACACATGGACGTTCCGGCAGGCTCCGTAGGAGACGCCACTAGCTCTCGGAGCCCGGTTCCTCGGAGCCCGGCCCGGCGGGGCCGAGTTCGGCGTCCAGGCGGTCCGGCCAGTCGGCGTGCGCGAGTTCGGCCGCGACCAGCAGGTCCCGCCAGTCGGTACGGGCGAGTTCGACGGCTTGGCGGAAGCGTGCGACGCTCCCTGCGGCGAGCAGGATGACGGCCGCCTGCAGACGCTCCTGCCGGAACGACTCCCGGTCGTACCCGGCGGTGTCCGGCAAGGCGTCGATCAGCCGCATGATCTCGGGCGCCGACCCGGGGGAGGGGAAGTCGCGCCGGATCCGTCGCCCGAGTCGCTCGCTGGCGGGCACCGTGACCGTCCTCCCGATCGGCTGAATGTGCGTCACCCTACGCTCCGCCGAAGGGCGGTGGGTCGAGATGCGCCCAGAGGTTCAGGACAGTGAGGTCGCCCTCGGTGAACTCCTGCCCCCAGGCGGAGGCGAGAGTGCGGACCAGGGCGAGAGACAGCGCCGAACCTCCCGCCGGATCCCCTGTCCGAAGGGAATCACGGAGCCCGGTGTCATGGACGGCGATCCGCAGCCCGGTGGGCGGGGAGTGCTCGAACAGCACGTCGAGGAGGAGGTGTTCGGGTCCGCGCGGCCGCAGTACGGCGTGGGTGACCAGCTCAGTGACGATCAACTCGGCTGCCTCGGCGTACCGTTCGCCGTCCTTGAGGTCACCGAGGAAGCCCCGGAGGAGGATCCGGGCGGCGGTGGCGGAGGAGAGGTGGCGCGGAAGAGAGGCGAGCCGGTCGGACGGGGAGTTGTCAAGGGATCCGGGCATGGCTGCGCCACCTCGTGGTGTGAAGGGAGTCGTCGCACGCCGGGCGCAGCGCTTCGTGCACTCACTAGCGCGAACGCCCGGTCGGTTTCAGGATTGAGCATCGGCCATTCCGAATCCGGTGACGAGGAATCGGCCGGTTCCAGGGAACGTCCTGACACAGGGGGAACGCGCCATGACCCGGAAGAAGTCCGCCAGTCCGAACCTGCGATCGAGCGCGAGCGCCGTGTTCGGTGGCGTGCTGAAGCGCCACCGCGAAGCGCACGGGATCTCCCAGGGTGAACTGTCCACCCTGGTCCCGTGCAGCCGCCCGCACATCTCCCGCATCGAGGCAGGCACCCGCAACCCGCAGGAGGACTTCGTCCTCAGGGTCGACACCCTGCTGAACACGGGCGGGGCGCTGATGGACCTGTGGAAGGAGATCGACTGGTACGCACGCGTCGAACACCCGGACTGGTTCCGCCGCTACGCGGGATTCGAGGAGCGGGCCTCGCAGATCCGTGAGTTCCAGATCGCCAACGTCTCGGGACTCCTGCAGACCGAGGCCTATGCGCGGGCACTTCTCGCGTCGGGTGACGCGGCCGGCAACCACGACCTGATCGAGGAACGCGTCGCGTCCAGGCTCGCGCGGCAGCACCGACTGACGGCGCCGGACGGGCTGCTCCTCATGGCGGTGCACTCGGAAGCGGCCATCCGTTCCGTGGTGGGCGGCCCGGAGGTGATGTACGAGCAACTGGGGCACCTGCTGACGATGGGCCGGTCGCCCAACGTCGTTCTCCAGGTGGCGCCGTTCAGTCTCGGTGAACGAGTGCCGTTCGGCACGATCGTGTCCCTCGTCACCTCACCGGAAGGCAAGACGCGGATCTACTCCGAAAGCCTGAACCAAGGGCATTTCATCGAGGATCCGAGGGAAGTCCAGCGCAAGCAGCGGACCTATGATCTGCTCCAGGCGGATGCGCTCTCCCCGCGCGAGAGTGCCGACCTGATCCGCAGCGTGAGGGAAGGACTTCTCAATACCATGCCCAGCAACATGACCGAGCCGTGGCGAAAGTCGAGTTACAGCGGCAACAACGGTGGCAACTGCGTCGAGGTGGCCGACGGTCGCCCCGGCCGGCTCGTCCGGGACTCCAAGGACCCCGAAGGTCCCGTCCTCTCCTTCCCCGCCGCGTCCTGGCAGTCGTTCGTCGACTCCGTCCGCGCCGACGAGTTCCCCATCCACTGACCGGCGCACCGCACCGCGGCGTCTCCGTCCGGGCGGAGACGCCGCCTGCCCGGGCGGCCAGGGGCCCCGGCGGGCGGTTCACTCGCCCCGCTCACCGTCGGCCGTCTCCCGCAGCACGTCCATGTGGCCGACGTGACGGGCCGTCTCCTGGACGACGTGGCCGAGCAGCCACCGCACGGTGAACTCCTGGCCGTCGACGCTCCGCGCCGCGCGGTCGTCGGCGGTCCTGTGGGCCAACGCCCGCTCCGACCGGGACCACTCCTCCCGGTAGTCGGCGACGACGCGGGCCGGGGTGTCGTGTTCGCCCAGCCGCCAACCCGCGTCGACGTCCTCCGGCACCCAAAGGGAGGGAAGGTCCGATCCGCCGCCGACGATCGACAGCCAGAAGCGCTCGACCGCGGTGAGGTGCTTGACGACGCCGGTCAGGCTCATGAGCGGAGACGTCGGGAGCGGGGTGGCCGCGGCCCGGTCGGCGTCCAGGCCTGCGATCTTGTTGACGGCTGTGGTGCGGAGGAAGGACAGGAACTCCCACTGCAACCGGAGTTCGTCATCGGCCGCCGTCGACGGCCATCGGCGCTCCATCGGATCGGCCACGGGATTCGTGTTCGGCATGCGGGCAGTGTAGGCGCCGGGAAACCCTTCGGTGGAGGGGCAGTTGCGGGATCGCCGGTGTGATCTCCACGTGGACGAACTCTCCGGATAAAGTGGCGCGGGCGCGCGGCGTGCCGGGCTGCGTCGTGGGGCGGAACCGGGGGATGCAGTGAAGCGGTGGCAGCGCGTCGTCGTGGCCGTGTGGGCGGTCCTCGTCGTCGTGGGTTCGGCGGTGGTGCTGATGATCGGTGACGGCCGGGACGAAGGCGGCGGCGGCCCGGGCGGCCCGGGGCCGTTCTGGTCGGAGACGACCCCCACGCCCTCCGGGAGCCCGTACCAGCTGCCGGCCGACTGCTACCGCCCCAATGTGGTGTGCGCCTTCGCGACGGCCACCGGGAAGCCCTGAACCGGAGGCCCCGGCCGCCTCGTCCGCGCAGTGCCGGTCCGCAGGCGCCACCGGGGTCCTCCACGGAGCACCGGGTGGGCGCATTCGGTCGAATTCCGGCGACACCGGGGTGAAACGGCCCGGAAGGCCCGGCGCGGGCGGGACCATCGGCCCGGCAGGCCCGCCCCTCCGGCCCTGTCGCGTGCCGGGCGGCGGGCGTGGGATGGAGGTGGACGGGCCGGGGCCGCACCCGCGCCCGTCAGCCGAAAGCACCGCCAAGGGGCAGGAGCACAGAGATGAAGGCCGCCGTCGTCCACGACTTCACCCAGCCGCTCGTCATCGAGGACCGCCCGGTCCCCGAGCCGGGGCCGCACCAGGTCCGGGTCCGGCTGGAGGCGTCGGGGCTCTGCCACACCGACATCCACGCCGCGCACGGCGACTGGCCGGTCAGGCCCACCCCGCCGTTCGTGCCCGGCCACGAGGGCGTCGGCATCGTCGAGGCGGCCGGCGCGGAGGTCCGGCACGTCGGAGTCGGCGAGCGGGTCGCCATCCCGTGGCTCGCGGACGCCTGCGGGCGCTGCGACCAGTGCGTGTCCGGCTGGGAGACGCTCTGCCTGCGGCAGCACAACAGCGGCTACTCCGTCGACGGCGCCTACGCCGAACACGCCCTCGCCCACGGCGACTACGTCGTGCCCGTCCCGGACGGCATCGACCCGCTGGACGCCGCACCGCTCTCCTGCGCCGGCGTCACCACCTACAAGGCCCTCAAGGTGTCCGGCGCCCGCCCGGGGACCCGGGTCCTCGTCTCCGGCATCGGCGGCCTCGGCCACCTCGCCCTCCAGTACGCGCGGATCAGCGGCGCCGAGACCATCGCCGTCGACGTCACCGACGACAAGCTCGCCCTGGCCCGCGAACTCGGCGCCGACCACGTCCTCGACGCCCGCACCCAGGACGTCGCCGCCGAGGTCCGGAAGCTCGGCGGCGCCCACGCGGCCATCGCCCTCGCCGTCAGCAACGCCTCCTTCGAGGCCGCCTACGGCGCGCTGCGCCGCGGCGGCACCCTCGTCCTGGTCGCCCTCCCGGCGGAGGGCAAGCTCGAACTGCCGGTCTTCGACACCGTCCTGAACGGGACGAAGGTGATCGGCTCCATCGTCGGCACCCGCGAGGACCTCGCCGAGGTCTTCCGCCTCCACGCCCTCGGCCGCACCCGCGTCATCCGCGAGACCCGCCGCCTGGAGGACGTCAACACCTGCTTCGACGAGGTCCTCTCCGGCAAGGTCTCCGCCCGCCTGGTCTTCGACCTGCGCTGAACAAGGCGCCAGAGGCAGGCTGCCTTGCGGTCGTTGGTGCTGCGTGCTCCGTCCGGCGGGGTCGTCGCTGGGCGGAGCGGAGACAGGAATGGGGCAGGTGTTGGCTTGGTGTGCAGGGACATCGACAGGTGCGCCTGCAATTTCAGCGCCAGAGCATCGGCATTCCGATACCGCCTACGGCAGCCTCTCGCGGATATCCATCCGCTGAGAGATGATTGCGCTCGGCCTCAGGTAAATAATACTATCCTCCATTGCATCCAGGGCGCGGGTGATATTCTTTGCGCTTTGCAGTTTCTGCGACTTTCCCACTCGGGCGATTTCCCAATCGCCCGAAGTCCGACGTGGGCGGTGACCTCCGGCCCTGCCGCTGCGGCAAGCTCCGCGAACCCGTGGACGCGCCGCTCGGCGAGCCGCTGGCCCTGAGGAGCTACGACTACCCGCGCGCGGTGCTGTTCGACGCCTACGCCGGAGCCCTGGGGGCGCGCTTCACGATCTACCTTCGCCGTGAGATCGCCGCCCGGCCCGGCCTGACCCAGAAGGCGGCCCGCACGGCGCTGAGCGTCTCCTTCGCAAAAGTCGCCGAGTACCGGAAACGCGGCCTGGGGCACCCGCAATGAGTCGCTGTCCAAGCTCACGGAGAAGATCGCCGCGAGCAACCGCGGCGTCCCCATACCCACCGCACAGGGCAGCCTGGAGGCGTACCTGACGTACTGGCTGGAGACCGCCGCCGTCCACTGGCTCCTCGAGAACACCCACATCCGCTCCACCGCCTGCCCCCGCCACTACCTCATCCCAGGCCTCGGCAAGAAGAAGCTCGCCAAGCTCACCACCAAAGACGTCCGCACCTGGCTCGACCAACTCCGCACGACCTGCCAGTGTTGCGCAAGCGGCCTCGACGCCACCTGTGACCAGCCGCAGTCCTGTGCCGTCGGGAAGTGCTGCCACGAGCGACTCCCCCCGTTGGCCTTGCCTTCATCCACTCTGCGCTCAAGTCCGCCCTGGAGCACGCCGTCCGTGAGGAAGAGACCCGCGCACCATCGCCCGCAACGTCCGCACCGGCACACCCCGGCCTCGCCGCTTCGAACCCCTCACCGCCGACGAGGCCCGCGCCTTCCTCGCCGCCGCCCAGGGCCACCGCCTCCACGCCCTGTTCGAACTCGCCCTCCGCACCGGACTGCGCAAGGGCGAACTCCTCGGCCTTTTCTGGGAAGACCTTGACCACGGCAGCGGAGCCGCCAGCATCCGCCGCACCCTCCAGAGCACCCGCACCGGCGGCCTGACCACCCTTCCCATCAAGACGGTCAGCTCCGAGCGCCACATCGCCCTCCCGGCCCCCTGCCTGCTCGCACTCCGCGCCCACCGCAAGGAGCAGGCCCAAGAGAAGGAGAAAGCTGGCGCGGCCTGGGTGAACAGCGGCCACGTCGTCACCCGGCCCGACGGGCACCCCATCGAACCCGCCACCCTCACCCGCCACTTCAACGCACTCCTCCGCCGAGCACGCCTCCGGCAGATCCGTTTCCACGACCTGCGGCACTCGACCGCGACCCTCCTGTTGGAACAGGGCGTCGAACTCGTCGTCATCAAGGAACTCCTCGGCCACGCCCACATCGGGGTCACCGCTACCGTCTACGCACACGTCCGCCTCCGCCTCCAGCGCGACGCCATCGACCTCCTCGGCCGCACTCTCGGCAAGCCCTCGGAGACCGCCACCAACCCCGACGCCAGCGACGATCCACCGCTTTGTGCAGCACCCGTCCGCTGACGTTGCCGTCAAGTACTGCCGTCAAGACGCCAAATGGCCCCACCGGAAACGATCCGGTGGGGCCACTTCTATTTTTCCGCTAAGCCTTCAGGGAAGCGATCTTCGTTCACGTATCCGAGAATCCATTGAATACTATGGACGATCCCAAGAAAGCTCACACGGCTCGCGGGTTCACCAAACTTCTGGCACCTGCCATTGAACGCATGCCGGGCGCTCGCCCCCACTAGTCAGAAACTCCGTAACAGCCTGGCGCACAAGTTCGATCGGCAGTTCCGAGCCATCCGGAAATTCCGTCATCTGGCCCATGATCAGATAGGGCACCTCTCCTCGTCCTTCCGATGAGCCGAGGGTCACCAGATTCCCTGATTCGGCATCCATGAACGCGAGAACACCTACGGGAAGATTTCTGTCGACCCCAACCAGGAGTTCATGATCAGGATATCCGGACGGGAGAAGAGGGCGCTCCAAAGAATGCAGTTGAGCGAGGTTGTGGTACGCCGGCCCCGTAAGGAGCGCCTCGATTAGCGCATCGACGTCATCGCTGGTACTGAGCACAACCGGCTCCTTGCCATGCTCTCGTCGATACCGCGCCTCTATACGATGCTTCATCACCTGGCTCCTCCGTATGTCTGCGACGTCCAGCCCCCGCTTCCGTCGGGCCAGTGTACGGTAAGCGTCCTATCGCCGAGGATGGTACTCAACACATCGTCACACCCGAGCATCACCGTGCATGGGCCTGCCGGGTTGTTAATTACGATATCCGCGTTATTGACTCCATCCCGGATCATGGTGGCCGCGAATTTCTGTTCGGCATCGCTGGCGCGAGCCGAAGTCACTGTTCCCGGCAGGCGCCCAGCAGCTCGGAGCCTGTCGTTGACTATCTTGAGCAAGTCGGCGTCGGCAGTCTTATTTCCGCTCACAATATTGTAGACGCGCCCATCGGCTGCAACTCCGGTGCCGGATGTTGCACCGCCTGCATATTCAGGAAGCCCCGCACCTGCCCCGGCAGGATCGAAGCAGTTGGAATTGTGAACCAATACCGGAGTATCCCCGGCCACGACATAGTACGTGTGGATGCCGTCGACGGTCAGGTTGTCTGCGCGTTGGGGGGTGGTCTTGTAGGTGCGTGTGGCGAGGAGGAGTAGGGGGCCGCGGTCGGGGGAGGTCAGGTTGTGGCCGGGCTGTAGGTCTGCGGCTTCCGTCCATCGCTGGGCGGTTTCGTCCCAATAGGGGTGGTGCGAGGTGGAGACCAGGGAGGTGCTGTCCCCGTTCGGGAGGGCGAGGGTCAGCTCCGTGAAATCGGTGTCGTTCGGAGTGACGATCTTCTCGGTGACGGCCTTCGCCGAGGTCTCGCCCGTCTGGGGGTCGGTGGCCCGGACTTCATCGCCGGGCTTGATCTCGCCGATCTCCTTGGTGCTTCCGTCTGCCATCAGCACCTTGGTGCTCGGGAGGAAGCTGTGCTCGCACGGGATCTTGGGGATCTGGGGTGTGGTGTTCGGCTGTGGGGTGTCGGGAGCCTTGCGGAGGTCCTTCAGGACCTTCTCGCCGATGAGTTTGATCCACTTGGTCTTGACGAACGAAGTGGCAGCGAGGCCGCAGGACATCGCTCCGGGCTTGTCGGCACAGGCCACGACGTCGCCGACGGGAGTCAGCTCGACGGCCGCCGTCTTGGATGCCCTGACGAGGTTCTTGAGGAGCTCGCGGGCGCCGCCCTTCGGAGGTTTCTGGCCGTAGTTCTTGTAGACCTGGTCGTGGACGTAGTTCCTGTTAGCGACGTAGCTGGTGTTTACCTGGGTCTCGTAGTACCGCTCCTGCGCCCGGTAGTCGCGATACTCGCTCGTCTGCTGGGTGTTGGACATCGTGATGGTGCCGCCGGTGCCCGTGCAGTCGTAGAGGGTGCCGCATTCGGGTGTCGCGAGGCCGCTGGGGTCGCTGCGGTTGATCGGGTCGTTCTCGCTGTACGCGTACCCGTTCCACTGCTGCGGGTTCGCGGTGTTGAGGATCGGGTCCGCGCTGATGAAGCGGCCGGTCGACGGATCGTACTGGCGGGCCCCGAGGTTGGTGAGGCCGGTGGCATCGTCCTTGCTGCCGCCGACGAAGCCCTTGGTGCCGGCCCAGTCCGAGGCCGCGGGTTGGCCGCCGCGCGGGTTGCCGAAGGGGTCGGTGGGGCGCCGGGTGACGGGTTGGCCGTCGCCGTTGCTGATCTGCAGGCTGCCGGTGCCGTGGTGGTCGCCGGCCTGGATGACGACGGTGCCCCCGCCGATGGGTGCGGTGACCCGGGTGTAGGCCAGGCCGCTTGTGGAGGCGACGGTGCGGACGTTGCTCGTGGCACCGGTGCCGGTGTCGAGGGTCAGCTCGTCGGTGGGCAGGTTGAGTGTCGTCCGGCCCGGGTTGCGGCGGATCAGCTGGTTGCCGTCCGCGTCGTAGAGGTAGCTGGTGGTGCCGCCGGCCGTCTGGGTCAGCGAGTCCAGCTTGTCCTCGCCGTTCCAGGTCAACGTCGTCGTGCCGGCGGTGTCGGTGATGGCGGTAGTGCTGCCCTTGGCGTCGTACTGGTAGCTCACGGCCTTGGTTCCGCCAGGGCCGGTCGTGGTCGACGTGAGCAGCGCGTGCGGCCCGCCGGTTCCGCCGCCGGTGTTGGGCGCCGTGGTGGGGGTGTTGCGGCTCTTCGCGGCTCCGAAGGTCTGCGTGGTGGTGGTGTCGTTGAGGCTGTTGCCGGTGATGTCGTGCTGAACGAGGCTCGTACGGTTGCCGGTGGCGTCGTAGCTGTACGTGTTCCAGTACGGTGCCGGGCCGCCGACCGTGCGGCCGCCGGGGCTCAGCGTGGCGGGGCCGTTGGTGTTCCGGCACCCGCCGATGCCCGGCACGGTGGTGGAACTGCCCGTGCCGTGGACCTGCCCGGAGGAGTCGGTCCAGTCGGCGGTGGTGGAGGTACCGTCGGTGTCGGTCCAGGCGTTGGTGAGTCGGCCCTGGAAGTCGTAGGTGAAGCACTGGGTATCGGTGGCCGCGGCGTCCTGGATCGTGTTGATCGAGGTGATGCGGCCTGACGGGGCGTAGGTGTAGCTCGTCTGGTCGGTGGCCACCGTGCCGGTCTGCCGGTAGACGAAACGGTTGATCAACCGTCCGGTCGCCCAGTCGCGCTGCTGGAGCGAGGCCACCTGGCTCCCGTACGCACCGACGACGGCTTCCAGGGGCCGGGAGAGGGGGTCGTACGAGACCTTGGCGATCACAGCCTCGTCGAGACTCGCGGACGAGACCAGGAGACCGGTGATCGTGTACCCGAAGGACACCGTCTCGGCAGGTAGACCGCCTGCCGCCGGGATGCTGACGGACTTCAGCGCGCCGAGGACCGGACTGTACGTGTTGCTGGTCGTGTAGGTGCCGGCCAGCGCTCCCTCGGCGGAGGGAATCGTGACCGAGGTTCCGATGGGCCGGTACGCGGCGTCGTAGCCGGTCACGGCCTTGGTGTACGCGGCGCCCCCGGCGCCGCCGACGTAGCGGGTCGAGGAAGTCGGCTGTCCCTTGGCCAGGGTGTCGAAGCTCCAGCCCGCCAACTGGTTGGAGGGGCTGACGCTGTCCTTGTAGCTGCCGGTCCGACGGCCGAGCAGGTCGTAGGTGTAGGCCAGGACGCCGCCCTTGGCGTCGACCGTGTGATCGACCCGGTCGTTCACGTCGTAGGAGGTCCGGGTCACCCCGGTGTCGGGGTCGGATGCGGATACCTGCCGCCCGCGCAGGTCGTAGGTGTAGCTCCAGGAGTTGCCGCTGCTGTCACTGTGACCGGCGGACTGCCCGGACGCCGTGTAGGCGTAGGCGGTGACGTCGGCATCGGCCGGGTTGCCGGTGGCCGTGGTGGTCCGGTACTGCCAGGTCGCGGTCGTTCGGCCGCGTGCATCGGTCACGACGGACATCGGCGTCGCGCCGTCGGGCGGGGTCGCGTCCGTCCGGTCCGCACCGGGGTAGGCGGTGGTGGATGCCCACTGGAGGTTGCCGTACGAACGGAACTCCGAACGCACCACGCGCCCGTTGCCGTCATAGGAGTTCCAGGTCTGACCGGGTATCTGCCCGTCGGCGACCGGAACGAAGATCGACTCGCTCGGGAACGAGGTCTTCTCGTAGTAGGGGTTGGAGGTCTTGATCGCCCAGCCGTGCGTGTCGTACAAGGTGTCGGTGATCAGCCGACCGTTCGGCCTGGCGGCGCTCGTGCTCTGGCTCTGCCTGGACCGGCCGAGGCCGTCGACGATGTCGATGACCGCCGAGTTGGTGACACCGTCGTCGGTGAGTGTCTCCGTAGTGACGGCGCTCGGTCCTGCTTGACCCTTGACCGAGTACCCGAACTTCTGGCTCGGATGCCCGGCGGTCGGCCGGTCCGGCGCCCAGACGGCTGTGAGCCGACCGAGCGCGTCGTACTTCGTCGTGGCCACCCTGTTGTTGGCGTCCCGGCTGGTCAGAGGAAGGCTGCGCGCCGGGTCGAGGGTGACCGTGGTGGTCCAGTCCGCGCCCATCGGGCCCGTCGTGACCACTTCGGTCGGCAGTGCCCCGGAAGCCGGGGTGACGGCGACGGATGTGGCGGCGGGCGTCACGGACGGGCCGGTCAGCTGGGTGCCGGTCCAGTCGTACGTCGACCCGTCGGTGGTGGTGCCGGTCCGACCTCGCCCGTACGCGTCGAAGCCTGCGCTCGCGCTGTGGGCGTAGACGGGCTTGCCGGACTGGTCGAAGTGGTCGAGGACCTGGCTGCTCGTCGCGTCGCCGACCGCTCCGGCCTGCCCGAACGGCTTGCCGTCGTAGAGGGTGCGGTTGCCGCTCAGCGTGTTCGCCGCCGTGGGATCGGAACAGGGGCCCTGGACGGTGACCTGCTCGGACGGGAGCGTCAGGAGCTGAGGAGCGGTGCTGGTGGCGTAGTTGGTGATGGTGCAGGTCTCGGGAGTGGCGGCGGTGCCGTCGCCCTTGTCGTTCAGATGGGTGACGCGGTTGCCGTGGGCCGGGTCGGTCGTGGTCGTGGACGTGGCTGTACGCCAGCTTCCGTCCGCCAGCCTGGCCTTGGTGATCGAGGTGACCTGTGAGTCCGGGTAGCGGGACTTGATCTCCGGCGCGCCCGCGCTCTGGACGTGAGTAGCGGTGACCTTCTGTCCGCTGAAGGTGCTGCCACTGATCGTCTGGACGATGCCGCCGGCGCGGTCGTAGATCTCGGTGGCGATGGCGCGGCCGGTCAGCCAGTCCTCGTCCGTGACGGTGCCACCCAAGGGGCTGGCGACCTGCACGTTGCGCTGGGTGCTGCCGTTGGCCAGGTAGTCGCCGTGCATCCCACGGAGGTAGGTGACCTTCCGCTGGGTCTTGGGCGCTTCGCCCGCGGAGCCGCTTCCGGTCGTGGTGGTCACCGTCTGGTAGCCGCGGAAGCCGTCCCAGGTACGGGTCTTGGGGTCGATGAACTCGGCGTCGTTGCGGTGCCAGGCCGCGCCGCCGCCGTAGGTGTACTCGGTGGTCCGGCCGATGGACGGGGTGCTGACGAGGTCCTGCTCGGTGACCGTGCGGACGAGCGGTTTGTTGAACCAGTCGTTGACGGGGGTCTCGGAGGACTGGCCCGGTAGGTACCACTTCACGGGCATGCATGCCATGGTGTTGGCGTCTTCGGAGGCCGGCATGCGGTTGTTGATCCGGGAGCACTCCGGGTCGGAGTAGATGACGTTGATCCGCCCGCCGGTCTCGTTGGTGATGCCCTGCAGCCGGGGGCGCATGAACATCGGAGACGGCGGGACCAGTCCGTCCACCCGGTTGGCCATCATCCGGTACGTGAAGGCCACCGGGGGCAGGCTCAGCGGTGTCTGTCCGTTGGAACCGGTCCGCTGGATGGAGTCCAACTGCAGCGTGCGCTTGGTGCCGTCGCCCGGGTCAGCGAGGGACTGGTTCAGCGACCAGCTGTCGACCTCGCGGTAGGAGCCGCCCACCACGACGTGGGTGGTGATGGCGGTCAGCCGCTTGGTGGAGAAGAAGGTCGGTGCGTAGTTCGTGCAGGCTCCGGAGCCCGCGCATATCTGGTCGATCGGCACGTCCGGCCAGGCTGCCGCGTTCGCCGCGGTCCGCTGGTCCTCGGCACAACTGACCGACTCGGAGGGCGTGCAGCGCTCCTGGGTGCTGAACACCACCTTGGCAGCCGGGTTCAGCGAACCCCCCGCGGCCCGTTGCTCGTCGAGGCGCTGGCCGTAACCGATCTCCTTGAGGTAGGCCGCGCGCTGGTAGTCGGTGAGGGTGCCGTTGAGGTCGTTCTGGCCGCCGCCGCGGCTGTACCGGTTGCCCTCAGTGCCGTACCTGTACGTGGTGAGGTTGCCGTGCGTGTCGACCACGTAGTCGAGCTGCCAGCGCCACGCCATCTGGCACCACGAGTTGTTCCCGGTGGCCGGCTTGTAGCAAGGGTCGCCACTCTTCGGCGAGTAGACCGGCGTTGTCAGCACCGAGTTTGCCGCCGGGTCGGCACCGTCTCCGCCAGGCAGGTGGTTGTGGCCGAAGTAGTACTGAGTACCGTCGGAGGTGGTGATCCGCCAGTACTCCATGCCCTGGTAGTCGGTGTCACCGGTGTACCTGGGCGCGCCGCTGAGCTGCTCGACCTTGGAGCCGTCGTCGTCCTGGAGGTGCCAGGACCCGGTGGCGTCGTCCCGGACGATGGTGCCGGACCGGCCGCCGAGGGCGAGGGTGGCATTCTGACCGCCCCAGCACTGATCGCCCGAGCCGGTGATACCGGACTTCGCACAGTTCCGGTAGGAGCGCTCGATGAAGCCGGGCTCGTACACCCAGCCGTCGCCGATCCACGAGGACTGGGAGTTGGTCGCCGACGTCTTGCCGTCGACGGCAGCCGAGTTGTAGCCGAGGTTGACGGCCGGTGCCGAGCCGCCGAGGGCCGGCGGGACCGCGATGGGGTAGGAGTAGGTGAAACTGCCGGTGTGGGAACCGGCACTCCAGGCGGAGGACGGCGAGAGCGAGGTCGCGGCGTAGCTCCCGCCGGCACCCGACGGCGCCGCCGCCGGTGCCAGGACCAGCGGCTGCGTGGCGGCCGGAGCTGATCCGACTCCCGGAGCCTGGTTGTTCGCCTTCGCTGTGCCGACCGTCGAAGCACTGGCCGGAAGAGTCACCTCGGCGGTCAGCGAGCCGCGCCCGTCCAGGTGGGACGGCAGTGGCGTCTGGGTCCGGCACTCGGGTCGCTCCGGGGTCGTCAGCGCGCACGGAGGCAGTGCGACCAGTACGGCACGGTCCGACCAGCCGCCGGCTTGGAGGGCCTCGAGGTCCAGGGAGATGTTGGCCTTGCGACCGCTGTCGGATGTCGGAGGCTCCGCATCCGAGAACGCGACCAACGGGCCGGTCACGCCCGCCGCCCGGCCCTGGTCCTGCCCGGTCACCCGAACCTGGACCGTGCGAGCGCTCTCCCCTTCGGCGCTGCCGGGGGCGACTCGTACGGCCAGCTTTCCGGCCTTGGCACCGGTTGCGCCGCCCGAGGCGGGCGAAGCCCCGCCTGTCGCGGATCGGGCGGCCAGCGCCTCGACACTGTCGGATCCGAGCTTCACGGTCTCGGTTCCGGTCACAACCGCAGGTGCTGTCAGAGGTCGCCACGCGGCAGGCTTGGAGGCCGCCGGCTGCCCGGGCGGAAGGACGTCGCGGCCCTCGACCGACAACGCCCCGTCGCCAGGGGGAGCGCCTGGCGGAGTCCAGACCTTGCCCTTCGGCTCCGGGTAGGTCCACGCCGCTGCCGGCGGCACCGTCACCCCCGTCAGCATCAACGCGGCGACTGCCGCTGTCGCCGGTGACCGCCACCGGCCTCCGGTCGATCTTCCAGCCCGTTTGCGGGCAGGTAGAACCCCCACCGTGCCACCCCTTGTTCAGCGCCGACAGAACGTCATATGAGCGGAGTGCTCCCATGATCGAGGTGACGATAAGTGATGGGTCTGACACGCCGCCAGCGAGTTCTTCCGCCGTGCGCGCGATGTTTACAGACTCTTGACCACGGGATCGGCCTCTTTCCGGACATGTCGACCCGGGCCCTCAAACGGAGTTGACCGTCACTGCTGTGAGGCAGCATCGTTCCGACCCGAACATCGCTCCGAAGGGGAGCTCGGCCGGGGAGGGGAACACAGAAGAGACATGTCCGCCAACTCACGCACATTTGTACACACATCACCACCGCCACCTTCATCCACCCGCAGTCGTGCGGTGCTGTTGACCGCGCTCGGAGCGAGCTGTGCACTGGGGCTGGGTCTGCTGGTCGCACCGCCGGCGCTCGCGTCCGGCCCTGCGGCCGGGCCTTCCCACGGGCCCGTGGGCGGCGTCGCTCCGATCGAGGCCCGGACGCCGGCGCCCCCGCGCACGCCTGAACAGCAGGCTGCGTTCGATGCCCTGGCCAAGGCGAAGGCCACCGGCAAGTCCGTCGTCGTGGAAGCCATGACCAGCGAGGTGTCGAAGACCGTCGCGAGCCCGGACGGAAAGCTGAGCACCACCGACGACGCGCAGGTGGTCCGCGTGAAGCGCGGGGGTGCGTGGGTCGACATCGACTCCGCCCTGCGGACCAATTCCGACGGGACGCTCAGTCCGGCGGTCGCCTCGACTCCGCTGACGTTCTCCGGCGGCGGCAGCGGTCCGATGGCGACGGTGGCCACCGCTGACGGCAGGGAACTGGCCGTCAGCGCGCCCTTCCCGCTGCCGAAGCCCAGGTTGAACGGTCCGACCGCGACCTACCCGGACGTGTTGCCCGGTGTCGATCTCCAGCTCACCGCGCTGGCAGTCGGTGGCTGGCGCGATGTTCTCGTGGTTCACACCGCCGAAGCCGCTGCCCTCCCCGAGTTGAAGTCCCTGCGCTTTCCGATCGGCGCCAAGGGGCTGACCGTCAGCACGGATGCGCAGGGCGGTATCGACGTCAAGGACGATCACGGAGCCGCGCGGTTCCGTTCGCCTGCCGCCCTCCAGTGGGACTCGTCCCGATCCCCGGTGACCGCGCAGACCGTCAACGCCAAGACGTCTTCAGCCGCCGGTGTGCAGAGCGCCGGTTCGCCGGCCGGTGAAGGTGCGCCGTCCACCGCCGAGGCGCCGGGCGACGGTGCGTACGTCGCCGCCGTCGGCACGAAGGTCATCGGGGGTGCGATCGAGCTGACGCCAAATCAGAGTCTCCTGGGGTCCGGCACGGGACCCTGGTACATCGACCCGTCGCTCACCGCAGTGACGAGCGGGATCCAGGGCTCGGTCGAGGTCCAGGAGAACAACGAGGACAGCAAGTACTTCAACAAGAAGACCAGCCTCGCGACCGGATTCTGTGGTTACCACAATCCCGACCCGAACCAGGACTGCGGAAAGGAAGGCCGGCAGCGTGCCTACTTCCAGTTCGCCGTCAATCCCGCCATCTACACGGTTGTCAGTGGCACGAACTCGCCGCCTGTGCTGTTCGGCTCCACAGTCAACGGACAGGTGACCAGTTCGGCCAGCCCGAGTACGCCGACCGAGCTCGGAATCTACTCGGCTCCCACGGCGATCCACGAGCGCAGTCACTGGAAGGATCAGCCCTGCGGCTATCGGAACCCGGGCGTGGTCATGGAAGGCTGCCCGTTCGTGGGCAGTCAGCTCATTACCGGCAACGGCGGCCCACTGGCCGTCGATGTCACTGACATGATGAAGCGTGCGGCCGCCGGAAAGTGGGCCACCTGGACGATCGGCATCGCGCCGACGGGCGGTGAGGGCGAAAAGCTCTATCGGCACCATCTGGACAGCCGACCCAGTATCACCACCACGTACGACATCACTCCCACCGTCTGGCATCCGCGTACGTCTCCGGCCCCCGGATTCGCGAAGAGCTTCTCCAGCGACGGAGGAAGTGCGGAGTGCAACACGGGTGGTGCCAACCCCTGGGACAACCCCGGCTGGATCGGCAGCAACCAGAACGTCTACCTCGTCAGCAACAGCTGGTCGCCGACCGGGCTTCCGCTGTACACCGGATTCCACATGTGGGACGACAATGACCCGAACTTCTCTTTCAAGTACGGCAATTGGGGCGGGAGCTACAACTCCCCGGCTGAAGCCGTAACGCCCGGCCCACTGAGTGACGGCCACCAGTACGGCTGGTATGCCGGGGCGGCCGACGGGATTCTCACGTCGGACGGAAGCGCATGGTGCTACCTCCGCGTGGACCGCACGAACCCGCGAGTCGGCATCAGCTCCACTGACTATCCGCCTGCCGGCACCCCGAACCCCAACCCGATCGTCTACATGAACGAGTGGAGTACGTTCTGGATCAACGCCGAGGATCCCGCCCCTGCCAGCGGCCTGCAGGCCTCGGGCGTCGCCTGCGTGCGAGTCAGCACCGATCCGACCCCGGTTGTCGGTTGGCGCTGCAAGGACGCCGACACCATCGCTCCCGGGCAGCCCTACTATCACCAGCCGCGCAAGTGGGGCATCAACACCCTCTACGCCTGGGCGATGGACGTGGCCGGCAACTACAGCCAGCCCGCCGTCTACAACTTCTACGTTCCCTGGCGGCCTGGAACCCAGCCGATCTTCGGTGACGTCGACAATGACCAGAAGGCCGACATCGTCACCACTGACGGGAGCGGAAACCTGCGCATCACCGCGGGTGGCGCCGACCCGGCGACCTCACTCGCCGCACCGGCCTCGGCCGCACCCGGAAGCCGGGAGTACGGCACGACGTGGTCCGACTTCCAGCTCAGCCATCACGGCACGTTGAACTTTGGCCAGTCAGTGGACCAGATCGTCGCCCACTTCGCCAATCCGGCCAAGCCGAACGCCGCAGAACTGCGGAACAACGTGTACCTGATCCCCAACGACGGCACTGGCCGCTACGACGATCTCACGCCGAGCGTCCTCACCCGTCCCCTTTCGTGCACCACCTGGGGCACCAATGCCCCCTGCCCCGACTACAGCAGCGCGAACTGGGCGGGCGTCGACCAGGTGATAGCGCTCGGCACACCCAAGGGCGAGGCCGTCGGTTCCGATCCGAAGGACCCCAACCGTCAGGTCATCACCACGCAGACCTCCCTGCTGACCCTCGAAGGCGGCAACCTCTACCTCTTCCAGCCCAACGGCTTGGCCAACGACGTTGCCACCGCGACACTCATCCCGACGTCCTCCGGTAGCTGGTCCGGCCTCGAACTGATCAACCCCGGTGCTGCCAACGGCAAGACGGTCAACCCCAACAACGGCAAGGAAGTCACTCAGCCGACCCTGTGGGCCCGTAACCGTTCCACCGGCGAGTTCTACAGTTACCCGCTCGGGTGGAAGGCCGATCGCACCGTCGACTACTCCGCGCTCACCAATCCCGGTGGGGGAATCCGCCTTTCCGTCGGCGCCCAACTGCCTTCCGGCAGCCACCCGCTGGTCGGGGCCGGTGACCTGAACAACGACGGCTACGCAGACCTCTGGACTGTCGACAGCACCAACGCGCTCGCTATCTTCCCCGGCATGAGTAGCAGCGGGACGGTCGGGAAGGTGGACGGCTTCGGTCCCTGGGCGTTCGCCGGGTACGCCGATGCCAGCGTCTCGATACACTCCAACCTGGTCGGCTGGCTGTGCGCGGATGCTGAAGGCGGTGTTCGCGAGGGTGCCGAACTGGCTGCCTACAGCTGCTGGGAAACCGGCAATCAGCGCTTCAACTTCGCCAGTGACGGGACCGTTCGCAGCGGAAGTCTGTGCCTCTCCACCAGGGACAACTCGCTCGACAACGGTACTCGCACCGTCCTCACCCGTTGTGCGGGCAACAGCGGCCAGAAGTGGAGCATGCGTTCCGACGGGCGCCTGTTCATACCTGCCACCGTCACGGCGGACAGCCCAGGGGGGAAGTGCCTCGAACTCCCGGGCTGGGCCACGGCCCAGGGCACCCGCCTGGGCATCTGGGACTGCGCTGGCCTGCAGGACAACCAGCGCTGGACCCTCCGGGCCGAACGCAGCGCCTGAGCCGCCAGCACGTCAAGGGGCCCCGCCGGTGACCGGCGGGGCCTCGCTGTCGCTGCGGGGCCGGCTCGGGGCGGCACGCGGCCGGTGCCCGGGTCGGGAGGTGGATTCCGCCCGGACGCACACGCCAGGACCGGCTCGGTCAGCGGAAGTGGTGGATGTTCTCGCGGACCCAGTCGTCGTAGCTGCGGAGCGGGCGGCCGATGATGTCGCGTACGGTCGGCCGCTGGTCGAGGGTCCACCGGACGAGCTCGTCGAAGCGGGTGCCGTACTCCTCCAGTGCGAACAGCGTCACGTCGATCCCGCCGGCGGGCCAACCCCGGCTCCGCCAGACGGCCCGGCTCCCGTCCGGCGTCAGCTCCTCCGTGCTGATGTCGCGGCCGAGCGCGGTGGCGATGCTCCGGATCCGTGAGCGCGTGCTCAGCGGCAGGCCCACGGCTTCGAGGATCGTCCCGGTGTGGTCGTCGCCGGTCAGGGCCGCGGCCGCGACGGCGGCGAGGTCCGCCTCGTGGATGAAGGGGTAGTGGCCCGCGTCGAGGAAGGCCTCGCGGACCGTCCCGTCGGCGCGGACGGTGTCGGCCCAGTCCGCTCCCGTCGCCGGGTAGGTGCCCTCGATGACGGATCCCATCACGGCCGACGGCCGGATGTGCGTCCAGGCGATGCCCGAACCCTCCACCGCCTTCTCGATCGCCAGCCAGAACCAGGTCTCCGGCGGGTACGCCACCTCGTACTCCGGGCCGTGGGACGACAGGAGGACGATCTTCCCGGCGCCACCGTCCCGTGCGAGGCGGAGGGCGTCCTGGACACTCAGCGGGTCGGCACCGGCGAGGAACACGGCACCGAGGCCGTCGAAGGCCCGGGCGCACTCCAGCGGCCGGGTGATCGACCCCGTCACGACCTCGACGGCGTCCGGCCAGCCGGCGCACTGGTCCGGCTCGGCGAGCACCCGCACCCGCCGCCCCTCGGCGAGCAGTTGCCGGGCGAGGTGGCGGCCGACGATCCCCGTCGGGCTGGTGCCTTCGCCCTTGCGCGGGCTGACGACGGTGAGCAGGCAGACGCCGCCGGCTTCCGGTGCCTCTTCAAACCGTTCGAACCTGTCCATGGCAAGAACCTCCAACGCGTGAGCGGAGATCTTGCACCTGACCCTTGGCGCCGGACGGCAGTCGCCGTACCCGACGGACGCAAGGCGGCTGCGGATCGAGGTTCGACACGCTATCAGAACAGCTGGGCCACCGGCCCGTTCAGGGGGTGAGGCCGAGGGCGGTGAGCGCGGTCTCGCCCGCGGCGGTGTGGTCGCCTCCGGCGAGGAGGAGGGTGCGGGCCGACTGGTAGGGGCAGCCGGCGGCGGCGAACGCCTCGGCGGTGGCGAGCAGTCGGGGCAGGTCGCCGTCGAGCAGCGCCTCGGCGCGGTGCACCTGGGCCGTGGCGACCGGATTGCCCGCGACCAGGGCCCGGGCGGCGTCGATCCGGGCCCGGGCGTCGGGGTGCCCGGCGAGCGCCGAGGACTCCGCCCGGAGTGCAGCGTACCAGTGCAGCCAGACCCAGCTGACCCACTTCCACACCTGTTCCGGCTCCGGTGCGACCCGGGCCAGGGCCGCGTCCGCGTCCCCGTGGTGGAGCAGCACCAGGGCGTCGAGGACGGCGCCGTAGCCGTGGCGGTGCTCCGGCTCGGTGCCCGCCCGGCCGACCACGGCGAGCCAGGCCGCCCGGGCGTCGTGGTCGCCGCGCAGGCCGTGGATCATCGCGACCGAGGCGGCGGCCGGGCCGAGCGAGAACGACCGCGGCCGACCGCTCCGCTCCCAGGCGTCGAGGAACCGGGCGCTGCCGTCGAGCACGTCGTCGGCACGGCCGGCGAACGCGTCCGTGACGAGGAGCCAGGACGTGGCGTGGTGGCCCGTCTCGGCGAGCAGCGGGTGGTCGGCGAGCTGTCCGGCCCACCGGCGGGCCCGGGGCAGCTCGCCCGCGCCGAGGGCGGTTCCGGCGGCCATGGCGAGGGCGTCGACCCGCTCGTGCGTGGTGGCCGGGGTCGGCGGGGCCGAGGCCAGGATCTCGGTCCGGCGGCGGGCGGCGGCCGCGGCGGCGAAGGGTTCGCCGGCCCAGCTGCGGGCGCCGGAGAGCGCGTCGAGTGCGGCGGACTCGGCGACCGGATCGCCTGCGCGCCGGGCGAGTTCGACGGCCCGCTCGGCGTAGGCGACCGTCTCCTCCACGGTGTTGTCCGTGGCTCCCTGGACCGCGCCGAACGCGTCGGCGACGACCGCCGCCTCGGCGAGCGCGAGCGCCGCCACGGCGCCGGGGTCGGCGGCGGGTGGCGCGGTGGGGGTGGGGGCTGTCGGTCCGGTGGGGGCGGCGCCAGGTGCGGCGGCGCCCGGTGCGGTGCCCGCGGTCGACTCCCGTGCCGAGGCGAGCAGGGCGGCCACCTCGTCCACCGGGGGAAGCAGCGCGAACGTGCTGGAGAAGCGGTACGCGACGGTGGCGGCGGCCGCCAGGTCGCGGGCGGCTCCGGCGGAGTCCCCGGCCCGGCGGGCGGCCTCGGCGGCGGCGCGGTGCAGGCGGTACATGTCGTCACCGAGCCTGCGGCAACCGGCCACCCCGGCGGCCTGACGGAGCGCGTCGGCGCCGACGGCGGGGTCGTCGGCGAGGGCGGCCGCCTGCTCGTACCGCTGCTGGGCCTCGCCGAGCAGGTTGCGGCCGAAGGCCGGTCCGGCCGTGCGCAGGGCGAGGCGGTGGGCCTCGGCCCGCAGCTCCGGACGGTCGGCGGCCCAGGCGAGGGCGGAGCGGAACTCCTCGGCGACCGCGTCGAACCGGGCGTTCCGGTCGGGCGCGCCCTCGCCGGCCGGGCCGTCACCGGCCGGGCCACCGACGGCTCGGCCACCACCTGCGGAATGGCCACCTGCGGAGTAGCCACCTGCGGAGTCGGCCGCCGCGAGGGCGGTCGCACCGGCCGTGCACCACGCCACGTGGCGGGAGCGGACGTCCGCCGGCTCGCCCGCGTCGGCGAGCCGCTCCGTCCCGTACTGGCGGATGGTCTCCAGCGCCTGGTACCGGGTCCCGGTCGCGGACGGCACCACGGAGAGCAGGCTCTGCTCGGCGAGCCGGCCGAGCCCGTCCGCGACGGCGGCCGGGTCCAGCGGGCCGAACCCGGCGACCTCGGCCGCCGCCTCGGCGGTGAACGGCACGACGAACACCGACACCCGCCGCAGCAGCGCCCGGTCCTCCGGTTCCAGCAGCTCGTGGCTCCAGTCCAGCACCGCCCGCACCGACCGGTGGCGGTCGTCGGCGCGGGGGCCGCCGGCCAGGATCCGCAGCTGGTCGGAGAGCCCGGCGGTGAGTCCGTCCAACCCGAGGGTGGGGCAGCGCGCCGCCGCCAGTTCGATCGCCAGCGCCATGCCGTCGAGCCGTTCGCAGACGGCCACGACCCGGTCGCGCACCGCCGGATCCGGCGGACGGCCGACCGCCGCCGCCCGGTCCATGAACAGCGCCACCGCGTCCGACTCGGCGCCGCCGACCCGCGACAGCGGCGGGACCGGGAAGACCCACTCGAACGGCACCATCAGCCGGGCCCGGCTGGTCGCGAGCACCCGCAACCCGGGGCAGGCCGCCAACAGCCGCTCCAGGAAGGGGGCCACGCCGCCGCGCACCTGCTCGCAGTTGTCCAGCACCAGCAGGGCCTGACGGTCCGCCAGTGCGGCCACCAGGGCCTCGTCGACACCGAGTCCGGGTTGCTCGCCCACGCCGACGGCCGCCGCGACCGCCGCCGCCAGCCGCCCCGGATCCGTGACCGGGACGAGGTCGACGAACCACGCCCCGTCGGCGAACTCGCCCGCCAGCTCCGCCGCCACCGCCAGCGCGAGCCGGGTCTTCCCCACCCCGCCCGGACCGACGGCGGTCACCAGGCGGCGCGACCTCAGCGCCTCGGTCAGCTCGCCGCGCTCCCGCGCCCGGCCGACGAACGCCGTCAGCGGCGCCGGGAGCCTGCCGGGGAGGCGGGGTGCGGGCGGGCGGGGCGCCGGTGCCGGGCTCCCCTCGGCGGCGGCCTCGGCCTCCCGCCGGGACAGTGCCCAGCGGGAGAGCGCCCGACGGTCCGCCAGCTCCGACTTCCGCAGCAGCGAGGAGACGTGCGACTCGACGGTGCGGACGGAGATGAACATCCGGGCGGCGATCTCCGCGTTGCTCAGGTGCTCACCGAGCAGTGCGAGCACCTCGGCCTCACGGGCCGACACCACGGGTACCACGGGACTGGACACGCACTCATTATCCGTGGTGCCTTCCGTGGTGAGCACGGAGGTGCGCCGACCCCCGGTCAGGAGAGTCTGTGACCACGGCGAACACGCCGAAGGAATGCCCGGGCCGACCACGGCCCGCGACCACGGGAGTGACCATGACCGGCTCGTCCACCCAGGGAATCAAGACCGTGCTGCACCCGGTGTCGGACATCGCGGCGGCCAAGACGGTGTACGCCGCGCTGCTCGGTGTCCCGCCGCAGACCGACGCGCCCTACTACGTCGGCTTCGAGGCCGGGGGCCAGCACATCGGGCTGGTGCCGGCCGGCGGGCCGCAGGGCTTGACCGCGTCGCTGGCCTACTGGCACGTGGCGGACATCGAGGCGAAGGTGGCCGAGGTGAGCGCCGCGGGCGCCGTCGTGAAGGAGCCCGTGCACGACGTCGGCGGCGGCCGCCTGGTGGCCACCCTCATCGACCCCGACGGCAACCTCATCGGTCTGCTCCAGGACTGATGACCGCGGAGACGAGGACCGCGGAGACGAGGACCGCAGAGGTGAGTACCGCAGAGGTGAGTACCGCGGAGACGCGCAGCGCAGAGGTGGGTGCCGCAGTGGCGGGTACTGCTCCGACGGGTGCCGGCCCGCGTCCCCGTGACCGGCGCCGTCGGGACACCGAGCACCGGCTCGCCCACGACGTCGACGTCTGGGTGGCCAGTGCCTCGGCGGACGGTACGCCGTACCTGGTGCCGCTGTCCTTCGACTGGGACGGTGGGGCGCTGCTGGTCGCGACCCCGGCGGACAGTCCCACCGGCCGGAACCTGGCCGCCGGCCGGGTCGCCCGGCTGGGGCTGGGCCTCACCCGCGACGTGTCGATGATCGAGGGCGACGTCGAGGTCCTGGAGATCGACGCCCTGCCACCGGAGCGGGGTGACCGCTTCGCCGAGCGCACCGGCTTCGACCCGCGCACCCTGGCCACGCCGTACCGCTGGTTCCGCATCACCCCGCGCCGCGTCCAGGCCTGGCGCGAGGTGGACGAGCTGTCCGACCGCACCCTGATGCGGGACGGCCGCTGGCTGGCCTGACCGCCGGCGCCGGGCGCGGCGGGCGCGCGGCGGTGGTGCGGTGGTGCGGCAGGGGCAGGACCGGGCCCGACTCCCGGCCGGCCCCCTGGCCGGGCACTTCGCCCGGCCGGGGCCCCGGCCACCGGGGGTCAGCCGTGCGCGAGCCGTGCGCGAGCCGTACGGGAACCGCTTCGGGAGGCTCCGGAGCTCCGGAGCTCCGGGTGTTCGGCCTCGTCCGTGCCGCCCGGCCTCTCAGGAAGCCCGCGCGGCCTCGGCGGCCTTCGCCGTCACGGCTTTGACGAAACGTTCCAGCCCCTGCGGGCTGTGGGTGAGGAAGATGTTCGGCTCGATCAGTTCGAGCTCCATGACCACCGGTGCGCCGGACTCGTCGAGTGCGAGGTCCACTCGCGCGAACAGCAGGGGCCCGGTGGCGGGGACGGCCGCGAGGGCCGCGCGGGCGGTGCGGAGTTCCGCCTCGGTCGGGTCGTGGGGGGTGACGTCGGGGTGGGCCACCCGGAGGTTGTCTATCACTCCCGGCTCGGTCAGGACCGGTCCCTTGCGGATGGCGTGGCTGAAGTCGCCGTCGACGAAGACCAGTGCGCGTTCCCCCTCCACCACGCGCCGGAGGTAGGGCTGGACCATCACGGTGCGGCCCTGGTCGAGCAGCAGGCGGGCGTGGCGCAGGGCGTCGGCGGTCCGGCCGGCCTCGTAGCGGGCGGTGTCCCGGGAGCCCGCCGAGACGGCGGGTTTGACGACGACGCCCTCGGCGAGGTCGAAGTCCGCCTCGTCGCACGGCCCGCCCGGTTCGAGGAACCTGGTCGGCACGACCGGGACGCCGCGTTCGGCGAGCGCCGACAGGTAGCGCTTGTCGCTGTTCCAGCGCACCACGGGCGCCGGGTTCCACAGCCGGGTGGCGTCCGCGGCGGTGTCCGCCCAGGTCAGGAACTCGTCGATCCGCTCCGCGTAGTCCCAGGTGGAGCGGATCACCGCGAGGTCGAACCGCTCCCACCCCGCGTCCCCGGCGTCCCAGTCGACCGCCTCGGCGGCGAGGCCCTCGGCCCGCAGGGCGTCGACGATCAGTGGCAGGTCGGCGTCGTAGTCCGCGGCGGCGCGGGCGGTCACGACTGCGATCCTTGCAGGTGGCACGGAACTCTCCTGTCGACGGGGGCGGTGGACGTCAGTCTAGGGAGGCCCTCGGACGGGCGGTCCGCTCCTGCCGGCGGTAGCGGCCCGGGGCGAGCCCGAACTCGCGCCGGAAGGCGTGCGCGAAGGCGTACTCCGAGCCGTAACCGACCTGTGCCGCAATGGCGTTGAGCGGTCCGTCGGTCCCGCGGAGCAGCCGGGCCGCCGTGGTCATCCGCCACCAGGTCAGGTAGCCGAGCGGCGGCCGGCCGACCAGGGCGGTGAAGCGCCGGGCGAACGCCGCGCGGGACAGCCCGCCGTGGGCGGCGAGGCCCGCCACCGTCCAGGGGTGGGCCGGTCGCCGGTGGATGCCGTCGAGGGCGCGGCTGATCGCCGGGTCGCCGAGGGCGGCGGCCCATCCGCGGGGTGGGCCGTCGGCCGGGGTGCGGGACCCGCCGTGGGCGGCGGTCTCGTGGGGCGGGCCGTCGGTGGCGCCTTCCGGGGGCTGCCGCGGGAGGGCCCAGGCCCGGAGGACGAAGAGCAGCAGCATGTCCAGCAGGGCGGGGACGACTGCGTCCGCGCCCGGGCGGGGGTGCTCCAGTTCGTCGTCGAGGAGCCGGACCGCCGCCTGGATCTCGGGGTGCCGCCCCGGGCGGGCCGGCAGGTGGAGGATGTCCGGTAGGTCGCCGAGCATGGGGTGGGCGCGCGCCGGGTCGAGCTGGTAGGCACCGCACAGGGTGACGGCGGCGGGTTGCTCGCCCGGCCGTTCCCGGCCCGCGGGCGGGGCGGCGTAGCGCTGTTCGCGGCGCGAGTCGTCCGGCGGGTCGCAGGAGGGTTCGAGTAGCGGGGTGGACGGGTGGTCGGCGAGGGCGTGGCCGTCGCCGCGGGCGATGAAGACGGGCCGTCGCCGTCCGCGCGCTCACCGAGGACGGGCACGACGGGGCCCGGTACGGCCTCACCGGCCCGGCCTCGCCGACCCAGGCCGAGCAGGTGCGGATCATCGGGGAGGCGGTCGGCCGCCCGGGCCGGTGGGAGGAGATTCTCAGGGAGGACGCCCTCGTGCGGATGCTCGCCGGAAGGTGGCCGTCCGGTGTCGCGGACGGGGCGCTGGACTTCGTCGAGGCCCGGATCGGCGACCCCGAGCCGGTGACCACCACCGTCCGGGACGTCACCGGTGCCCCGGCGCGCACGCTGGGCGCGTGGGCCGCGGAGCACGCGGAGCTGTTCCGCTGATCGGCCGGGTGGCCGGGCGGCCTGGTGGTGAGGTGGCGGGGTGACCTGGTGGCCGGCCGCCGGACCGCCCCCGTGCGCCCGGGGGCTGCCGGGATGCGACCGGTTCACGACCCGAACCCGACCGGCAACCTGCTGGCCGTCAACTTCTCACCGCCCCTAACATGTTGACGGTCGAAGGAGGTTCCGGCGTGGTGTACGGGGGTGCGGGGTCCGGCCGACGGCTGGAGAGCGCGATCGCGTGGGTGCTCAGGAACTCCGACGGTGTGGTGGCCCTGCTCGGGGCGCTGGCCGTCGGTCTGCTCGACCTGTTCGGCGGCGGCCTGGACGACAACATCGTCTCCGGCGCCACGCTGCTGGTGCTGGCCGCGGTGGTGTACGGCTCGCTGGCCGAGCGCCGGCGGCGGGTCGTGGACATCCGGGAGGCGACCGCCGGCGCCCGGCAGGCGCTGGAGAACCTGGCGTCGGTGCGCGAGCTGGCCGGCGTCGACCTGGAGCGGGCGCTGGAGCAGGCCCGCCAGGACACCGACCGGTGGATGTTCAAGGGCGGCACCGGCACGTACCTGCGGGCCGTCACCCTGCCCGAGTGCGTCCGGGAGGCGCGGCGGCGGCGCCGCGCGCTCACCGTCAAGATCGACATCGTGCACCCGGGCGACGAGGCGGCCTGCGCCGCGTACGCGCGCTTCCGGGGCACCTTCGGCAGCCGGGCGCCGGACGGCACGCACGACGCCGGCTGGAGCGTCGAGCGCACTCGCAAGGAGTCGTACGCGACGGTGCTGGCCGCCGCCTGGTACCGGCAGCGGCTGGACACCCTGGAGATCGACGTCCACCTCTCGGAGGTGGCCCCTTCGCTGCGGTTCGACGTCTCCGCGTCCTGCCTCATCATCACCCAGGACGACCCGAGGCGGGTCAGCATCTACGTCGAACGCGGCCGCCCGCTGTACGACTACTACGTCACCGAGCTGCACCACTACCGGGAGCAGGCGGTCAAGCTCGACCTCCGGGACACCGAACCGCTCGGCGACGACCCGACGGTGGACGAGGCCCGGCGGCTCTTCGAGCACCTGCGCATCCCACTGCCGACGGCCTTCTCGGACCGGGACGTCAGCGACATCATCGACCGGGCGCTGCACGCGGAGAACCCGTACCGCCGGTAGCCGCGCCGCGCCCGCGCGGGAGATCAGGGGGAGACCATGAACCTCTTCACGACACTCGAACGGGCCGCCGGGCGCACCGCCGCCGAGCCGGGGCTGGACGGCCTGGTCGGCGGACTCCTGGCCGAGGTGGCCTCCGGCGCGCGGGCGCTGCGCGCGGTCGCCCACCCGCTGGGCTTCTACTGCCTGCCGGTGCTGCGCGACGGCGCGTACGGTGTGTGCGTGCACGTCTTCGACCCGGTCGCGGCCGGGGTCGAGCGCGAGATCCACTGCCACAGCTGGGAGCTGAAGAGCAGCGTGCTCTACGGCCGGGTCGGCAACCTGCGGGTCGGGGTGTACGACGAGCCCGGCCGGCCGACCCACCGGGCGTTCGAGGTGTACAGCACCGGGGGGACGGACGAGATCCGGCCGACCCCGCGGCTGGTCCGCTGGGAGCCGCTGGCCGAGCAGACCAGCGCGCGCGGCGAGACGTACACCCTGGGTGCCGGCGAGTTCCACGCCACGGTGCTGCCGGACGGCGCGCCGGCCGCCACCGTCGTCCTCGGCCGGACCGTGCCGGGGCCGGTGGACGTGGTGCTGGGGCCGGTGGACGGCACCGCCCGCCGCGTGGTGCGGCGGCTCTGCGACGCGGACCGGACGGCCCGGATCGCCGAAGAGGCAGCCAGGAGGATCAGTGGACACGAGAGAACCGGGTGAGGGCTCCGGACCGCCCGCCTTCGCGGAGGAGTGCGAGGTCGCGGTGCGGGCCGCCGAGGAGGCGGGCGCCATGCTGCGCGCCCGATTCCTGGACGCGTTCCGGGTGGACGTCAAGGGCGAGGACGGTGACGTCGTCACCGAACTCGACCTGCTCGCGGAGGAGCTGGTCACCCGGAGGCTCGCCGAGCGCTTCCCGGCCGACCGCATCCTGGCGGAGGAGGGCGGGGCCACGGCCGGCGGGCCGGGCAGCCGCCGCACCTGGCTGGTCGACCCGCTGGACGGCAGCAACAACGTGGTGATCGGCCTGCCCGCCTACGTGGTGGGCATCGCGCTGTGCGTGGACGACGAGCCGGTGCTCGGAGTGGTCCACGACCCGGTGGCGGGCCGGACCTGGCGGGCGGTGCACGGCGGCGGGGCGTACGGCCCGGGCGGGCGGCTGAGCAGTCCGGTCCGCCCGCCGGGCGCG
Organism: Kitasatospora sp. NPDC042419; assembly: GCF_056437345.1. Taxonomy (NCBI): domain Bacteria; kingdom Bacillati; phylum Actinomycetota; class Actinomycetes; order Kitasatosporales; family Streptomycetaceae; genus Kitasatospora; species Kitasatospora sp. NPDC042419. The sequence continues at coordinate 102,753 of NZ_JBWKAW010000006.1, forward strand.
GTCCGGCCGGTGCTCGGCTGGACGCAGGGGCACGGCGTGGCGGGTGACGACCCGGTGGCCCGGGCGCTCAAGGACGGGCTGGAGGGCGGCGCCCGCCGGGTGCTCCAGCTGTGGGCGCCGCTGCTCACCTGGTCGCTGCTGGCCTGCGGGCTGATCGACGGCTTCGTCGGCTACCGGGCCGAGGAGATCGACCTGCCCGCCGGCAGCCTGCTGGCGACGGAGGCGGGTCTGGTGGTCCGCGCGCTGGACGGCAGCGCGTTCAGCGCGCGGATCGGGCAGCCGGACACCGCCCGCAGCTACGTCGCGGGCCGCCCGGAGATGGTGCCGTACCTGCTCGACCTGGTCGCCCGCGCGGGTCTCCCGGGCGGCCCGCCCGAGCCGCCCGGACCCGGGACGCCTCCCGGGTAGCCGCCCGCCGCCGTACGGGAACGCCCCCCACCGGAAGCCCCCCGCCCCACCGGAACGCCTCAGGAGCCGCCCGCCACCGCGAGTGCCGCGGTGGCCAGCGCCACGCCGCCGACGGCGAGCACGGCGCTGGTCCCGGCCACGCTCCGCAGCGGCACCCGCAACCCCGCCGACCGGCAGCGCTCGTACCAGAGCAGGGTGGCCAGCGAGGCCCACGGAGTGATCAGCGGGCCGATGTTGGTGCCGATCAGCAGGGCCAGCAGCTGCTGGTGGTTGCCGGCCGGCACCGCGGCCTCCCCGGCCAGGTAGACCGGCAGGTTGTTGAGCAGGTTGGAGAGGCCCGCGCCGACCGCCGAGGCCCGGAACAGGCCGAGCACCCCGCCGTCGGTGCCGATCGCCTCGGAGAGCAGCCGGTGCAGCCCGTGCGCGTCGACGGTCTGCACCACCAGGAACATCCCGGGCACCATGACCAGCAGCCGCCACGGTATCAACGAGGCCTGCAGCCCCTCCGGCCGTCGTACGGCGAAGGCCGCCACGACCACCGCGGCCGCCGCGCCCGAGGCCGCCCAGAGCGGCACGACGGCCGCCAGGCTGGCGACCAGAAACCCGGCGCAGGCGAGCGCGCAGATCCGGAACAGCACCCCGTCCTTCGGCCGGTGGGCCTCCGGCGGCCGGTAGCCGTCCGCGCCCCGTCGCCCGCGCCGCCAGTAGAACCCCCACAGGCAGGCCATGGTGGCGAGCAGGGCGGCCAGCTGCGGCGCCCACATCGCCCGGGCCAGCCCGGCGGGGGAGAGCGCGACCCGGTCGGCGGCCAGCAGGTTGGTCAGGTTGGACACCGGCAGCAGCAGGCTGGCCGTGTTGGCCAGCCAGACCGTGGTCATCGCCAGCGGCAGCGGCGCGATGCCCACCCGGGTGGCCAGCGCCAGCATCACCGGGGTGAGCAGCACGGCGGTGGTGTCCAGGTTGAGCACGGTCGTGGTGAGCGCGGCGAAGCCCACGCAGAGCAGGAACAGCACCGGGTAGCTGCCCCGGCCGGCCCGCGCCACCCAGGCGGCGAGCACGTCGAACACCTCGGCGGCGCTGGTCAGCTCGGCCAGCACGACGACCGAGCCCAGGAAGGCCAGCAGCGGTGCGACCCGTTCCACGGCCGCGCCGGCGGAGTCCGCCGGGAGCAGCCCGGTGGCGAGGAAGAGCAGGCCGAGGACGAGCAGGCCGCCGGCGAGCAGGTCGAGCGGGTGGAGTCGCCGGACGGCGGGCCAGTACGCAAACACGGACGTCAGGGTCGCACACGAGGCGTCGTGGGTCGAGACTGCCGCTCGAACGCCCGGCCGGCGATCGGTCACGGGTTCGGGGAATCCGGCCGGATCTCACCCGAAACCGTTGCGGGCAAAGAGGGTTCAGCACGTCCGGATCGGTCATAAGCTCTCTCCATGGGGGCTCTTGACGCGACCCCGGGTGGCCCCGGGCCGATCGACTTCTTCATCAGCTACTCGCCGGCCGACGAACGCTGGGCGGCCTGGATCGCCTGGACGCTGGAGGAAGCCGGCTACCGGGCGTTCCTCCAGGCCTGGGACTTCGTCCCCGGCACCAACTTCGTCGACTTCATGGACCGCGGGGTCACCGAGTCGGCGGCCGTCATCGCGCTGCTCTCGCGCAACTACGAGCGCTCGCGCTACGGCCGGATGGAGTGGCAGGCCGCCCTGCGCGCGGACCCGGACGCGCCGGACCGCCGGCTGGTGACGGTGCGGATCGAGGACATCCCGGTGGACGGCCTGCTCGCCACCCTCACCTACATCGACCTGGTCGGCGTCGACGAGCCCGCCCGCGCCCGGCAACTGCTGCTCACCCGGGTCGCGGCCGCCATGGACGGCCGGTCCCGGCCCGAGCTGCGCCCCGGCTACCCGGGCGGCGCCCCGCCCGCCCCCGGCGTCCTCCCGCCGACCGCCCGGACGCAGGTCCCCGGGCCCCGGGCGGTCGGCGACACCGGCTGGGCGGGCCGGCGCAGGCCGGCCGTCCAGCCCGACTACCCGCACGCCGCGGCCCGGTCCGGCGGACGCGAGGCGGTGACCGTGCTGCACCTGGCCGGCCCCGAGTTCGGCCGCGGGAACGACCCGGTCGACCTGCAGGCCGCCATCTGGGGCGACCTGGTGGAGCTGGCCGACTCCGGCGCCCCCGCCCCCGAACTGGTCGTCGTCACCGGCGACCTGACCGCCTCCGGCAGCCCCCGCGAGTGCGAGCAGGCGCTCTCCTTCCTCACCTCGATGCGCGCCCTGCTCGGCCTGGAGCCGCACCGGGTGGCGATCGTCCCCGGCGGGAAGGACGTCAACCAGGCCGCCTCGCGCGCCTACTTCGCCACCTGCGAGGCCGACGAGCTGCGGCCCACCCCGCCGTACTGGCCGAAGTGGCGGCACTACGCCCGGCTGTTCCAGGAGTTCTACCAGGGCCTGGACGTCGTCTTCGACAGCGCCCAGCCCTGGACGCTCTTCCCCGTCCCGGAGCTGGGCACCGTCGTCGCGGGCCTCAACTCCTCGATCGCCTGGTCCCACCGGCCCGAGGACCGGTACGGCTGGCTGGGCCCCGAGCAGGCCGCCTGGTTCGCCCAGGCGCTGCGCCCCTACGAGAGCGACGGCTGGCTGCGGATCGGGGCGCTGCGCCACCCGGTCGCCGCCTCCCCGGGAGCAGGGCCCGGAGGCGCCCACCAGGGTGCCCCGCACACCGCCGGCGGCCGTGCCGCCGGCTCCCGGTCGACGGCCGCCCGCCCGGCCCGCGGCGGCCCGGACGGCGAGCCGCTGCACGACGTCGACCGGTTCACCCGGCTCACCGCGCCCCGGCTGCACCTGCTGCTGCACGGTCCGGCCGCCGCCCGCACCGCCGTCGGGGAGCTGGTCACCGCGGCCGGCGAGGTGACCGTGGTCGGCGCCCCGGCCGCCGGCGGCCACCAGTTGCTCCAGCTCACCCGCGACGGCCTGACCCGCTGGTCCGCCCCGGACGCCGCCCTCCAGCGGGTGGCCGCCACCTGGCGCCGGGCCGGACGCGCGTTCCCGGTGCCCGAGCCGGCCGCCCCCGGCCCGACCGTCGAGCCGCCGCAGGTGGACGAGGCCCGCCCGGCCGCCGGGCCGGAGCGCGAGACCCGGGCGCTGGCCTCGCCGCTGGACGCCCTGCTGGCCCGGGTCTCCGAGGTCTGCCGCACCCGCCACCAGGGGGCCCAGATCCGCGCGGTGGACGGCACCCCGCCGCAGCTCTTCGTCACCTGGGCCGAGTCCGGCCTGGTCCGCCAGCAGCGGGTGGCCGTCAGCGTGCACACCCCGACCGTCGAGGACGTCGACCGCTTCGTCGACGAGGTGCACGCCGACGGCACCAACCTGGACGCCGAGCTGGTCCACGAAGGCCCGCCGCCGCCCCGCGCCCTGCGCGAGCGGGCCCGGCGCCGGGGCGTGCGGCTGCGCAGCTTCCTGGAGTTCCAGGGCCTGCTGGACCTGCGCGGCTACGTCGCCGCCCAGAGCGAGCGGCTCAGCGCCGACAGCCAGTACCTGCCCGGCCTCTACCTGCCGCAGCGCTACCGCGACGCCGAGCGCCCCGGCGTCCGGGAACGGGACGGCCTGGTCGACGAACTGCTCCGGCTGCTCGACTCCGACCACGGCCGGTTCGTGCTGCTGCTCGGCGACTTCGGCCGCGGCAAGACCTTCGCCCTGCGTGAGCTGGCCCGCCGCATCCCCGCCGAACTCCCGCACCTGGCACCACTGTTCATCGAGCTGAACGCACTCGACAAGGCGCACTCGCTGGACGGCTTGGTCGCCGCCCACCTGACCGAGCACGGCATCGACACCCTCGACCTGCGGGCGTTCCGCTACATGCTCCGCCAGGGCCGCGTCGTGCTGCTCTTCGACGGCTTCGACGAGCTCGTCAACCGGGTCAGCTACGAGCGCGCCGCCGACCACCTCCAGGTGCTGCTGGACGCCGCCGTCGACAACGCCAAGATCGTCGTCACCAGCCGCACCCAGCACTTCAGTTCGCACGAGCAGGTGCTCACCGCGCTCGGCGAGCGGGTCGGCCTGCTCCCGCAGCGCCGGCTGATCGCCGTCCAGGACTTCACCCCGCACCAGATCCGCGGCTACCTCGCCAACCGGTACGGGGACCCGGACGCCGCCGCCCGCCGGATGCGGCTGCTGGAGGCCATCCCGGACCTGCTCGCGCTCTGCAGCAACCCCCGCCTGCTCAGCTTCGTCGCCGACCTCGACCACGACCGGCTGCGCTCCGTGGCGGGCGCCGGCCGGGCGCTCAGCGCCGCCGGCCTCTACCAGGAGGTCTTCACCTCCTGGCTGCGGTTCGAGGAGCAGCGCGGCCAGGGCGGCCCGGGCGCCGCCCCCGGCCTGCACCTGGACCAGCTCTGGCAGGCCGTCACGCTGCTCGCGCTGCGCCTCTGGGAGAGCGGCCGGACCGCCATGCCGCTGGACGAGATCGTGGACATCGCCGGGGTGCTGAGCGGTCTGGCGGAGAACCGGATGCCCACCTCGCAGTTCGCGCACGCGGTCGGCTCCGGCAGCCTGCTGATCCGCTCCGACGAGGGCATGTTCCACTTCATCCACGGCTCGGTCGTCGAGTGGCTGGTCGCCCGGGCCGCCGCGGCCGCGCTGGAGCGCGGCGAGACCGACCTGCTCGGCCGCGGCCCGCTCAGCCGGCTGGCCGTCGAGTTCCTCTGCGACCTCGCCGACCACCAGGTCTGCCAGCGCTGGGCCCGGTCCGTCCTGGACGGCGCCCACGACACCGGCGAGGCGGCCCGGCTCAACGCCGTCAAGGTGCTGGACCGGCTGCGGGTGCCCGCCCACACCGACCTGCGCGGCGCGACCCTGGCCGGCGAGGACCTCTCGCACCGCGACCTGTCCGGCGTCGACCTGTCCGGCGCCGACCTGACCGACGCCCGCCTGCTCGGCACCGACCTGTCCGGCGCCGACCTGCGCGGCGCGACCCTGGCCGGCGCCCGGCTGGACGCCGCCGACCTCTCCGGCGCCGACCTGCGGTCCGCGGACCTGCGCGGCGCCCGCCTGGTCCGCACCGACCTGCGCGCCGCCCGGCTGCGCGGCAGCCGCTGGCAGCGGGCCGCGCTGATCTCCGCCGTCACCGACCCGGAGGTGCTGGCCGCGCCCGAGCTGCGGGCCGCCGCGATCGCCCCCGGGCTGCCCGTCGAGGCCGGGTTCAGCCCCTCCGAGGTCGGCGTCCCGTACGGGTTCGACGTGCGCTCCACCCGGCTGCCCGAGCCGGTCGCGTTCAGCCCGGACGGCCGGCTCCTCGCGGTCGGCAGCGAGGACGGCAGCGTGCTGGTCTGCGACGCCGTCACCGGGGTCGCCCTGCGGACCCTCAAGGACCACATCGGCCGGGTCTACGCGGTCAAGTTCGCCGGTGACGTGCTGGCCACCGGCAGCGCCGACGGCACCGTCCGGCTCTGGGACCAGGTCTCCGGAGAGTGCCGGCACCGTCTGGACGTCCACCCCGGCGGCGTCTGGCCGGTCTCGCTCGGGCCGGCCGGCCGGCTGGTCGCCACCGGCGACCCGAACGGGGTCGTCACCCTCTGGGACACCGACACCGGCCTGCCGCTGCACCGCCTGCCCGGCCACGACGCGCCCGTCTACACGGCGGTCTTCAGCCCGGACGGCGCCCTGCTGGTCACCGGCGACCAGGGCGGCGGGGCACGGCTCTGGTCCACCGCCACCGGCCGCCGGATCGCCGACTTCCCCGGCCACCGCGGCACCGTCTACCGGTCCGCGTTCAGCCCGGACGGCACCCTGATCGCCACCGGCGACGGCGGCGGGGAGGACGGGGGCGGCGGCACGGTGCGGATCTGGGAGGCCGCCGGCCGTCGGCTGCTGCACACCCTGTCCGGGCATGCCGGGCGGATCTACACGCTGGCCTTCCACCCGGACGGCGACCTGCTCGCCAGCGGCGACACCGAGGGCCAGGTCCGGCTCTGGAACCCGCTCGACGGCACGCCCGCCGGCCGGCCCGAGGACTCCACCGGCAAGATCTACCAGGTCACCTTCGACGAGGCCGGGACCAGGCTCGCCGCCAGCGACAGCGACGGCGGGGTCCGGGTCTGGCGGGTCTCCCGGATCCCGAGGGCCGACGGCGGCGCTCGCACGGAGCCCGACGGATGGACGGAGCCCGACGGGCGGCCGGAGAACGGCGCACGGACGGAGAGCGGCGGGCGGTCGGAGAGCGGAGGCCGGCCGGAGAGCGGCGGGCCGGCCGTGCGCGGCCCCGGCCACGAGGTGGTGCCGCTGCGCCGTCAGCCGCCCGAGCACCGCGGCTCGGTCTGGGCCTGCCGGTTCCGCCCCGGCGCCGGACGGGGCAGCGCCGAGACCGACGCGCTGCTCGTCACCGGCGGCAACGACGGCCTGGTCCGGCTCTGGGACCCGGCCTCCGGCCGCAGCCGCCAGCTCCTGCGCGGCCACGGCCGCCGGATCGGCTCGCTCAGCTTCAGCGGGGACGGCACCCTGCTGGCGGCCGGCGGCAACGACGGCGTGATCCGGCTCTGGGAGCCGTCCACCGGCCGCCGGGTGCGCGAACTCTCCGGCCGCAGCAGCCGGCTGGTCTCCGCCGAGTTCAGTCCGGAGGAGGCGATCCTGGCCACCGCCACCAACGACGGCGACCTCTGCCTCTGGAACGCCCGGACCGGCGAGTACCTGCGGGAGATGGACGTCGAGACCGAGCACGTCTGGGCCGAGGCGTTCAGCACCGACGGCGTCCTCGTGGCCACCGCCAACGACGACGACACCGTCCGCATCTGGTACCGCCGCACCGGAGCCCACCTCACCACCCTGCGCGAGCACCGCGGCCGGGTCCGCTCCATCGCGTTCAGCCCGGACGGGCGGCGGCTGTTCACCGGCTGCGACGACAGTCGGGTCCGGATCTCCGACATCGGGACCGGCCGGGTCGAGGCCGAACTCGACGGCCACACCGACCGGGTGTACGCCGTCTCGCCGGCCCCGGACGGCAGCTGGCTGGCCAGTGCCTCCTGGGACGGCACCGCGCTCATCTGGGGCGACGGCATCGTCCGGCACCGGCTGACCGGACACGTCGGGCGGCTCTGGACGGCCGCCGCCCACCCGACCCGGCCGCTGCTCGCCACCGCCGGCGACGACCGGCTGGTCCGGCTCTGGGACCCGCGCACCGGCGAGGAGGCGGCCCGGCTGCGCGGCCACACCGGCCGGATCCTCGCCGTCGCCTTCAGCCCGGACGGCTCGCTGCTGGCCAGCGGCGGCGAGGACGGCACCGTCCGGCTCTGGCGCATCCACGCCGACGGCCGGCCCGCCGCCCTCGCCACCCTGCTCGGCGCCCCCGACGGCTGGGCGGCGCTGCTGCCCTCCGGCGCCTACAAGTGCGAGGGCGACGTGGCCGGCGAGTTCTGGCACGCCGTCGGCATGTGCCGCTTCGAGCCCGGTGAGCTCGACACCCACCTTCCGGGCGTCCACCGCCTCCCCCCGGAGGCGGAGCTGTGAGCCGCGGGCGTTCGGGCGTGCCGGGTGAGCCGGAGGCCGTTCGGCCGTGCCGGGTGAGCCGCGGGCGGTGTGTTCCGGAACCGTGAGCCGCCGCTGTCGGTGAGCGCGGGCAGGATGGGGCCATGCCGACCACGAGCACCGTCCGCCTCCGCATCGAGGCCACCGACCTGCCGGGCCGCAGCTGCGCCCCGGTCCCCGGGTTCCCCGGCTACACCGCCGTCCTGGTGGGAGTCCAGCGCAGGGGCAGGCCGGGGGAGCTGCTCGACCCGGTGGCCGGCGACGCGGCCGGGGCGGTCTGGACGGTGGAGTGCACCGTGAAGACCGGGCCGGCCGGCCCGGACCTGCTGGGCCCGTTCGTGCAGGGCGGTCCGGGCGCCCGGTTCGTCTACCTCTCCTGGCTCACCCCGGGGCCGGAGGGCCCCGAACTGCTCCGCCGCGCCAAGCTGTTCCTGGACGCCGTCCCGCCCGCGACCGCCGAGGCGGCGGTGGCCGGCGGGCTGCTGGTGGGCCGGCTCGGCCTGACCGACGTCGAGGGGCACCCGCTCTGCGGGGCGGTCCGACCGCCGGTGATCGCCTGGTCGGCCGGGGACGCGGCCGGACCCGGAGCCGGGGCCGGAGCCGGGACCTGAGCCGTGGCATGACGGAGGGCCCCGCCGGTGCGGCGGGGCCCTCCTCGTTCAGCGGACCTCAGGGACCTCGGGGACCTCAGGAGTCCTCGAAGGCCTCATCGGGTTCCGGTGAACGGGCCTACTGGTACTGCACGGTGGCGCTGACGCCGTCGAAGGCCTGCTGCCCGGCGGCGAGGCTGAAGTAGACCCAGCCGGACGGCGGGTTGCTGATCGTCAGGGTCTCGTTGTTGCCGGCGTTGGTGGACTTCGCCAGGGCGTTGCCGGTGGTGGCCCAGCTGCTGCCGCCGTAGTACAGGTCGGCGTTGCCGGTGCCGCCGGTGGTGGTGATGGTCAGCTGCTGGACGCCGGCCGGCAGGTTCAGGAAGTGGTAGCTGTAGTTGCCGGCGGTGGCGGTGAGGTTGTCCCGGCGGCAGTTCTTGTCGAACTGGCGCGGGTCGGCGATGGTGCAGACCGGGGTGGTCGGGGCGACCGGGGCCTCCGGCAGCGGGCCGCAGTCGTTGCTCGCGCAGGCGGTCAGCCAGGCGTCGAAGCCGGCGTCGTAGCGGGTGCCGATGGTCTGCTTCAGGATGGTGCGGGCACCGTTCCAGTCACCGGCGCGGTACTTGGTGAGCACGGCCTCGACGTCGGCGCGGTGCTCCTGGAGCATGTAGCGGACGGCGAGCCAGCCCCACTTGTAGACCCGGGTCGAGTTGACGTCGGGGTCGCCGTCCTCCTCGTAGACGGTGTCGAACAGCTCGCTGAGCTTGTAGGTCTTCTTGGCGGCCTCGTTGATCGCGTCGGTGTTGCGCAGGTTGCGGTAGCCGAAGGAGATGTTCTCCGCGATGCCCTCGACCCACCAGATGGTCGGCGTGACGATGTTGGACTCGAAGTCGCCGGCCATGTTGTAGCGGCCGTCGAGGAAGTGGGTGTACTCGTGGTTGAGGTTCCAGATGTGGAAGGTCGGGCGCATCCAGTCGGCCTCGTGGGCGATGAAGCGGGCCTGGTTGCCGGGCAGGGCCGGGTTGCCCTCCTCGTACATGCCGCCGTTGTCCACGTCGATGTCGTAGAAGGACCAGGCGTACAGCGAGTAGTTGTAGTAGTCGTCGAAGGCGACGACCTCAAGGTTGGTGTTCACGTCGCCGGGGACGGCGCCCTTGTCACCGATCACCTTGTGGAAGTAGGCGTCCTGGTTGATCAGGCTCTTGCAGGTGGAGGCCAGCTGGGCGGCCGACATGTCCTGGGCGCGGATCTTCAGGTCCGGGTTGCAGGTGTGCTGGATCGGCAGGATCACCGGCATCAGACGGGCGTTCAGGTCGCAGATGGCGTAGGCCGCGCAGTTGCCCTTGTCGAACTTGCGGGTGGCCCAGGCCAGGTTCATCGTGATCGCGGCGGTGGGGCCGACGTTCGGGTAACGGTTGATCAGGTCCTTGAGCATCGGCCGGACCTTGGCCTTGAGCTCGGGCACGGCGAGGGCGTAGCCGAGGTAGCGGCCCTGGTTGCTGACCATGTCCGAACGGTTGAGCAGGTCCTCGTTACGGGTGATGAAGTCGGACCAGGTGTCGAGGATGCTGGAGTCGGCCCGCAGGGCGGCCTTCCAGCCCTGGTTGTCGACCGTCTTGGGGTCGAGGCCGTCCTCGATGATCCAGTTGAAGTGCTTGAACGACTTGTCCATCTGCGGGGTCCAGCTGTCGTTGTAGCTGGCCAGCATCCACTTGAGGACGCCCTGGTACCGGCCGAGGCCCTTGACCTGGCCGATCACCGTGACGGCCTCCTGGAGGGTGGCGCCGTTGGCGTCGGTGACGTCCTTGCTGTGCGGGGCGGCGAAGAAGGCGTCCAGCGCGGCGTGGGACGCGCTCTCCAGCGTCGGGCCGTAGGTGCCGACGGAGGCCTGGTCGACCTCGTGGACGTAGTAGCCGGCGCGCAGGAAGAGCACCAGCTGTCCGACGGAGGTGCTGTTGTCGCCCGGGTAGGTGGCGGAGGCGTCGCGCAGCGCGTTTGCGACGGTCACCATCTTGGCCTCGGTGAAGGCCTTCGCCGCGTTCTCCCCCCTGAGGTTGAACAGGGAGTAGGTGCAGTCGACGTACGGAAGTGCCTTGAGCTTCTGGACCAACGCGCTGCCCGTGGCGTTGATCAAGTCGGGCCAGGCCGTACAGGGGTCCTCGCCGGCGGCGGCGGAGAACTGCTTGCCCGCCTTGGAGGGCGCGGCGACCGGCGGCGCCGGCACGGTGGACTGCTTGCCGTAGTCCTGCGAGGAGAGCTCGTAGGGGGTGTTGTTCCTGGCGTCGGGGGACTTGGGGACCGGGATCGACCGCGGTGTCGAGGCGGCCGGACCGCCGGCGCTCGCACCGGCCGGGGCCGTGGCGCCGACGGGAGCGGCCTGGCTCTGCGGTGCGAACAGGCCTAGCGCGATGAAGAAGGCCGCGCCGAGCGCAGGGATTCTGCGCACGTTGGCCGTTGATATCCGGGAGGGACGCATCTGTGGGGGCCTCCGGGGCCGTTGTGACCGCGTGTTGGGGCACGCGGCCAATCGATGTGTGACATGTAAAATGGCACATGTCGCATCGCGCCGGAAGGCCTTGGACCGGATTGTCGGCCGCCGCAACCGAAACGTTGTCAGATCACATGCACGGAGGGCCCCGCCGGTTCGGCGGGGCCCTCCGTGGTCACGCGGACCACGGAGGTCCGGTGGGGCGGTCTACTGGTAGGTGACGGTGGCGCTGACGCCGCCGAAGGTCTGGGCCGCGGCGAGGCTGAAGTACACCCAGCCGGACGGCGGGTTGTTGATCGTCAGGGTCTCGTTGTTGCCGGCGTTGGTGGACTTGGCCTGGTAGGAGCCGGTGGTGGCCCAGTTGCTGCCGCCGTAGTACAGGTCGGCGTTGCCGGTGCCGCCGGTGGTGGTGACGGTCAGCTGCTTGACGCCGGCCGGCAGGTTCAGGAAGTGGTAGCTGTAGTTGCCGGTGGCGGCCGCGAGGTTGTCCCGGCGGCAGTTCTTGTCGAACTGGCGCGCGTCGGCGATGGTGCAGAGCGGGGCCTGGGAGGTCGGCAGGGTGCCGCAGTTGTCGGCCGCGCAGGCGGTCAGCCAGGTGGAGAAGTCGGCGTCGTAGCGGGTGCCGATGGTGCTCTTGAGGAGGGTGCGGGCACCGTTCCAGTCACCGGCGCGGTACTTGGCGAGCACCGCGTCGACGTCCGCCGGGTGCGACTGGAGCATGTAGCGGACCGCCAGGTAGCCCCACTTGTAGACCCGGGTCGAGTTGACGTCGGCGTCGGGGGTCTGGTCGTAGACGGTGTCGAACAGCTCGCTGAGCTTGTAGGTCTTCTTGCCGGCCTCGGCGATGGCACCGGCGTTGCGCTCGTTGCGGTAGTGGTACGAGATGTACTCGGCGACGCCCTCGACCCACCAGATGGTCGGGGTGGTCATGCCGGCCTCGAAGTCACCGGCCATGTTGTAGCGGCCGTCGAGGTAGTGGGTGTACTCGTGGTTGAGGTTCCAGATCTGGAAGCTCGGGCGCAGCCAGTCGGCCTCGTGGGCGATGAAGCGGGCCTGGTTGCCGGCCTGGGCCGGGTTGCCCTCCTCGTACATGCCGCCGTTGTCGGTGTCGATGCCGTACATGATCCAGGCGTACAGCTTGTAGTTGTAGTAGTCGTCGAAGGCGACGACCTCCAGGTTGGTGTTCAGGTCGCCGGGGACCGCCCCGTTGTCCTTGATGACCTTGTGGAAGAAGGCGTCCTGGTTGATCAGGCTGGTGCAGGTGTTCGCCAGCTCGGTGGCGCTCATCTGCTGGGCGCGGACCCGCAGGTTGGCGTTGCAGGTCTGGGTGTTGACGAGGACCAGCGGGACGAGCCGGGTCGGCAGGTCACAGGTGCCGTAGTACGAGCAGTTGCCCTTGTCCTGCTTCTCGGCGAACCAGACCAGGTTCATCGTGAGCGCGGCGGAGGCGCCGACCAGCGGGTACCGGTTGATCAGGTCCTTGACCAGCGGGCGGCCCTGGGTGCGGAGGCTCTCCACGGAGACCAGGTTGCCGAGCTGCATGCCGATCCGGGTGACCACGTCGCCGCCGTCCAGCTGGGCGGCGTTGCGGGTGACGAACCCGGCCCAGGCGGTGGCGATGGACGGGTCGGCCTGGAGGGCCGCGATGAAGCCGGTGTCGCCGTACTTCAGGTCGAAGCCGCCCTCGATGACCCACTCGACGTGGTCCACGGCGAGCTTCATCGAGGCCGGCCAGTTGCTGCCGTAGCCGGCGAGCAGCCGCTTGACGACGCCGGCGTACCGACCGTTCTCGTCGGCGCTGTCGATGAGGGTGACGGCCTCGTTGAGGGTGGCGCCGTTGGCCTCGGTGACGTCCTGGCTGCGCGGGGCTGCGAAGAAGGCGTCCAGCGCACCGCGGATCGCGGTCTGCAGCGCGGCGCCGTAGCTGCCGACGGAGGCCTCGTTGTTCCCCTGCACGTAGTAGCCGGCGCGCAGGAACATCACCAGCTGGCCGATGCCCGTGCTGTTGTCGCCCGGGTAGGTGGCCGAGGCGGTGCGCAGGGCGTCCGCGACGGTGACCATCTGGGCCTCGCGGAAGACCTTCCCGGCATCGGTGCCGGTGAGGTTGAACAGCGGGTAGGTGCAGGTGACGTCGGGGAGCGCCTTGAGCTGCTGGACCAGCGCGCTGCCCGAGGCGCCCATCACTCCGGAGAGGTCGCAGTTGACGGCCGCCGCGGCTGCCGAGAACTGCTTGGCGCTCTTGGCGCCGGCCGACGGGGTCGGGGTGACCGCCTTCGTGCCGGTGTCCTTCCCGGTGCTCTCGGCAGCGAGCGGGCGGCCGCCGGTGCCGGCGTCGGGGGACTTGGGCACCGGGATCGCCTTCGGCGCGGGTGCCGCGGCGACTCCGGAGGCGGCCTTGGCCGTGGGGGCGGCGGTGCCGGCCGGGGCGGCCTGGCTCTGCGGCGCGAACAGGCCGAGGGCGATGAAGAAGGCGGCACCGAGCGCAGGGAGCCTGCGCGCGGTGGCCTTGGATATGCGGAAGGGGCGCATCTGTGGGGGCCTCCGAGGCCGTTCGGGGCCGCGTGTTGGGGGAGCGGCCACTCGATGTGTGACATGTAAAATGGCACATGTCGTATCGTGTCGGGAAGGCCTCGGAGCGGATTGTCCACCGTCGCAACCGAAACGTTGTCAGGCGGCCGTCAACTCAAGCGGGTGACGGGTGGTGGGCGCCGCCGCCGGGTCGACCGGCCGGACCGGGCCGGACCAGGCGGGACCCGGCCGGACCCGGCCGGACCGGGCAGCGCGGCAGGTCACAGCCGTTCGCCCCCGCCACCCTCGCCACTCATGGCACGCGGGTGCGCATTGTGCACGATGGAACATCGGGAATACGCAGGAGCCCATGCTTCGTTCCTGCAAGCGATACGCAATAGTGTTGTCCCGGCACGATCGTCACCGTTGAACTCGCCGAAAGAGGCCATGTCCTGATGGGCACCTACTCGCTTCCCGACCTGCCGTACGACTACTCCGCCCTTGAGCGCGCGATGTCCGCCGAGATCCTGGAGCTGCACCACTCCAAGCACCACGCGGCGTACGTCAAGGGCGCCAACGACACCCTTGAGCAGCTCGCCGAGGCCCGCGACAAGGAGGCGTTCGGCGGCCTGGTCGGCCTGCAGAAGACCTTCGCCTTCCACCTGTCCGGCCACGTGCTGCACTCGCTGTTCTGGGAGAACCTCTCCCCGGAGGGCGGCGACCGCCCCGAGGGCGCCCTCGCGGACGCCATCACCGAGCACTTCGGCTCGTTCGAGGCCTTCCAGAAGCAGCTGACCACCGCGACGGTCGGCGTCCAGGGCTCCGGCTGGGGCATCCTCTCCTGGGAGCCGCTGGGTCAGCGCCTGATCGTCGAGCAGGTCTACGACCACCACGGCAACGTCGGCCAGGGCACCACCCCGCTGCTGGCCTTCGACGCCTGGGAGCACGCCTACTACCTGCAGTACCGCAACGTCCGCCCGGACTACGTCACCCGCCTGTGGGACGTCGTCAACTGGCAGGACGTCTCGACCCGCTTCGCGGCGGTCAAGAGCGCCTGACCCTCCGGGTGAGGCGCCCGTGGACACCTGACCCGGGGCAGGGCGGGTGACGGAAGGCCCCCGACCGGTGCACACCGGTCGGGGGCCTTCCGTGTCGTCCGGCGGGGCTCACCAGGGGATCCAGCGGCTCGCCACGTCCTCTCCACTGCCCTCCGCTGCCGTCCACGGTGCTCCGTGACGAGCCGTGACGAGCCGTGAGCTGCCGTCGGGCCGGCCGTCAGTCCCCGTCGGGCGTGCGGAAGGCGGCCAGGATCCGTTCGGCCGCGAGCCCGGCGGGGAGGGTGCCCGCGCGGACCTCCTGCTCCAGTCCGGGGGAGAGGCGGCGGACCTCCGGGTGGGCGTGCAGCCGGGCGAGGAGCTGGTCGTGCACCATCGCCCACGTCCACTCCACCTGCTGGTCGCGCCGCTTGGCGGCCAGCGCGCCGGTCGCGTCCAGCACCTTGCGGTGCTGCTGGAGCCGCTCCCACAGCACGTCCAGCCCGGCTCCGTCCCGCCCGCTGCAGGTCAGCACCGGCGGCGTCCACGGCGCGTCCGGGGCCTGCAGCAGCCGCAGCGCGCCCGCGAGTTCGCGGGCGGCGGCGCGGGCGTCGGTCTCGTGCGGGCCGTCCGCCTTGTTGACCGCGATCACGTCGGCGAGCTCCAGCACGCCCTTCTTGATGCCCTGCAACTGGTCGCCGGTGCGGGCCAGCGAGAGCAGCAGGAAGGAGTCCACCATGCCGGCCACCGCCGTCTCGGACTGGCCGACGCCGACCGTCTCGATCAGCACGACGTCGTAGCCGGCGGCCTCCATCACCACCATCGACTCCCGGGTGGCCCGGGCCACCCCGCCGAGCGTGCCGGAGGTGGGGGAGGGGCGGACGAACGCGTCCGGGTCGACGGCCAGGCGCTCCATCCGGGTCTTGTCACCCAGGATGGAGCCGCCGGTCCGGCTGGACGTCGGGTCGACGGCGAGCACCGCGACCCGGTGGCCGAGCCCGGTGAGCATGGTGCCGAAGGCGTCGATGAAAGTCGACTTGCCGACACCCGGTACGCCGGTGATGCCCACCCGGACCGCCCCGCCCGCGTGCGGCAGCAGCATCGTCAGCAGCTGCTGCGCCAGCGCGCGGTGGTCGGGACGGGTGGACTCGACGAGCGTGATGGCCCGCGCGACGTAGGCGCGCGAGCCCTCCCGCACGCCCGTCGCGTAGCTGTCGAGGTCGATCGTCCGGGGCGCCATCGCTCAGCGCCTCAGAGCTCGTGGCCGAGGTCGGCGGCGAGCGCCTTCAGCAGGTCGTAGGCGGCGTCCGGGATCACCGTGCCGGGCGGGAAGACCGCCGCGGCACCCGCCTCGTACAGCGCCTCGAAGTCCTGCGGGGGGATCACCCCGCCGACCACGATGGTGATGTCCTCCCGGCCGGCCTCGGCCAGCTCCGCGCGCAGCGCCGGGACGAGGGTGAGGTGCCCCGCGGCCAGCGAGGAGACGCCGACGATGTGGACGTCCGCCTCGACGGCCTGGCGGGCCACCTCGCCCGGGGTCTGGAACAGCGGGCCGACGTCCACCGTGAAGCCCAGGTCGGCGAACGCGGTGGCGATCACCTTCTGGCCGCGGTCGTGGCCGTCCTGGCCCATCTTGGCGACCAGGATGCGCGGCCGCCGGCCCTCGGCCCGCTCGAACCGCTCGACCAGGTCCCGGGTGCGCTGGAGGGGCGCCGACTGGCCCGCTTCGTCTCGGTACACACCGGAGATCGTACGGATCTGGCCCGAGTGCCGGCCGTACACCTTCTCCAGGGCGTCCGAGATCTCGCCGACGGTGGCCTTGGCGCGGGCCGCGTTCACCGCCAGGTGGAGCAGGTTGCCGTCCAGCGAGCCGCCGCGCTGCGGGCCGGCCTCGGCGGCGCGGGTCAGCGCGTGCAGGGCGTCCTGGGTGGCGGCCTCGTCGCGCTCGTCGCGCAGGCGGCGCAGCTTCTCGATCTGCCGGGCGCGCACCGAGGAGTTGTCGACCTTGAGCACCTCGATCTGCTCGTCGCTCTCCACCCGGTACTTGTTGACGCCGATCACCGGCTGACGGCCGGAGTCGATCCGCGCCTGGGTGCGGGCGGCGGCCTCCTCGACGCGCAGCTTGGGGATGCCCGCGTCGATCGCCTTGGCCATGCCGCCGGCCGCCTCGACCTCCTGGATGTGCTGCCAGGCGCGGGTGGCGAGGTCGTGGGTCAGCTTCTCGACGTACGCCGAGCCGCCCCACGGGTCGATCACCCGGCAGGTGCCGGACTCCTGCTGGAGAAGCAGCTGGGTGTTGCGGGCGATCCTGGCCGAGAAGTCGGTCGGCAGCGCGAGCGCCTCGTCCAGCGCGTTGGTGTGCAGCGACTGGGTGTGGCCCTGGGTGGCGGCCATCGCCTCGACGCAGGTGCGGGCGACGTTGTTGAACACGTCCTGGGCGGTGAGCGACCAGCCGGAGGTCTGCGAATGGGTGCGCAGCGACAGCGACTTGGCGTTCTTCGGGTCGAACTGCTTGACCAGCTTGGCCCAGAGCAGCCGGGCCGCGCGCAGCTTGGCGACCTCCATGAAGAAGTTCATGCCGATCGCCCAGAAGAACGAGAGGCGCGGCGCGAACGCGTCCACGTCCAGCCCGACGTCGAGCCCGGCCCGCAGGTACTCCACGCCGTCGGCCAGGGTGTAGGCCAGTTCCAGGTCGGCGGTGGCCCCGGCCTCCTGGATGTGGTAGCCGGAGATGGAGATCGAGTTGTACCGGGGCATCTTCTGCGAGGTGTACGCGAAGATGTCCGAGATGATCCGCATCGACGGCTGCGGCGGGTAGATGTAGGTGTTGCGGACCATGAACTCCTTGAGGATGTCGTTCTGGATGGTCCCCGCCAGTTTCTCCGGCGGCACCCCCTGCTCCTCGGCCGCGACGATGTACAGCGCCAGCACGGGCAGCACCGCGCCGTTCATGGTCATCGACACCGACATCCGGTCCAGCGGGATGCCGTCGAAGAGCTGGCGCATGTCGTAGATGGAGTCGATCGCCACGCCCGCCATGCCGACGTCGCCGGTGACGCGCGGGTGGTCGCTGTCGTAGCCGCGGTGGGTCGGCAGGTCGAAGGCGACCGAGAGGCCCTTCTGGCCGGCCGCCAGGTTGCGGCGGTAGAAGGCGTTGGACTCCTCGGCGGTGGAGAAGCCCGCGTACTGCCGGACCGTCCACGGCTGGTTGACGTACATCGTCGGGTACGGGCCGCGCAGGTACGGGGCGATGCCCGGGTAGGTGCCCAGGAAGTCCAGTCCGGCCAGGTCGGCGGAGGTGTACAGCGGCTTGACGCCGATGCCCTCGGGGGTGTCCCAGAGCAGCTCGTCGACGTCCTTGCCGGTGGCCTGCCGCCAGGCGGAGCGCCACTGGCCGTCGGTGACGCCCGCGCCGGCGTCCCCGTCCAGCCCGATTCCGGTGAAGTCGGGGATCATCGCGCCACTCCGCTTTCGTCGAGGCTTTCCTCGGTGGTCCCGCCGGTCGTCCCGTCGGTGATCTCGTCCAGCAGGGAGGTCAGGGTCGCGACGGCGTCGCCGCCCGCGAAGACGAACTCGTCCACCCCGGCCGCCTGGTACGCCTCGCGCTGCTCGCCGGGCCGCCCGGCCAGCAGCACCCGCCGGGCCCCGGCCGCCTTGAGCGCCGCGGCGACGGCCCCGGCGTGCTCGCCGTACAGGGCGTCGCTGGAGCAGAGGCAGGCCACCCGCGCCCCGGACGCGGCGAACGCCTC
Organism: Kitasatospora sp. NPDC042419; assembly: GCF_056437345.1. Taxonomy (NCBI): domain Bacteria; kingdom Bacillati; phylum Actinomycetota; class Actinomycetes; order Kitasatosporales; family Streptomycetaceae; genus Kitasatospora; species Kitasatospora sp. NPDC042419. The sequence goes on from NZ_JBWKAW010000006.1 coordinate 121,038, forward strand.
GGCGAACGCGGCGGGTTCGGTGCCCTCCACCGAGGTGGTGGCGATGCCGCCGGCCTGGAACAGGTTGGCGGCGAAGGTCGTCCGCGCGGTGTGCGCGGCGGCCGTGCCGATCGAGGCCAGGAAGAGCCCGGGCCGCGCGCCGGTGGCCGCGAGGTGCGCGTCCGAGCGGTCCCGCAGCGCCTCGTACGCCTCCGCGCGCCGCACCCGCGGCAGTCCGCCGCCCGGCCCGGCCGGAGCCGGCTCGCGGACCGGCGACTGCTCGCCCAGGTTCGGGAACTCGCTGACGCCGGTGACCGGTTCGCGCCGCTTGGCCAGCCGGACGGAGCGCTCGGCCCAGGTGGCCGCGATCCGCTCGCCGACCAGCCCGGACTCCAGCGCGGCGCGCAGCCCGCCGGCCCGCTCGACCTCCTGGAACCAGGCCCAGGCGGCGTGCGCCAGCTCGTCGGTCAGCCGCTCCACGTACCAGGAGCCGCCGGCCGGGTCGACCACCCGGGCCAGGTGCGACTCCTCCAGCAGGATCGACTGGGTGTTGCGGGCGATCCGGCGGGCGAAGGCGTCCGGCAGACCGAGCGCGCTGTCGAACGGCTGGACGCTCACCGCGTCCGCCCCGCCGACCCCGGCCGCCAGGCAGGCGATCGTGGTGCGGAGCATGTTCACCCACGGGTCGCGGGCGGTCATCATCACCGCGGAGGTGACGGCGTGCTGACGCTGCGCCGAGGCCTCTGGCGAGCCGCCGGACACCTCGGCCACCCGGGCCCAGAGCCGGCGCGCGGCACGGAACTTGGCGATCGTCAGGAACTGGTCGGCGTCGGCCGCGTAGCGGAACTCCAGCTGGCCGAGGGCCGCGTCCACCGACAGCCCGGCGGCGGTCAGCGCGCGCAGGTAGGCGACGCCGGCGGCCAGCGAGGCGCCGAGTTCCTGCGCGGGCGAGGCACCGGCCTCGTGGTACGGCAGGGCGTCCACGGTGAGCGCGCGCACGCCGGGGTACCCCTCGGCGCAGCGGGCTGCGAGGGTGGCGGCCTCGGCGAGCAGCGCGTCGGTCCGCCCGGCCTCGCCGGTACGGGCCTGCAGGCCCAGCGGGTCGGCCCCGAGGTTGCCGGCGGCGGCACTGGGGGAGACCTCGCGCTCCTGGTACAGCGCGAACAACTGCGCTGCGGCGTCGGGGAATTCGGGCCCCGCGTCGAGCACCACACCGGCCAGGTCGAGGTAGACGCCGGCGAGCGCCTGCGGCAGCGCGGTGACCGGCAGCCCGTTCCCGCCGAGCTCCAGCCAGAGCGAGCCGCCGCCGTTCTCCAGGTCGGCCAGGACGGCCTCGTTGGCGCGGCGCGGTTCCGGGTCGGCGTGCCGCTGACGGATGTCCCAGCCCGTGACCGAACAGCCCTGCGGCCGGCTGCCGCGGACGAACGGCGGGAAGCCGGGGAGGCCGGGGTCGGCCGGGCCGTCCTCGGCGGTGTACAGCGGGCGGGCGCGCAGCCCGTCCTGGAGTGCGGTGGTGAGCGCCTGCTCGGCCGCTGCGCCGTCCGCGGGCTGCGCACCGGACTTGCGCAGCACACCCTCGACGAGGGTCTGCCACTGCTCTCGGTGTGCGGCCGGGAACTCGGCGGCCAGGGGGAGCCCTTCGGGCGGGACCGTCATGCCCGCAGGTTAGCGCCCTGTGGCGGGGGCGCAGCAGAGGCGGACGGTGTGACCTTGCCCTCGCTTTGCACTCTGTTGCACTACCGGTGCCACCGGTGTCACCACGGGCGTCGCCGGCGACCTGCCCGCGGAACCCCGCCCGGCGTCCGCGGAGTTGCCCGGCGGACGGCGCGCGGGGGTGCGCCCCGGACCACCCCGCCCGCCTCCCTGCCGCCGCCGCGCCCTCGGTAAGGCCAGGTCAGGCGGGGTCGGGTCAGGTCGGGCCGGGCCAGGTAGGGGGAGTCGGGGCCAGGCCGGGTCGGGGCCGGCGGTCCTCCGGCCGCGGCCCTGGCCGGGTGCGGCCGGGCACCGCTGGCCTCAGCCCTTCCGGGGCTCCCGTCCGCGGCCGCCGGCGGACCCCACGGCGAGCGCCAGGCCGAGGGCGGCGAGGAGCAGGCCCGCCGCGACCGCGAAGGTGACCCGCATGCCGGTGGCGACCGGGCCTGCCGCCGCGGTCGCGACGTCGGTGGTGGCCGAGGCGAGGGTGAACACGGCGCCCATCACGGAGGCGCCGGTGACCAGGCCGAGGTTGCGCGACAGGTTGAGCAGGCCGGAGACGACGCCCCGGCGGTCGGCGGGCACGTCCGCCATGACCGCGGTGTTGTTCGCGGTCTGGAAGAGCGAGTAGCCGGCCGTGACGAGCGCGATCGGCGCGAGGTAGCCCGCCACGCCCAGCGAGTCCGGCAGCAGGGCGACGGCGAGCGCGCCGGCGGACGCGGCCGCCAGGCCGGTGGCCGTGGTGCGCGGGGCGCCGAACCGGTCGGTGATCCGCCCGGCCGGGATCCCGGTCAGCGCGGCGACCAGCGGGCCGACCGAGAGCGCGAGGCCGACCAGGGCCGCCTTCAGCCCGAGCGTCCGGGCGAGGTAGAACGGGCCGACCACCAGGGTCGCCATCATCACCGTGGAGACGAGCGCGCTCATCAGCAGGCTCGCGCTCAGCCGCCGGTCGCGGAGCACGGCCGGGCGGACCAGCGGCGCCGCCGCCCTGCGCTGGGCGAGCGCGAAGAGCACGACGCCGAGGCCCGCCGCCGCCAGCAGGACCAGGTTGGCCGCGCCGAAGTGCCCGCGCCCGAGGGTCATGGCCAGTGCGTAGGCCCCGAGCGTCAGCGCGAGCAGCAGCGTGCCGAGGTGGTCGAACCGGGCGCGGGGGCCGGCGGGCGCCGGCCGGTCGGCCGGCAGGTGGCGGCGGGCGAGCAGCAGGGCCGCCACCCCCAGCGGTGCGTTGACCAGGAAGAGCGCGCGCCAGCCGGGCCCGGCGAGCAGCACGCCGCCCAGGGTGGGGCCGAGCGCGGTGCCGACCGCGGACATCGTGCCCAGCAGGCCCATCGCGCTGCCGGTCCGCTCCTTCGGGACCGTCTCGCCGACGAACGCCATGGTGAGCGCCATCATGACGGCCGCTCCGAGGCCCTGCGCCGCCCGTGCGGCGACCAGCGGTCCGAGCGAGGGCGCCAGGCCGCAGAGGACGGAGGCGGTGGTGAACAGCAGCAGGCCGGCCAGCAGCAGCCGCCGCCGGCCGACCAGGTCGCCGAGGCGGCCGACGGTGACGACCAGCGTGGTGACGGCGAGCAGGTAGGCGAGGACCACCCACTGCACGGCCTGGAACGAGGCGCCGAACGTCTGGGCCAGCGTCGGGAGGCCGACGTTGGCGATGCCGGTGCCGAGTGAGGACAGCAGCATGGAGAGGGAGAGGGCGGCGAGCGCCCAGCGGACGGAGCCCGTCCGCGCCGCCCGGTCCGTCCGCCCCGCCCGGTCCGCTCCTCCGGTCGCCGCCGTGCCCGGTCCCGTGTCTGTGGTCGTCAACCCGAACTCCGTTCTCCGCGGCCCGGGGTGGGGCCGTCCCGTGGCCGCCGCGCGGCGCACGTGGGGGAGCGTGCTCCCGGCCCGTTCGAGTGGCAAACTTTGTTGCCGGTTCCGGGACGACGGGGCCGGGACGACGGGGCCGGGACGACGGCTCCGCAGGACGGGGCCACCGGGGTCGAGTGGACCCGGGACGACGGAGACGGGAAGCGCGGATGGACGAACCGGAGGCCTACCGGGCGGTGCTGGACGAGGTGGCGCCGAGGCTCCGCCGGCTGCGGGAGAAGCGCGGTATCACGCTCGCCGCCCTCTCGGAGACGACCGGCATCTCCAAGAGCACGCTCTCCCGGCTGGAGTCCGGCCAGCGGCGGCCCAGCCTGGAGCTGCTGCTGCCGCTGGCCGGCGCCTACCGGGTGCCGCTGGACGAGCTGGTCGGCGCCCCCGAGGTGGGCGACCCCCGGGTCCGCCTGACGCCGCGTGCACTGCCGAACGGCGGGACGGTCGTGCCGCTGACCCGCAGCCCGGGCCCGCTCCAGGCGTACAAGCTGGTGATCACCGACCGGGGCGCCGAGCCGGACCTGCGGACTCACGAGGGCTACGAGTGGCTGTACGTGCTGGACGGCCGGCTGCGGCTGCTGATCGGGGAGCACGACGTGGTCCTCGGTCCGGGCGAGGCGGCCGAGTTCGACACCCGGGTGCCGCACTGGTTCACCAGCGCGGACGGGCGCCCGGTGGAGCTGCTCAGCCTGTTCGGACGGCAGGGCGAGCGGATGCACGTCCGGGCGAGGCCCAAGGCCTGACGTCAGGCCGGGGCGACGCCGACTGCCCGCCCCCCGCGTCCCGTACGCCCGCCGCTCGCCGCTCGCCGTCCGGTGGCCGGGCGCCGGGCTCAGCGGCGCATCCGCCGGACCAGGTCGGCGGCCGCCGCCGACCAGTGCGGGTGCTCGAAGCCGAATCCCGCGTCGAGGAGCCGCCCGGGCTTCACCGAGCGGCTCTTGAGCAGCAGTTCGGTGTCCGAGCGGAGCGCGAACGCGCCGATCTCGGCCATCCAGCGGGTCGCGGGCAGGCCCACCGGGATGCCCTTGGCGCGCCGGATGGTCTGCATGAAGTCGCGCTGCGGCAGCGGGGCGGGCGCGGCGATGTTGACCGGGCCTTCGAGGTCGTCGCGGTCGATCAGGAAGCGGACGGCGCGGGTGAGGTCCCGGTCGTGGATCCAGGACATGTACTGCGTGCCGCCGTCGATCGGCCCGCCGAAGCCGGTACGGGCCAGCCGGACCAGCTGGTCGAAGGCGCCGCCGCGGTCGGGGCTCATCACCATGGCGCAGCGCAGCGCGACCCGGCGGGTCGCGGGCGTCGCGGCGTCGGTCTGCTCGCGCTCCCAGGCGCGGGCGATCTGCACGCTGCGGTCCCAGTACCGGGGGACGCCGGGTTCGCCGCCGCCGAGCACCCCGCCCGCCTCGTCGTGCGGGGCGCCGTGGTTGTGGGTGTAGATGGTCGCGGTGCTCATCTGGAGCCAGACCCGGGGCGGCCGCCTGGCCCCGGCGACGGCCCGGCCGACGGCCCGGGTGGAGTGCACCCGCGAGTCCAGCATGTCGCGCTGGTTCTGTTCGGTGTAGCGGCAGTTGACGCTGCGCCCGGCGAGGTTGACGACGGCGTCGGCGCCGTCGATCGCGTCGGTCCAGCGGCCCAGGGTGCGGCCGTCCCAGTAGATCTCCTGGTCACGGCCGGGCCGCCTGGTCAGGATGACGACCTCGTGGCCTTCGGCGGTCAGCGCCCGGTCCAGGATGCGGCCGATCTGCCCGGTTCCCCCGGGTATGACGATTCTCATCGAGTGTCCCCCCTCGGTGTGCTCTGCGGTCACCCTAGCGATCCAAGTGAACGCGTTCAAAATGACGTCGGTCGCGCGCCGCGGGCGGTCGAAAATCGCTGGTCGGCGGGCCCGGCGCGGTGATACGGATGACGCGCACACCGAGCCGCGCCGGCCTGTGCCGACCTGTGCCGACCCGTACGGTTCTGCGCCGATCCGCACGGATCCGTACCGATCGGCACCGCCCGCGCCACCTGCGCGACCCGTCCCGCCCGCGCCACCGTCCCGCCCGCGCCGCTCGACCCCGCGCCGGCCCGTACCGACCGAGAAGAGACCACGCCGCCGATGTCCGCTCCCACCGCCACCGACTGGTCGCAGATCTGCGACCAGGACTTCGCCGTCCCGACCGACCGCCCCCTGGAGGCCCTGGTCGACGAACTCGCCCGGGCCCTGGCCGACCCCGACCCCCGGGTCCGCGACGGCGAGCCCTATGCCGTCCTCGACACCTGGATCGAGCGCGACGTCATCGCCGGCGCACTGCGGACCTCCCTCGGTCACCGGATGGCCGAGCGGTTCGGCGACCCGGCCGTCGAGGCGCGGACCTTCGCCGCACTCGTCCTCGACATGATCGTCTGCCGGGGCGACTACGACCCGGCCTGGTTCGAGGCCTTCGCCCGCTGGTACCCGGCCGAGGCCGATCTGCGCGGCCACCACCCCGAACTCGGCTGGCTGCACGCGGCCGCGCACGGGGCCGACCTGCTCGGCACGTTCGGACGCCACCCCGCCGTCGCCCCCGGGCCGGTGCTCGGTCTCGCCACGGCGCGGCTGCTGGCCCGCACCGACCACCTGTTCGGCGAGCGCGAGGACGAGCGGCTGGCCACCGGCATCGCACGCACCCTCACCAGGCCGGAGCTGACCGAGGAGGAGTGCGTCGCCTGGGTCGGGCAGTCGGCCGACGCCCTCGCGGAGCACCGGCGCGGCCCGGCCCCGGCCTGGGTGTCCAACTGCGCGCGGACCCTGCGCGCGCTGCTCGTGCTCGCCCAGACCGGCGTGCGCGCCGCGGGCCCCGGCACCCCGCTGCTCCCGCTCGCCCACGGCCCCGCCGTCACGGCCGCGCTGCTGCGGGCCCTCGGCCCGGCCTGAGCACCGGCGGCCCCGCCCGCCTCTCCTGTCCGTCCTGTCCGCTTCTCCCGCCGTCCCTTCCGCCGTTCCTTCCGCCCGCTCCGGGGGTCCGCACTCCGCCCCCGGAGCGGGCGTCCGGACCCCGCCCCCGCGCCAATGGCCGGAAATGTGTCCGATTTCGTGGAACTGCGGCCGCACTCCGCCCGACTGGTGGACCGGACCTCGGCGCGGCCGCCCCTGCCGGTCCTGCCTGTCCGTTCGTCTGCCGTCCGTTCGTTCTGCCCGTCCAAGGAGTGCTCGCGCATGTGCGGAATCACCGGCTGGGTGTCCTTCCATCAGGACGTCCGCCACAGTGCCCCCGTCATCGAGGCGATGACCGCCACCATGGCTCTGCGCGGCCCCGACGCCGGCGGCGTCTGGCTCGGCCGCCACGCCGCCCTCGGCCACCGCCGCCTGGCCGTGATCGACATCCAGGGCGGTGCGCAGCCCATGGCCGACCGCCGTGACGAGCCGGGTGTCGTCCTCACCTACAGCGGCGAGGTCTACAACCACCACCAGCTGCGCACCGAGCTCACCGCCAAGGGCCACCGCTTCGAGACCCGCAGCGACACCGAGGTGGTGCTCCGCGCCTACCAGGAGTGGGGCGACGCCCTGGTCGACCGCCTGGAGGGCATGTACGCCTTCGGCATCTGGGACGAGCGCAACCAGCGCCTGCTGCTGGTCCGCGACCGGCTCGGCGTGAAGCCGCTGTTCTGGGCCGAGGTCGACGGCGGCGTGGTCTTCGGCTCCGAGCCCAAGGCGCTCTTCGCCCACCCCGACGTCACGCCCACGGTGGACGCCGACGGTCTGCGCGAGGCCTACAGCCTGCTCTTCAACACCGGTCCCACGGTCTGGGCCGGCGTCCGCGAGGTCCACCCCGGCGGCCTGCTCGTCCTCGACCGCGGCGGCGTCCGCGAGCGCCGCTACTGGGAGCTGACCGCCCGCCCGCACACCGACGACCTCGACGCCACCCTGGAGCAGGTCGGGTCCCTGGTCAACCGTGCCGCCCGGGCCCAGCTGGAGGCCGACGTCCCGCTCTGCAGCCTGCTCTCCGGCGGACTCGACTCCACCATCGTGACCGCCCTGGTCGCCGACGAACTCCGGCTCCAGGAGGGCCCGCAGGCCAAGCTCCGGTCCTACGCGGTCGACTACAGCGACCAGGCCGAGCAGTTCACCGGTGACGTCCTGCGCACCGGCCACGACACCCCGTTCGCCGCCGAGGCGGGCGCGTTCATAGGCAGCGACCACTCCACCGTGGTGCTCGACCCGCGGACGCTGCTCGACCTGGAGAACCGCCGCGCCGTGGTCGTCTCCCGGGACTCGCCGATCGGCGTCGGCGACATGGACACCTCGCTGTTCCTGCTGTTCGGCGAGATCCGCAAGCACTCGACGGTCGCCCTCTCCGGCGAGGCGGCCGACGAGGTGTTCGGCGGCTACCCGTGGTTCCACAACCCCAAGGCGCTCGCCGCGCAGACCTTCCCCTGGCTGCTCGTCACCGGTGACGAGGCCGCCATGCCGATCAACCCGGACCTCGCCGCCCACCTGCGCATCGCCGAGTTCCGCGACGACACCTACAGCTCCTCGCTCGCCGCCGTCCCGCACGTGGACGGCGAGAGCCCGACCGAGCACCGCCAGCGCGAGATGCAGCACCTCTCGCTGACCCGCTGGCTGCGCCAGCTGCTGCACCGCAAGGACCGCCTCTCGATGGCCCAGGGCCTGGAGGTCCGCGTCCCCTACTGCGACCACCGGCTGGTCGAGTACGCCTTCAACACCCCCTGGGTGATGAAGAGCTACGACGGCCGCGAGAAGAGCCTGCTGCGCGCCACCGGCCAGGGCATCGCCCCGGACTCGGTGCTCTGGCGGCCGAAGAACCACTACCCGGCCACCCACCACTCCGACTACAACGCCGGCCTGCAGCGGCTCGCCCGCGAGGCGCTGGACGCGCCGCACGTGCGGGACATCGCGGACGAGACGGTCATCAAGAGCAGCCTGGACACCCCGGCCGACCAACTGGAGTGGGGCCACCGGCTCCGCCTGGAGCGGGTCGTGGACCTCGCCCTCTGGCTGGACCACCACCGCCCGGCGCTCACCGTCTGAGCGTCCGCCGGAGAGCCGAGCGCCCGTCCCCGCCGCACCAGGGGGCGGGCGCTCCGCGTTCCCCGCCCCCGTCGTCCCGGCTCCTTGCCGCCCCCCGCCCCTGCCTACCCCGTCCTCCCCCTCCCGGCCCTCGCCCGGACCGGACCTCTGCGGGGATGGGTGGATCGGACGGTCCCGGCCCGGTCGGGCCGCTCCGGAGGCCGCCCGGGCGTAGAACGGACGGGACGCCGCGGGCCCGGAGGCCGAACCGGGCGGCACCCGGGGCCGTCCGATGCCCTGCCCGCCGAGGAGGACGTGGATGCGCAACGACCCCCGCCACGGTCCGCTGGTGCCGATGCTGCTGGTGCTCACCGTGGTCACCGGACTGGTCGACGCGGTGAGCTACCTCGCCCTCGGCCACGTCTTCGTCGCCAACATGACCGGCAACGTGGTCTTCCTGGGCTTCGCCCTGGCCGGCGCGCCGGGGCTCTCCGCGTCGGCGTCGCTCACCGCGCTCGCCGCCTTCCTGGCCGGCGCGCTGACGGGCGGGCACCTCGCCGAGCGCCGGCCGGCCCACCGCGGACGGCTGCTGGTCGCCACCGTCACCGCCCAGGTGGTGCTGCTGGCCGGCTGCACCGTGCTGGCGGCGGTGCTCGGCCACACCGACGACCCGGTCCGCTACACCCTGATCGGCGTGCTGGGCTTCGCGATGGGCCTGCAGAACGCGGTCGTCCGGGCGCTGAAGGTCCCCGACCTGACCACCACCGTGCTGACCATGACGCTCACCGCCCTGGCCGCCGACCGCGCCGGTGTGCGGCGCTTCGCCTCGGCCGGCTGGATGTTCGCCGGGGCGCTCGTCGGCGCCGCGCTGGTCCTGCACGCCGACGTCCCGACGGCCCTGGCGGCGGCCCTCGCCCTCCTCCTCGGGGTCGCCGCCGTCACCCACCGCGCCGGTCGGCCGGCGCCGCCCTGGACCCGCCCCGAGGGCACCCGCTGACCGGCGGTCACCCCGCCGCGGTGCCGCCGTCCTGCGCTGGACCGCCGTCGTCCGCACCACCTCCGCCGTCCGCACCACCACCCGCGTCGCCCGCGTCGTCCGCTCGGCCCGTCCAGCACGCCTCGACGCGGGCGCGCTCGGCCGTCAGCGGCGGGCCGACCACGTCCTCGACCGTGCGGTGCGACAGTTCGGCGAACGCGCGGACCCAGTCCACGAGCCCGGCGTCCAGGTCGACGGTCAGCCGCCGGGTGCCGGCCGGCCGAGGTGCGCTCACCGGGGCGGCTCGGCCGGGTCCGGGACGGCGAGGAAGGAGTCCAGCTCCGCGCCGTACCAGCGGCTGGTGCGGCCCTGGGGCGTCATGCCGAGACGGCGGCAGACGGCGGCCGAGGGCTCGTTGCCGGGCCGGACGAGGGCGTGCACCTCGGTCAGACCCCCGGCGAAGCCCTTGGCCAGGGCGGCGCGGGCGGCCTCGGTGGCGTAGCCGTGGCCCCAGGAGTCGGGGTGGAGGTGCCAGCCGACCTCGACCTCGCCGTCCCCGTCGGGCAGCGGGGCGAGCAGGACCGTGCCCACAACCAGGCCGGAGTCCCGTCGTTCCAGGGCCCACGCGCCGTAGCGGGGGTCGGACGAGTAGGCCCGCAACCGGTCGATCAGGGCGGGTGCCTCGGCGGGGGACTCCAGCGCCCGCGGGGTGGCGCCGAGCCAGCGGGCCACCTCCCAGCGGGAGTACAGGTCGTAGGCGCGGTCGGCGTCGGTCCCGGTCCAGAGTCGGGCGGTGAGCCGGTCGGTGGTGAACACGGTGCTCCTCAGTCTTCCTGCGGCTGGTTGGTCCGGCCGCTCCATCGGGGTTCCCAGCGGGACCAGGACCGCTGCCAGTCGCGGTCGGCCCGTCGGTCGAGGGCGCGCAGCCGCAGGGCGAGTGCGACGCCGATCAGGGTGGCCAGGGTGGCGCCGCCGGCCAGGCCGGTGCAGACGGCGCCGACGGTGAGGCCGATCCGGGTTTCCGGGGCCCTGGCGGGCTCGCCGGCGTCGTCGACCCAGAGGGTGACGGTGGGCCGGGTGAGGGTGGTGCGCGGCAGTTCGACGGTGCCGGTGTGCGGGTGGCCGTCCGGGGCGGTCCAGACGGTCGAGACCTCGACCCGGTTCTCGTAGCCGCCGGTCCAGCGGCTGTTCACGGGCTGATCCGGCTGGACCCGGCCGAGCACCGCGGCCTCGACCCGGTGCAGCCGGCCGCGCTCGGTCTCGGCGGTGCCGGCGGCGGTGCGGTAGCCGAGCAGGGCGGCGGTCACGACACCGGCCAGCCCGATGGCGAGGGCGACGGCGGCGGCGAGCCAGGCCCGGCTGCGGGCCCGGTCCACCGGCCGGGCGAGCGGTTCGCGCAGGCCCACGGAGTGGCGGCGGCCGAGGGCCCGGCGCAGCTGACGGCCCGCCCGCCGGGGCAGCGACGCGGGCCGGTCCGGGCGGGGTGTGCTGGACACGATGCGTGCTCCTCACGGCTGTTGGCGCTGTTCGGCCCCCGTCGGAACCCAATCTCTCCCGCTGCGGCCCCTGCGCACAAGAGCCGTGCGGCCCCGCACCGCCCGGGACCTGCCCGCTCGTCCACGCCCGCCTGTCCGCGCCCGCCTCGTACGCCCGGCCCGCGTCCGCCCGCGCCCGGCCCGCGTCCGCCTGTGCCGTGCGCCTGGGAGCACGCTGGACCGCACGCGCCCCCCGGGGCCGCCTGCGCCGCCTTCGCGCGCCGGTCACCCCGGTCACCGCTCCGTCCCCGCTCCGTCCCCGCTCGGTGCTCCGCACCGCCGTACCGGGCGGATGTCCGGAAAAGGGGGCGGACAGGGACGTTCGGCCCTCGGCGGGGGCGGTGGCGACGGGGCAGGCTGGCGGTGACCGCGTCCTCCTTGTGCCGGGACGCGGAGGCCCGGCCCGCTGTGGGGGCTCGCCGGGCCGCCGTGCGGAGCGGGGGGCGGTGTGGGGCCGCCCCCCGCTCACGTTTCCCCGGGGCTGCCCGGACTGCCGCTCAGAAGTAGTACCGCTCAGGCGCTTTCGCAGCTCGGCGCCGTATTCTCGGCAGCTATACACTCGGAGTATACGTCTGGTGTATGGTCCTTCCCATGAGTGTTCCTTTGACCCTTCTCGGGTTGCTTGAGCGGGAGCCGAGCCACGGCTACGACCTCAAGCGCGACTACGACGCCTTCTTCGGGCGCGGCAAGCCCCTGCCGTACGGTCAGGTCTATGCCACGCTCGGCCGGCTGGCGCGGGACGGCAAGGTCGCCGCGGGCGAGGCCGAGCCCGGCGACGGGCCCGAGCGCAAGCGCTACGTCATCACCGACGCCGGGGTGACGGAGTTCGAGCACTGGCTCACCGAGCCCGTCGCCCCCGAACCGAACCTCCAGTCGCTGCTGTTCACCAAGGTCGTCCTCGCCCTGATGCTCGGCCGCGACGCCGAGGAGTACCTCGACACCCAGCGCGCCGCCCACCTCCGCCGGATGCGCGAACTCACCGAGCTGCGCCGCACCGGCCCGCTGGTCGACGCACTGCTCGCCGACCACGGCATCTTCCACCTGGAGGCGGACCTCCGGTGGATCGACCTGACCACGGCCCGCCTGGACGCCCTCGCCGCGGAGGTACGCGCATGAGCCCGCTGATCGAAGCCCGCTCCGTCGAACTCGCCTTCGGCGAGACCCCGGCCCTGCGCGGCGCCAGCCTGGCCGCCGAGGCCGGCGAGGTGCTGGCCGTGATGGGCCCGAGCGGCTCCGGCAAGTCCACCCTGCTGCACTGCCTGGCGGGCATCCTCGTCCCCGACGCGGGTGAGGTGCACTTCGACGGGCGGCGGATCGACACCATGAACGAGGCCCAGCGCAGCGCCTTACGGCGGGACCGCTTCGGCTTCGTCTTCCAGTTCGGCCAGCTCGTCCCCGAACTGACCGCCGAGGAGAACGTCGCCCTGCCGCTGCTGCTCAACGGCGTCCGCCGGGCCGCAGCGCTCGCCGATGCGCGGCCCTGGTTCGCCCGCCTCGGCCTGGACGGCATGGAGAACCGCCGCTCCGGCGAGCTGTCGGGCGGTCAGGCCCAGCGGGTGGCCCTCGCCCGCGGCCTGGTGACCCGCCCCCAGGTGCTCTTCGCCGACGAGCCGACCGGCGCGCTGGACTCGCTCACCGGCGAGCAGGTGATGGACCTGATGGTCGACGCCGCCCGCTCCCAGGGCACCACCGTCGTGCTGGTCACCCACGAGCCCAGGGTCGCCGCCTACGCCGACCGCGAGGCGGTCGTCCGGGACGGCAAGGCCAGGACGCTCGCCTCCGGCTACGCGCCGGCCGCCGCGGACCGGGTCGCCTCGTGATCGCCTTCGCCCTGCGCCTCGCCGTCAGCGGCGGCCGCGCCGCCGTCGTCCGGCTGCTGACCATCACCGCCGCCGTCGTGATCGGCGTCGGCCTGCTGCTCTCGACGCTGGCGAGCATCAACGCCGTCGAGAAGTCCAACGACCGGGTGCTCTGGCTCAACTCCGGGGCCGCGAGCCGGACCGGGACGGCGCCCGTCGACCCGCTCTGGTGGCGCCACAGCGCCGAGTACTACGACGGCAAGGAACTGCTCCAGGTCCAGGTCGCCGCCACCGGCCCGACCTCGCCCGTCCCGCCGGGGGTGCCCACCCTGCCCAGGGCCGGCGAGTACTACGCCTCGCCGGCCCTCGCGAAGCTGATCCGCGAGACCCCGGCCGTCCGACTCGGCGACCGCTTCCCCGGCCGGCTCGCCGGGGAGATCGGCGACGCGGCCCTGTCCTCCCCGGACACGTTGCTCGTCCTGGCCGGCCGGAGTCCCGAGGAGCTCGCCGCCCGCCCCGGCGCCCGGCAGGTCACCGCCATCGCCACCGCGGTGCCGGCCGGCTGCGACGGCGCCGCCTGCCCGGGCATGGGCGTGCGAGGTGACGCGATGACGCTGATCCTCTCCGTCGTCGCGGGGGCGCTGCTCTTCCCCGTGCTGATCTTCATCGGCACCGCGACCCGGCTCTCCGCGGCCACTCGGGAGCAGCGCTACGCCGCGATGCGGCTGGTCGGCGCGACCCCGCGCCAGATCACGGTGATCTCGACCGTCGAGGCCACCGTCGCCTCGACGGCCGGAACGGTCCTCGGCTTCGCCGCCCACCTGCTGCTGCGCCCGCTGGTGGCGACCGTCCCGTTCACCGGGAAGCGCTTCTTCGTCGACGACCTCACGCTCACCCCGCTCCAGGTGGTGGCCGTCCTGCTGGGCGTCCCGCTGGTGGCGGCCGCCGCCGCCCGGCTGGCGCTGCGCCGGGTCACGGTCTCCCCGCTCGGCGTCTCCCGCCGGGTCACCCCGAAGCCGCCCACGGCCTGGCGGGTGGTGCCGCTGCTGGTCGGCCTCGCCGAGCTCGGCTGGTTCGTCGGCCGCCGGCCGCAGTCCACCGACGGGCAGACCGCCGCCTACCTGACCGGCTTCCTGGTGATCATGCTCGGCCTGGTGGTCGCCGGCCCCTGGCTGACCATGGCCGCCGCCCGCCTGGTCGCCGCCCGGACGAGCCGCCCGGCCACCCTGATCGCGGTGCGCCGGCTCGCGGACGACCCGAAGGCCGGGTTCCGCTCGGTCGCCGGACTGGTCCTGGCCCTGTTCGTCACCACGGCGACCGTCGCCATCATCGGGACCATCGACGCCAACCGCGGCGCGCTCAGCGGTGACCAGGAGACCAGGGTCGCGGTGGAGCACGGCGTGATGGGCGACGGGCCGCCGATGGCCGACGCCGTCCCGGACGGGGTACTGGCCGGACTGCGCGCCGTGCCGGGCTTCAAGGCGCTCGTCGTGGGGCACGCCAACCCCGCAGGCGTCGCCCGGAATCCGGAGGACCCGCGCGGCGCGGTGCCCATCCTGGCCGTCTGCTCGGAACTCGCCACCACTCCGGTGGTGGGCCACTGCGCGGCCGGCGCGGATGTGGCCGCCGTCGCGCGCCACGGCTTCCTCAGCCTGCGGTCCCAGGCGGCCAAGGAGTGGCCGACCGCGCCGGTCACCGCCGAGGAGGTCGAGAAGCTGCCCGTCAACGCGCTCTACGTGACGACGGACGGCTCGGAGGCGGCCATGGAGCAGATCCGGACCCTGCTGTCCCGGGCGTTCCCGGACCAGGTCTCGCGGATGGTCACCGACTGGGGCTCCACCCAGCAGCAGGAACTGGCCGGCTGGCGCCAGCTCGCCGACGTGGTGCTGCTCACCACCCTGCCGATCGCCGGGTGCAGCCTGGCGGTCAGCGTGGTGGCGGGGCTCTCCGACCGGCGCCGGCCGTTCGCGATGCTGCGACTCACCGGCGCGCCGCTGCGACTGCTGCAGCGGGTGGTCGGTCTGGAGAGCGCGCTGCCGCTGCTGGTGGTCGCCGTGGTCTCCACGGGGACGGGCTTCGGTGCGGCGGCGATGTTCCTCAAGTCGCAGATGCACTACGACCTGGTGTCCCCGGGCGCGGTGTACTTCGTCCTCGTCGTGCTGGGGCTCGTGGTCTCGCTCGGGATCATCGCCTCGACGCTGCCCCTGCTGAAGCGGATCACCGGCCCGGAGGCGGCCCGCAACGGCTGACCGGGGACCGCCCGGGGGCGGCCGGCCCCCGGCCTCGCCCCCGTACCCGCTCCCCGCCCCCGCTCCTCGCCCCCGTACCCGCTCCCCGCCCCCGCTCCTCGCCCCCGCCCCCGCCCCCGTCCCCGGCTACCGGCCGGGGACGGGGTACGCGTG
The DNA here is from genome assembly GCF_056437345.1 of Kitasatospora sp. NPDC042419. Classification (NCBI taxonomy): domain Bacteria; kingdom Bacillati; phylum Actinomycetota; class Actinomycetes; order Kitasatosporales; family Streptomycetaceae; genus Kitasatospora; species Kitasatospora sp. NPDC042419. The sequence continues at coordinate 136,265 of NZ_JBWKAW010000006.1, forward strand.
CGTCCCGGCGCGCCGCACGTCGCCCAGCTCCGGGCGCCAGCTGCCGAGGACGAGCGCGGACGGGTAGAACATCGGGCCCGGCAGCGCGTCCAGCGCGAAGCGCTCCCAGCCGCCGCAGGCGTGCGGCTCGGTGACCACGGCGGTGGCCAGGCTCGGCGGGGCGAGCACCGCCGCGGTCACCCGCGGGCGGCCCAGCTCGTGGTCGAGCAGCACGGCGAGCACCCGCATCTCCTCGGCGGGCAGCACGATCCCGGTCTCCTCGGCCAGTTCGCGCGCGGCGGTCTGCTCGAAGGACTCGCCGGCGTCGACCTTGCCGCCGGGCAGGCTCCAGGTCGGCGGCTCGCCGGCGGTGGTCCGCCGGCCGAGCAGCACCCGGCCGTCCCCGGTGGGCACGATCACGCCGGCGCCGAGCATCGGCGCGGTCGTCGACGTCGTCAACGCTGTTCCTCCCCGCGGATGGTGTCCGCCGATGTGGGTGGTGTCCGCCGATCCGCCCGCGGGCGTCACCAGGCGGAGCGGTCGAAGTCCTTCAGGAAGCAGCCGTACAGGTCCTCGCCCTGCTCGCCGCGGACGATCGGGTCGTAGACCCGGGCCGCGCCGTCGACGAGGTCGAGCGGGGCGTGGAAGCCCTCCTCGGCGAGCCGCATCTTGTCCGGGTGCGGGCGCTCGTCGGTGATCCAGCCGGTGTCGACGGCGGTCATCAGGATGCCGTCGTTCTCGAACATCTCGTGCGCGCTGGTGCGGGTGAGCATGTTCAGCGCGGCCTTGGCCATGTTGGTGTGCGGGTGGCCGGCGCCCTTGTAGCCGCGCTGGAACACGCCCTCCATCGCCGAGACGTTGACCACGTACTTGCGCCGGGACGCGGACGCGGCCATCGCCGGGCGGAGCCGGCTGATCAGGATGAACGGCGCGGTGGAGTTGCAGAGCTGCACCTCCAGCAGCTCGACCGGGCCGACCTCGCTGACGGTCTGCACCCAGCTGTTGGTGTCCGCGAGGTCGGGCACCAGGCCGCCGGCGTCGATCGCGGTGCCGGCCTGGATCCGCGCGGGCGTCGCCGAGCCGGTGACCAGGGCGAGCGAGGTGACGTCCTCGGCGGAGATCCGCTCGCCCTCGCCGCCGGCCTGCTGCGGCAGGGCCGGCAGGTCGACGCTGCCGCTGCCGAACCGGCCGATCGTGGTCGACTGCGGCAGCATGCCGGCCGGCAGCGGCGCCGACTCGGCGGCGATCAGCTCGCGGTAGGACTCCGGCGGGCGGCGGACGGTCTGCGCGGCGTTGTTGATCAGGATGTCCAGCGGGCCGTCCGCGGCGACCTCGTCGGCCAGCGCCATGACCTGGGCCGGGTCGCGCAGGTCGATGCCGACGATCTTGAGCCGGTGCAGCCAGTCGGCGCTGTCCGGCATCGCGGTGAACCGGCGGATGGCGTCGTTCGGGAAGCGCGTGGTGATGGTGGTGTGGGCGCCGTCGCGCAGCAGCATCAGCGCGATGTACATGCCGATCTTGGCCCGGCCGCCGGTGAGCAGCGCGCGCTTGCCCGTGAGGTCGGCGCGGGCGTCCCGGCGGGCCCGGTTCTTGACCGCGCAGTTCTGGCAGAGGTTGTGGTAGAAGGCGTCGACCTCCACGTACCGCTGCTTGCAGATGTAGCAGGAGCGGGGGCGCTCCAGGATGCCGGCGATCTCGGTGGTGGTGACGGTGGTCAGGCCGAAGGCGCCGGCCGTCTCGTCGTCGATCCGGGACGGCGCGCCGGTCGCGGTCTTCGCGGTGACCTCGCGGTCGTTGGCGGTCTTCCGGGCCCGGGTCTCCTGGCGGCGGCGCTGCTTGAGGGTGCGGAATATGCCGCCGACGGCCTGGCGGACGGTGATCGCGTCCGGGTGGTCGACGTGCAGCTCGTCCAGTTCGGCCAGCACGTCCAGACAGAGCTTCAGCCGCTCCGGGTCGAGGCCGGGGCCGTAGTCGATCTCCTCGGCGGTCTCGGTGCCGTTGTCCTGCTCGATGCCCACGCCCGCCGTCATGCCTGTTGCCGCTTCCCTGTTCGCTGTTCGCCGTTGCTGTTCGCCACCGCCGTTACCGCGTGAATGCTACGGGAGCGGGCCTGGCCGGGGCGAAAAGCGGAAACTTGGAGGAACCTCCAAGCCTTCCCCCGGTTCGGTGATCACGGCTTGTGCGGTGCACCAGCAAACGGCCTCGAACTGGCTTTTGGCTGCGGGGTGCCGGAGAATCGAATGTTGGGTGCAGGGGCGCCCGAGTGCGCCCTGCGGCCGTGCCGCACCCGCACCCGAGGTGTAATTTCTCCCAGCCAGAGAGCCCCGTTTCATGCGCTTCCTGAACGACCTCACGCCCTCGTACGACTTGACGTACGACGACGTCTTCATGGTCCCCAGCCGCTCCGCAGTGGGCTCCCGACAGGGTGTCGACCTCTCCTCGAACGACGGCACGGGCACGACCATCCCGCTGGTGGTCGCCAACATGACCGCCATCGCCGGCCGCCGGATGGCCGAGACCGTCGCCCGCCGCGGCGGCCTGGTCGCCATCCCGCAGGACATCCCGACCGAGGTCATCGCCGACGTCATCGGCTGGGTCAAGCAGCGCCACCTGGTGCACGACACCGCCATCACGCTCGGCCCCGGCGCCACCGTCGCCGAGGCGCTCTCGCTGCTGCCCAAGCGCGCCCACGGCGCGCTGGTCGTCGTCGAGGACGGCCGGCCGGTCGGCGTCGTCACCGACTCCGACTGCCAGGGCGTCGACCGCTTCACCTCGCTCGCCGACGTGATGTCCCGCGAGCTGCTCCTCCTGGAGGAGGGCATCGACCCGCGCGCCGCCTTCGACAAGCTCAGCGAGGGCCACCGCAGGCTCGCCCCCGTCGTCGACGGCGAGGGCCGCCTGGTCGGCATCCTGACCCGCAAGAACGCGCTGCGCGCCACCCTCTACACCCCGGCCGTCGACGCCGCCGGCAAGCTGCGCGTCGCCGCCACCGTCGGCATCAACGGCGACGTCGCCGGCAAGGCCAAGGCCCTGCTGGAGGCCGGCGCCGACACCCTGGTCGTCGACACCGCGCACGGCCACCAGGAGTCGATGATCAGCGCGCTGCGCGCCGTCCGCGGCCTGGACCCGCAGGTCCCGATCGTGGCCGGCAACGTCGTCTCGGCGGCCGGTGTCCGCGACCTGGTCGAGGCGGGCGCCGACATCCTGAAGGTCGGGGTCGGCCCGGGCGCGATGTGCACGACCCGGATGATGACCGGTGTCGGCCGCCCGCAGTTCTCCGCCGTCCTGGAGTGCGCCGCCGAGGCGCGCCGGCTCGGCCGGCACGTGTGGGCCGACGGCGGCGTGCGCCACCCGCGCGACGTCGCCATGGCGCTCGCCGCCGGCGCCTCCAACGTGATGATCGGCTCCTGGTTCGCCGGCACCTACGAGTCGCCGGGCGACCTCCACGCCGCCGCCGACGGCCGCCAGTACAAGGAGTCCTTCGGCATGGCCTCGAAGCGGGCCGTGAGCAACCGCACCTCCCAGGACTCCTCGTACGACCGGGCCCGCAAGGCCCTGTTCGAGGAGGGCATCTCGCACTCCCGGATGTTCCTCGACCCGGCCCGCCCGGGCGTCGAGGACCTCATCGACTCGATCGTGGCCGGCGTGCGCAGCTCCTGCACCTACGCGGGCGCCGCCTCGCTGGAGGAGTTCCACGACAAGGCCGTGGTCGGCATCCAGAGCGCCGCCGGCTACGCCGAGGGCAAGCCGCTCCACAGCAGCTGGGCCTGACGCTCAGGGGCCTGGCGCTCAGGGGCTTGATGCTCGGGGCCTGATGCTCGGGGCCTGGCGTTCGGGGGCGCCTGACGCTCAGGGCCTACCGCCACCGCCCGCTGCCGGCCGGGCGGCTCCTCGCGAGGGGGAGCCGCCCGGCCGGCGCCGCTCCGCCCGCCGCCTCGCACGTTGCTCCGTCCTCCGCCGCCGCGGCCGGGGGCAGGCCCAGCGGGGCGAGCAGCGCACGCCCCAGCAGCCCGACCGCGCCGTCCAGCATCGCCGTGAAAGCCGCTGTCGCACCCGGCAGTCCGCGCAGCTCCCAGAGCACCCGGACGGACGACCAGGCCGCGTCCCGGGTCGCGTCGACCGACCAGGCGCCGATCCGGTGGGTCAGCGGCTCGACCCGTTCCAGCAGGTCCGGCCCGGGCATCAGCTGCTCCCGGACCACCGCCTCCACCCCGGCCAGCAGCCCGTTGATCCGGTGGTAGTCGGCGGCCAGCTGCCCGGGCTCCCGGCCCAGCCGGCGACAGGTGTCGACGACGGCGAGCGGCAGGTCGTGCTGGATGTGCGCGTTCATCCCGGCCAGCGCGAACTGCACCGGGTGCACCTCCGGGCGGGCCCGCAGCTCGAACAGCGGCCGCCAGCAGGCCGGCGGCCGCCGCCCGCCCGCGACGGCGTCCACGGCCAGCAGGTAGCGCCCGGCGAACAGCACGTCCAACTCGGCCACGGCCCGCGGATCGGCGAAGTCCCCGAGCCCGGCCCGGACCGTCTCCGTCACGGTCAGGTACATCCGGTTGAACACCGCGACCCCGTCACCGGGCGGCAGGGCGGCCCCGATCGTCCGCAGTCGCCGGATCACCCCGTCGACGCCGCTCGCCATCCGTGTGTGCGTGCCGGCCATCCGTCACCCTCCGATGTCGATCGTGCACTGATCGCATCATCGTGACAGCAGCCCGCCCAGGTCCCGCCGATGCCGCGCGGACACCCCGGCCGGCTTCCCGCACCCGCCCTCCGCCCGGCTGCTCGGCGCTCCTCCGCCCGGCTGCTCGGCTCGGTTCCTCCCGCCCGGCTCCTCGACCCAGCCGTTCCGCTCAGCTCCTCCGCTCAGCCCAGTTCGTACTCCAGCACGTAGGTGTGGGCCCCCTGCTCGTCGACCTCCAGCTCGAACACACCGGTGATCCCCACCAGCTCACCCGCGCCCGTCCCCGCCACCACTCGGATCGACAGGCGCTCGCCGTGGCTCCCCGGCGCGGCGTGCTGCAGCACGAACGACCCCTGCCGCCCGTCCAGCGAGCCCGTGAACCGCTCCACCGCCACGTAGGCGGCGGGCCCGCCCCCGGCGTCCATCACCGACAGCATCCGAACGACGCTCGACCCCGTCAGCCCGCCCGTGAACTCCTTGGTGATCCGCACCCGGCCGAGCGTCGCCCCCGGCTGCTCGTCCGTCTCCTCCGGCTCGAAAGCCGTCAGCTCGAACGCCCCGCTCGCCCTGCTCCCCATGGCACCGTCCCCTCGACCAGAACCCCGCCGCCGGCCCGTCGCCGACCGCAGGCCCACCCTTGCACGCGCCACTGACAACCGCCCCCGGACGTCACCGCTCCCAGCGGAGGGCCAGCGCGGCCGCGTCGTCGTCCAGCCCGGCGGGGGAGACCCAGGCCGCCAGGTCGTCGAGGAGGGCGTCGAGGAGGTCGTCGGGCGCGGTGGCGTGCAGGGCGGCGAGACGGTCGGTGAGCGGGTAGAAGCGGCCCGCCCGGTCGCGGGCCTCGGAGAAGCCGTCGGTGTGCAGCAGCAGGAGGTCGCCCGCGCAGGGATCGAACGGATCGGCCCGGTAGTGGCCGCCGCCGAGGAGGTCCAGCAGGCCGAGCGGCGGGGCGTGCCGGGCGGGCACGAGTTCGGTCACGCGGCCGTCGCGGCGGAGCAGGGCGTGCGGGTGGCCGCAGTTGACCAGGCGGGCGCCGCCGCCCTCCCCGTCGACGCCGAGCAGCACGGCCGTCGCGAACCGTTCGTTGTCCGGTCGGGCGGCCAGCGCGGCGTCCAGGCGCTCGGCGAGCAGGGCGAGGTCCGGTTCGGTGCGCGCCGCCTCCCGGAAGGTGCCGAGGACGTCGGCCGCCGTCTCGACGGCCGACAGGCCGTGCCCTTGGACGTCACCGAGCAGCACCCGGATCCCGAACGGGGTGTCCGCCACCTCGTACAGGTCGCCGCCGATCCGGGCCTCGGCGGCCGCCGCGACGTACCGGACGGCGATCCGCAGCGGCCCGAGCCGCTCCGGGGGCGGGCGCAGCAGCGCCCGCTGCGCCGCCTCGGCGACCGTCCGGACCTGCAGCAGCTCGCGCTCCCGGGCGGCGATCAGGACGACGTTGGCGGTGCTGGCGAGGGTCGCGGCGAGGATGGTGACCAGGGCGGTGATGTGGACGGAGCCCGAAACGGCGGTGTTGCCCCGTTCGAGCAGCCCGGCCGCGACCGCCGCGACCACACCGGTGGCCAGCGGCACCCGGGCCCGGCGGGTGGTCGCGCCGACCAGCACCGGCGCCACCGCGAGGACGGGGGAGAGGGTCGTCCCCGGGCCGGTGAGCAGGTCGGCCACCACGGCCGCGACCAGCAGCAGGAAGGCGCAGTACAGCAGCAGCCGGGTCCGCCGCGGCAGGCGCGGCGGCGGTGCCCCGTCCTGCGGGCCGTCGGCGGTCACGGTCACGCACTCGCCTCCAGGGGGTCGGCGGAGGCGCCGGACGGGCGGCTCCGCTGTCCACTTCCACTCTCCACCGGGCCCACCACCGACGGCATCCCGGCGCCCCCGGCCCGGTGCCCCCGGTGCCCCCGGTGCGTCCGGCTCCGCCTTGGGCGATCGGGCCGGGGCCGAAGCCGGGGCCGGCGGGGTAGCCTGCCTGATCGTCCGAATCCGAGGGGGACAGGCTCGTGATCAGACTTCCCGAGGGGTCATGGTGGGACTGGGACATCGTCGCCTGCGACGCCGGCCGGTTGCGGCTGGGCGCGGGCAGTGACCTGTCGTACCACCACGATCTGGAACTGGTCTTCAGCGACCCGGTCTTCGTCATGTGTCCGGCGGTCTTCCACGATCCGGCGTTCCGTGAGCCGACACCGGACGAGGTCCGGACCGTGGCCGGGCAGGTCGGTGAGGAACCTGCGGTGCTGGTCGCGTTCGAGGCCGACGCGGGTGGCTCCGAGCCCGCCACCGGGCTGATCGCGGCCGGGGGGCTCGAAGTCGTCCACGGGACCGTGTTCAGGTACTGGCGCGGGAGCCTGGCGGCCGGGGAGCGGCTGGCCCCGTGGGTGCGTCCGCCGGAGGCGTGATCAGCGGCCCGGGCAGCCGTGCGGCCACCGTGCCCCGCCCCGCCCCGGCCCGGCCCGGCCCGTCCCCGGCCCGTCCCCGGCCCCTCCTCGCGCGAGCCGGTCGGCCTCGGCGCCCTGGCGCCACCGGTCCGAGGCCGACGAACTAGGCTGGCCGGCGAGATGAGACGCAAGAGCACGGCGCCGCCCGCCCCCCTTCCGCAGCGCCTCGGGGTGGACCCGGTGCACCTGCGGCTGCCGGTCGTCGGCGGGCCCTGGCCGACGGTGCGCGCGTACCTGGCCGAGCGGCTGCCCGCCGCGGCGGCCGCGCGGGTCGACGAACTGCTCGACGGGCGGGGGATCGTCGCCGAGGGCGGGCGGCCGATCGAGCCGGACGAGCCGTTCCGCGCCGGGGCGCACCTCTGGTTCTACCGGGAACTGCCGGAGGAGGTGGCGGTCCCGTTCGAACTGGACGTGCTGCACCGGGACGAGCACCTCGTGGTGGTCGACAAGCCGCACTTCCTGGCCACCACCCCGCGCGGCCGGCATGTCGTGGAGACGGCGCTCTCCCGGCTGCGCCACGCGCTCGCCCTTCCGGCGCTGAGCCCGGCGCACCGGCTGGACCGGCTGACGGCGGGGCTGGCGATGTTCGTGGTCCGCCCGGAGGACCGCGGTGCCTACCAGACGCTGTTCCGGGACCGGCTGGTCCGCAAGGAGTACCAGGCGGTGGCGCCGTACGACCCGGCGCTGGAACTGCCGCGCACCGTGCGCAGCCACATCGTCAAGGAGCGCGGCGAGATCGCGGCCCGCGAGCTGGACGCGCCGCCGAACAGCGAGAGCCGGATCGACCTGGTCGAGCGTCGGGGCGGGCTGGGCCGCTACCGGCTCCGGCCGTCGACCGGGCGGACGCACCAGCTGCGGCTGCACATGAGCGGTCTGGGCGTGCCGATCCTCGGCGACCCGGTGTACCCGGTGGTGCTGCCCGAGCCGGCACCGGACGACTTCCGCCGTCCGCTCCAACTGCTCTCCGCCGTGGTCGAGTTCACCGATCCGCTGACCGGCCGTCCGTGCCGCTTCGAGAGCCGCCGGTCGCTGTCCGCCTGGGCCGACCCGGCCGGGTGGGACGCCGAGGCGGACTGATCCGCCCCCGGAGGACCCGGGCCGCCGTGGCGGGACCGCGCGCACGTCCGTCCTCGGCCGACCGGCCCACTCGGGCCGCCCTGCCCGGGCCGACCCGCCCAGACTGATCCGCCCGGGCCGACCCGCCGAGGCCGACCCGCCCGGGCCGAGCGGATGAGGACGAACGGACGAGGACGAGCGGATGAGGACGAAGGGCTGAGGCGGGGGAGGGCCCGGCGGCCGATCCGGCCGGGACCGGTCCGGGGCGATCGTGGTGCCATGAACGCACAGCAGATCAGCAACCGCCCCGTCGCCCTGGTCACCGGAGCCTCGCGGGGCCTCGGCCGGGCCCTCGCCCGCGCCCTCGCCGCCGACGGCTGGCAGCTCGTGATCACCTCCCGGGGTGCGGCCGAACTCGCCGCCGCGGAGGCCGAACTGGCGGAACTCACCACGGTGGTGGCGCTGGCCGGCTCGATCGTCGACGACGACCACCGGGCCCGGCTCGCCGCGGCCGCCGCCTCCCTCGGCGGCGCGCGACTCCTGGTGAACAACGCCGGGACGCTCAACGGCGCCGACGCCGCCGGTGCCGACGGCGGGTGCGAACCCCTGCCCCGGCTGGCCGACTTCCCGCTGCCCGAGCTGCTGGAGACCTTCGAGGTCAACGCGCTCGCCCCGATCGCGCTGACCCAGCTCGTCCTGCCGCAGCTGCGCGCCAACGCCGGGGACGTCCTCAACATCAGCTCGGACGCGGCCGTGGTGGCGTACGAGGGCTGGGGCGGCTACGGCGCGAGCAAGGCGGCGCTGGACCTCGCCTCGGCCGTCCTGGCCGTGGAGGAGCCCGGGTTGCGGGTCTGGGCGGTGGACCCCGGCAGCATGCGGACCAGGATGCTCCAGGACGCCAGCCCGGGCGAGGACATCTCCGGCGAGCCGCTGCCCGAGGAGGTGGCGCCCGCGCTGCTCGCCCTCGTCCGCGACCGCGCCGCCTCCGGGCGGTACCGCGCTCCCGAACTGCTCGCCGACCGGGCCGGGACGGCGGCCGGCGAGTCCGGGGCCACCGGGCCCGCCACCGCCGGGACCTTCGAGCCCGTGGCGTCCGCCGTGACCGCCGTGACCGCCATGCCTGCGGCGGCTGCCGTGACCGCCGCAGTCGCCGTGACCGCAATGCCTGCCGTGACCGCCGCAGTCGCCGTGACCGCAAGGGAGGACCGGTGACCGCGGTCGCCGAGCCCGCCCTCGACGTCACCGTCCCGCCCGAACTCTCCGCCCGGGAGCCGGCGGAGGCCCGGGGCACGGCCCGGGACGACGTCCGGATGCTGGTCGGACGCCGTGGTGCCTCCGGCGCCACCGCCGTCGGGCACCACCGCTTCACCGAACTGCCGGAGGTGCTGCGGCCCGGCGACCTCCTGGTGGTCAACAACTCGGCCACCCTGCCCGCCGCACTGCCCGGCCGACTGTCCGACGGCAGCCCGGTCGCCGTCCACCTCTCCTCCAGCCGCCCGGACCGGCAGGGCACGCACCTGGTCGAACTGCGCCGCGCCGTCCCGGGGGAGGCACCCGCCTACTACCCGCCGGCCGAGTCGCCGGCCCGCCCGGGACTGCGGGTGTCGCTGCCGGCGGGCGGCGCGGCCGAGCTGACCGCACCGTTCACGCCCCGCCTCTGGCACGCCCGGCTCACCCACCCCGGCCCGCTGCCCGAGTACCTGGCGCGGCACGGCCGGGCGATCCGCTACGGCTACGTCGACCGGGACTGGCCGGTCGAGGCCTACCAGACGGTCTTCGCGACCGTCCCCGGCAGCAGCGAGATGCCCAGCGCGGCCAGGCCGTTCAGCGCCGAGGTGGTGGCCCGGCTCGCCGGGCGGGGCGTACTGGTGGCGCCGATCACGCTGCACACCGGGGTGGCCTCGCCGGAGGCGCACGAGCCGCCGTACGCGGAGTGGTTCCGGGTGCCGGCCGCCACCGCCCGACTGGTCGGCCACGTCCGGGCCGGGGGCGGGCGGGTGATCGCGGTGGGTACGACGGCGGTCCGCGCCCTGGAGTCGGCCGCCGGACCGGACGGCACGGTCGGGGAGGCCGAGGGCTGGACGGAACTGGTGGTCACGCCCGAGCGCGGTGTGCGCGCGGTGGACGGCCTGCTCACGGGCTGGCACGAGCCGCGCGCCTCGCACCTGCTGCTGCTGGCCGCCGTCGCGGGCCGGCCGCTGCTGGAGCACTGCTACCGGGAGGCGGTCCGGCACCGGTACCTCTGGCACGAGTTCGGTGACGTCAACCTGCTGCTCCCGGACTGACCGGCGGGCCCGGGGCGGCCACCGACCGCCCCGAGCGGAACACCCCACCGGGCACGCCCCGGCCGACCCCGGCCGACCCCGGCCGACCCCGGCCGACCCCGGCCGACCTACGCCGACCCGACCCGCCCCGGGCCGCACTACCTGTTCAACAGCCCCGGCGGCAGCTCCAGTTCGAACCAGACCACCTTCCCGTCCGGCGTCCTCCTGCTGCCCCAGCGGTGGGCCAGCTCGTTGACCAGGTGCATGCCGCGCCCGCCCTCGTCCTCCTCCTGTGCGCGGCGCATCCGGGGCGACTCGGCGTCCCGGTCGGCGACCTCCACGGTGAGCGTACGGTTGCACAACAGCCTCAGCTGGGTGGGGGATCCGGCGTGCACCAGGGCGTTGGTGATCAGTTCGCTGGTGAGCAGCTCGGCCCACTCGGCGAGCGAGCCCAGCCCCCACTCGGCGAGCGTCTCCCGGGTGAAGCGGCGCGAGTGGGAGACCATCGCGTGGTCGTCGTCGAGCGCGAGGGTGGCGATCCGGTCGGAACCGGCCGGCCGGGCCTGCGCGATGATGACGGCGATGTCGTCCTCGCTGGTGCGGCCGGTGAGTTCGGCCAGCACCGCGTCGCAGAGCTGCTCAGGCGTCCGGTGCCGGCCGGCGGCGATGGTGCGGCAGAGCAGGCGCAGGCCCTCGTCGATGTCGCGGCCGCGCCGCTCCACCAGGCCGTCGGTGTAGAGGGTGAGCACGCCCTCCTCGGGGAGGGTGAACTCGACGCTCTCGAACGGGACTCCGCCCACACCGAGCGGGGCTCCGGGCGGCAGGTCGACCAGCCGTGCGTCGCCCGCGGTCTCGGCCACCACCGGCGGCAGGTGACCCGCGCAGGAGGCGGTGCAGTGCCGGCCGACCGGGTCGTAGACCACGCAGACGCAGGTGGCGAACTGCCCCTCGCCGATCGCCGTGGTGGCCTCGTCCAGGCGGTGCATGACCCGGTCCGGCGACAGCTCCAGGGTGATCAACGTGCGTGCCACCGTGCGGAGCTGGCCCATCGTGGCGGCGGCCCGGATGCCGTGGCCCATGACGTCGCCGACCACCAGGGCGACCCGCCCGGAGGAGAGCGGCACGACGTCGAACCAGTCGCCGCCGACCTCGCTCACCACGCTGCTGGGCAGGTACCGGTAGGCGATCTCCAGGCCCAGCGTGCGGTGGATCTCCTGGGGCAGCAGGCTCCGCTGCAGGGTGAGCGCGGTGTCCCGCTCGCGCCGGTAGAGCCGGCCGTTGTCGATGGCCAGCGCGGTGCGGGCGGCCAGCTCCTCGGCCAGCGACCGGTCCGCCGCGCCGAACGGCAGCGGATTGCGGGTGCGGATGAACTCCGCGCCGCCGAGCACCACTCCGCGCGCCAGCAGCGGCACCATCAGGTACGAGTGCACCCCGGCGTCCAGGCCCGGCTGCACCCGGTCGGGCGAGGCCACGATCCGGCTCAGCGCCGCCTCGTCCACCTCGGAGACGAGGATCGAGCGCCCGGTGCGCAGGCTCTCCGCGTACACCTTGGCGGACTGCGAGGTCGCGCCGACCTGGTCGGCCGCCCGGGACATGGTGCCGTCGGCGGCCGCCTCGCCGACGGCGACCGCCCGCATCAGCACCGAGCCGTCGGCCGGGACGGGGGCCGGATCCTCGCCGCCGAGCACCGCGTCCCGCAGGTCGACCGTGACGAAGTCGGCGAACCGGGGGATCACCACCTCCACCAACTCCTCGGCGGTGCGGTTCAGGTCGAGCGTGGTGCCGATCCGGTTGGAGGCCTCGTTGAGCAGGGACAGCCGCTGCTGCGCGGCCCACGCCTCGTCGAGCGCGCGCTGGCGGGCGGCCGCCGCGTCCCGCTCCCGGGTGAACAGCAGCGCGTTGTCGATCGACACGGCCGCCCGGACGGCCAACTCCCCGGCCAGGGCCAGGTCGTCGTCCTCGTACGGGTGGTCGACCACCGTCCGGTAGAAGGCGGCGACGCCGACCGGCGAGCCCCGGGCGATCAGCGGCACCACCATGAACGAGCGGACGTTCTGCTCGTACACCGCCGCGGTGCGCACCGGGTCGTCGGCGAACCAGGCCATCCCGGCCGCGTCCATCCTCGGCACCAGGACCGGACGGCGGTTCGTGAGCGCCCAGGCGTAGGGGGAACCGGGCACGAACCGCTGCACCCCGCCGGTCCGGTCGATCGGCGCCAGCGTCGAGCCGTGCACCGAGTGGAAGGCCATCCGCCGCAGCACCGCCGAGCCGTCCGCCGACGGCTGGGCCTCCCGCTCCCCGCGCACCAGGTCGTCCAGGACCTCCACCACCACGGTGTCGGCCAGCCGGGGAGTCGCCACCTCGGCCAACTCCATGGCGGTCTGGGCGAGATCGAGCGTGGTGCCGATCCGGGTGGACGCCACGTTCACCAGCGCCAGCCGCTCCTGCGCGGCCTTCGCCTCGCGCAGGGCCTGCTGCCGGGCCAGCACGGTCTGGTGCTGGCGCAGGTAGAGCCGGGCGTTGTCGATCGCGACGGCGGCCCGGGACGCCAGCTCGTCGCCGAGCGTGATGTCCGCCTCGGCGAAGGACTCCCGCTCGCCGCGCCGCGAGTACACGATCATGCCGAGGGTGGTGCCGCGCGCCACCAGCGGGGTGATCCGCACCGACCGCGGGCGGTCGCCCAGGAAGGCCTGGCGGCGGCTCTCGCTGATCCCGTCGCTCAGCGGCGGCAGCTCCCACGACGGCACCACCACCGTCCGGCCGGTGGCCAGCGCCCGGGCGTAGGGGGTGTCCGGCGTGACCTCGTACACCGCGTCCACCGGCAGCGCCTCCGCCGGGTAGAGCGGGTCGGTGGTGGCCAGCGCCAGCCGGCGCACCTGCTGCGGCGCGGTCGGGTCCAGCGGTTCGACGTTCCGGCCGGCGGCCAGCGCCTCCAGCGCGAAGACGCCGCTGATGTCGGCCACCCGGGGCACCATGGCGTCGGCCAGCTCGCGGGCGGTCTGCCGCAGGTCCAGGGTGGTGCCGATCGAGGCGGTCGCGTCGACCAGCAGCGACAGCCGCTCCTGCGCCCGGGCGGCGCGCGCGTCGGCACGGAACCGCTCGGTGATGTCGATGACGGTGGAGCTGACGCCGAGCACCCGGCCGCTCGGGTCCTCCAGCCGGAAGTAGGAGGCCGACCAGGCGTGCTCGTGCGTCGGGTCGCCGGGGGTCCGGCCGTGCGAACGGGCGTCCACGACCGGCTCGCCGGTCTCCAGCACCCGGCGCATCACCGCCTCGCTCTCCGCGCCGTTGATGCCGGGCAGCAGCTCGGTCAGCCGGTGGCCGAGGTGCCGCTCCACCGGCAGTCCGTTCACCCGGGCCAGCGCCTCGTTCAGCCGGACGAACGCCAGCCGGGTGTCGTAGACGCTCATGCCGACCGGGGACTGGGTGAAGAAGCCGTCCAGCACGGCCAGGTCCGCCTGGATCCGGCGCAGCGTCGTCACGTCCGAGGCCACGGCCAGCACCAGCGGGCTGCCGCCGGGCCCGGAGATCGGGTGGGTGCGGAACTCCAGGTTGACGTGGTGGCCGTCCCGGTGCCGGACGGCGAACACGCCGGACCAGCCGCGGCCGTCCAGGATCTCCTGGAACAGCTCCAGCACGTCCGGCCGCTGGTCGTCCGTGGCCAGCAGCTGGGCGGCCCGGGCGCCGATCGCCTCCTCCGGGGAGTAGCCGAGCAGTGCCTCGGCGTCGTTGCTCCAGTGCAGGATGCGACCGTCGGACTCGATCAGCGCGGTGGCGATCGGCACCATCAGGAGGGCGTCCTGGTAGGACCCCCCGCCGGGTTCGCCGCCCGGTTCACCGCCACGCGCCCGTCCGGGCCCGCCGGCGTCACGCCGCTCGTTCACCATGCTCGTTCACCATGGCCAGAGAACCGCCCGGAGATCGTTTGCACCAGCCCTGCCATCTTCCCACGCGCCCCGCCCCGCCCGCGCGGCACGCGTCCGGGCCCGGCCGCCCGGGGCGGGTCAGGTGCGGGCGCCCGGCACCCGTCAGGCTTGGGCGATCAGGGCGTACCGCTCGTCGTCCACCGGGCGGCCCCACAGGTCCGCGTTCGCGCTGAGCGGTTCGATCCGCAGTCCGGCGACCAGCGGACGCACCGCGGCCGCCAGGTCGTCGGCGCCGACCCCGCCGTTCCAGGGCAGCAGCTCCGCCCCGGGCACGTACGGCACGCCGGGCCGGCCGGACTCGCGCCACCGGCCCTCGACCAGCACCAGCACGCCGCCGGGCCGCAGCCGCGCCACCCACTCGCGCAGCGCGGCCCCGGGATCGGGCAGCGTCCACAACAGGTGCCGCGACAGCACGGCGTCGAACACGTCGTCGCCGGTCGGCGGCGCGGCAGCGTCGCCGGGCAGGAAGCGGCCGGGCAGTCCGGCCGCGGCCAGCTTCCGCCCGGCCAGCGCGACCATCCCCGGTGCCAGGTCCACGCCCGTGACGCGGTGGCCGGCCCGCGCGAGCAGCAGGGAGAGCGAACCGGTTCCGCACCCGACGTCGAGCACGTCGGCCGGGGCGGGCGGCATCCAGGACTCCACCACCCGGGCCCACGCGGCGCGGGTGTGCTCGGCCCTGAGCCCGTGGTCGGGCTCGTCGTCGAAGGTGGGCGCGGCGGCGTCCCAGTAGCCGGCGATGGCGGACTGATCGGTCACGCTCGACATCGTCGCACCCGCCGCCGCCGACCGGAGCGGTTCGGACGACCGGGCCGGTTCGGAGGACCGGGCCGGTTCGGAGGACCGGGCCGGCTCAGGTGAGCGACTCCAGGACGGTGGCGTTGGCGAGGCCGCCGGCCTCGCACATGGTCTGGAGGGCGTACCGGCTGCCGCGCCGGCGCATGGTGTGGACGAGGGTGGTCATCAGGCGGGTGCCGCTGGCGCCGAGGGGGTGGCCGAGGGCGATGGCCCCGCCGTTGACGTTGAGCCGTGCCGGGTCGGCGCCGGTCTCGCGGAGCCAGGTCAGGGGGACGGCGGCGAAGGCCTCGTTGACCTCGAACAGGTCGATGTCCGCGAGGGTGAGGCCGGCGCGCCGCAGGACCTTCTCGGTGGCGGGGAGCACGCCGGTGAGCATCAGCAGGGGGTCGGAGCCGGTCACCGCGAAGGAGTGCAGGCGGGCGAGCGGGCGCAGGCCGAGGCGGGCGGCGGTGTCGGCGCCGGCGATCAGGACGGCGGAGGCGCCGTCGTTGATCGGGCTGCTGTTCCCGGCCGTCACCGACCAGTCGATCTGGGGGAAGCGTTCGGCGAAGCCGGGGTCGGCGAAGGAGGGGCGGAGGCCGGCGAGGACCTCGGGGGTGGTGCCGGGGCGGACGGACTCGTCGGCGGTGACGGTCCCGCCAGGGGTGGCCACCGGGACGAGTTCGGCGTCGAACAGCCCGTCGGCGTGGGCCCGGGCGGCCTTGGCGTGGGAGTCGGCGGCGAAGGCGTCCATCTCCTCGCGGGAGAGGGACCAGCGGGCGGCGATCAGCTCGGCGCTGATGCCCTGGGGGACCGGGCCGCCGGGGTAGCGGGCGGCGATCGCCGCGCCGAACGGGTCGGTGCCCGGCGGCACGTTGGACCACATCGGCACCCGGCTCATCGACTCGATCCCGCAGGCCACGACCAGGTCGTAGGCGCCGGCGATGACGCCCTGGGCGGCGAAGTGGACGGCCTGCTGGGAGGAGCCGCACTGGCGGTCGACGGTGGTCGCGGGGACGGACTCGGGCAGTCCGGCGGAGAGCCAGGCGTAGCGGGTGGTGTTCATGGCCTGCTCGCCGACCTGGTCGACGCAGCCGCCGATCACGTCGTCGACCAGCACCGGGTCGATGCCGCTGCGGTCGACCAGGGCCTGGAGGGCCCCGGCGAGCAGGTGCACGGGGTGGACGGCCGAGAGGGCGCCGCCGGGCTTGCCCTTGCCGATGGGGGTGCGGACGGCTTCGACGATGACGGCGTCACGCATGGTGTCCGCCTTCCTCCGGGGCGGCGCGGGACGGCGACCGCCCGGGCGCGCTGGCTGGTTGGAAATCCAAACTTACCGAAGAGTCGCCAAGTTTGGAATCCCCACCCACCGGGCCGCGGCCCGCTGCGCCACTCCCGCCAGGCCGCGGCCCAACCGATGCAGCGCCTCCCCGACGGGCCGAGCGGCTGACCGGACCTGCCTGTTCGGTTGGTGATCCGTGATGCGATCTGCAGGCAAGCTGGTGGACCCTCATGTGAGATCGAAGCCGAGCCCGATCAATCATCCTCGTTTTCAAGGTACTGACTCAGACTGTCAATCATGTCCTCGATCACCAGCCCCCTTCGAGTCGGGTTGTGGTCCGCATCGAATCCGCCCTCCATGAGCATGCTGCCGAGAGCGTCCGTCAGGGCGTCCGCCTCTTCCGGGGACGGCGATACGTCCTTCCTCAATTCGACAGAGGACTCGATCGCCGCGCGTCGGAGGATCTGGAGCGCCTCGACAGGACCTGAGAACCAGGAGAATTGACGTTCGATCTGGGGCACGTACGTTCCTTGGACTGGTTGGAGGGTCGGCCGGCGGAGCCGGTCGGAGCCGCAGCTGCGATCGGCGCCGATCGATTGGGCGACTGCCATGAGGGTCGTCTCGAAGGCCTTACCCCAATTGTCGGTGGCAGCGTAGGAAACCGAGGGAATGGCCGCCGCCACGGCACCGACAGGACCAGGGATGCAGGAGGCGACCTCGGCCACGACCGCTACGACCTGGACCGTCGTCTTCGGCCACTTGGACATGCCCCGGTTGCCGGCGCCGTGGAGATCCCGAACAGCGCCGCGAGCCGCCGCATCGTGCGGTCGGTCCGGTGGTGCACGGCCGCCGGCGGGATCAGGTCCGGCGGCGGCAGGCGCGACGGCCTGCCGCCGCCGGCTTCAGGCCGCGCCGACCGAGGCGTGGGACTTCTGGAGCGTGCGCAGCAGTGCGACGCCGGCCGGGTCGACGGCGCGGCGGGTGTTGACCACGGCGATCACGCCCACCCGCTTCTCCGGGTCGAACGCGACGAACGACCGGAAGCCGCCCGTCCCGCCGTTGTGCCAGATCTGGAGGTGGCCGCCCTGGCGGGCGTGCAGGCGGTGGCCGAGCCAGCCGAGGTGCATCCAGGCGAACGGGTTGACCCGGTGCCGGACCTCCCGGGTGAGCGTGATCGCGGGCGCCAGCGGCGAGCTGTCGTCGTCCGTTCCGGACGCCAGCTGGGCCCGCACGAGTATCGCGAGGTCGGCGACGGTCGAGTGGAGGCCGCCGGCGCCGACGAGGTCGGCGAGGTTCCAGCCGGGGACGGGGCGGCCGCCGGCGGTGTGCCCGGAGGCGAGCCGGGCGGACCGCTCGCCGTCGACCGCGACCACCGTGTCGGCGAGGCCGAGCGGGGCGCAGACCTCCCGCGTCACCAGCTCCTGGTAGGAGAGGCCGGAGCGGTGGGCGAGGGCGAGGCCGAGCAGCCCGGCGCCGAGGTTGGAGTAGCGGAAGCTGCGCCCGGGTGCGGCGCGCAGCCGGGTGCGGGCGAGCCCGGCGAGCAGGAACTCGGCGGTGCAGTGGGCGTACGGGTCGGGCTTGTTCGGGGTGAGCAGGGCCGGCAGCAGCATTCCGGCGGGGAGCCGGGGCAGGCCGGCGGTGTGGGTGGCGAGGTGCTGCAGGGTGAGCGGGGTGTTCTTCCTGCCGGGGACGGTGACGCCCGCCGGGAGCGCGTCGGACAGGACGTCGGCGAGCGGTTCGTCGAGTGCGACGGTGCCGGCGAGGGTCAGCCGGGCGAGCGCGAGCGAGGTGAACACCTTGGTCACCGAGCCGATTTCGAACAGGGTGTCCGGGCCGGGTGTGCCGCCGGTGCTGCCGGGCCCGGTGCGGCCTGCGCCGCGGATCTCCACCGTGCCGCCGGCCAGGCCGGCGACCACCGCGCCGACGTGCTGGCCGGCGAGGCGGTCGGCGGTCTGCTGGACGAGGCTGCCAAGGTCGTTCATGACCCCGAGCCTAGGAGCCCCCGGCCCGTCACGACGTCCACCGTGGCGACGATTTCGGGCCCCCGCCGCTCGTCCGCCGGAGGTACGTCCGCACCGCCGCCCGCGTGCGTGGCGGCGGGCGGCGGTGCGGGCGGCGGTGCGGCTCGGCAGTGGCGGACGGCGGCCGGGGCGCGCCGGGTCAGGGAGGCGCGTGGCGGGTCGGCCGCCGGACGGTCAGCAGCTCAGGTTGGAGCCCGGAACGGTGCCGAGCAGCTGGGTGAAGCTCTGGTAGGCGTTGATCCGGCTCTGCACCTGCGCGGGGTTCCCGCCGTTGCACTCCAGGCTGCCGTTGATGCTGCGGATGGTCTCGCCGAATCCGTACCCGTTGACGATGGCGTTGTGCGGCGTCATGGTGCCGGGGCCGGTCTGGGTGTTCCAGTACCAGAGCGCGGTCTTCCAGGCGACGGCCGGGTCGGTCTGCACGAGGTTGGGGTTGCGCAGCAGGTCGATGCCCAGGGCGTCGCCGGCCGCCTTGTAGTTGAAGTTCCAGCTCAGCTGGATCGGGCCGCGGCCGTAGTACGCGGCCTGGCCGGCCGGGCAGCCGTAGGACTGCGAAGTGTCGCAGTAGTGCGGGTAGTTGGCGGTGTTCTGCTCGACCACGTAGACCAGGCCGCCGGTCTCGTGGTTGACGTTGGCGAGGAAGGCCGCCGCCTCCTGCTTGCGCACGGTGTCGGTGCCGGTGCCCGCGAAGGCGGGGTAGGCGGTGAGGGCGTCGAGCAGGCCCTGGTAGGTGTAGAAGGAGTTCCGGTTCGGGAACATCTGGTTGAACTGCGCCTGGCTGACCGGGAATCCGCCCGGGTTGGGGGTCACGGTGGTGGTCGGCGTCGGGGTCGGGTTGGGGCCGCAGGTGTAGGGCTCCCAGTACCAGGTGCTGATCACCGGGTCGTAGCCCGGGTTGTCGTGGGTGGCCCGGTAGAGGCCGCCGTTGGTGTACTTGACGATCGTGCCGGTGGTGTAGGTGCGGCCGGCGACCCAGTCCGGGTAGGCGCAGGTCCCGGACGTCGGGGTCGGGGTCGGGGTCGGCGTCGGACCGGTGCCGCAGGCACCTTGGTCGGCCCAGACGCCCGAGCCGGCGGTGCTCGGGGCCTCGCCCTGGGTCCACCACTTCGCGGACCAGTTGTGGCCGTTGTACGAGGCTCCGGAGCCGCCGGTGTAGACGGCCGTCGAGCTCCAGGGCGTGGCGCAGACGGCGGCGCTGGCGTTGGCGGCGGGCAGCAGCAGGACGACTGCCAGTGCCGTGACGACGGCGGAGAGCAGTGCGAGCAGGCGTTTCGTTGACACTTGATCACCCCTTGTGCGGTGGGGGCCGCACGGTCGTGGAGGCGGGAAGGTCGGGGCAGGGAGTGGGCCCCGCGGCGTGGGGGCTCGTCGTGGGGGACGGGCCGACCGGGGTGCGGGCCGGTGCGGGGCTGGCCCAGACTCAAGCGGAATGGTCTAAACCTGTCAAGAGTGCCCGGCGAGGGTCCGGGCCGGAGCCGGCTCCTGCGACCCGCACGTCACGCACGTCACGCGCACCCGCGGTGGGGCCCCGCCGCAGGTGCGCGGCCCCTGTGCGCCGCACCCGCGCCCACTCCGCCCGCAGGAGCCGGGACCGCGGTGCCCGCCGCAGCTGCGCCGACCGCGTCTCGCCATCTGGAAGGATGGGCGGGTGGACGAAACCCCTGACCCCGCCGCCCGGTCGGGCCCCGGCGCACCGATCAGGTCGGGCATCCCGGAGCACGGCCGGGTGCCCAAGTACTACGCCGTCAAGGGGCGGCTGGAGGAACTGCTCGACGAGCTCGGCGAGGGCGGCGTGCTGCCGACCGAACGCGAGCTGGCCGCCCGCTTCGAGGTGGCCCGCGAGACGCTCCGCCAGGCCCTGCGCGACCTGCTGATCCAGGGCAGGGTCCGCCGGCGCGGGCGCAGCACGGTGGTGGCCGGGCCCAAGCTGGAGCAGCCGCTCTCGCTGGCCAGCTACACCGAGGGGGTCCGCCGCCAGGGCCGGATCCCCGGCCGCACCCTGATCGGGCTGGAACGGCTCGGCGCCGAAGCGCAGTTGGCCGGCCAGCTGCGGATCGCGCCGGGCGAGCCGGTCTGGCACCTGGAGCGGGTCCTGCTCGCGGACGGCGAGCGGGTCGGGCTGGAGAGCACCTACCTGGCGGTGGGGCGGGTTCCGGCACTGGACGTGGAGTTCGACCCCGGGTCCTCGCTGTACGCGTTCCTGGCGGAGAAGGCGGGCATCACCTTCGGTGCGGCCGACGAGCGGATCGAGACGGTGCTGGCCACTCCGCGCGAGGCCCTGCTGATCGGCACCCCGCCCGCGCTGCCGATGCTGCTGCTGCACCGGCTGACCAGGGATCCGTCCGGCGTCCCCGTGGAGCGGGTGCGCTCGCTCTACCGGGGTGACCGGTTCAGCTTCACCACCCGGCTGGAGGCCGGCTGACGCCGTGGGCGGTGCCGCCGGCGCGGGCCGAGTGCCGCCCTGCCCGCTGCCCCCTGTCGCCTAGTCGCCCTGTCGTCCTGTCGCCTTGCCGATCTGTAGCTCCGCGGCTCCGCGGCTCCGCGCCATCTTAATCACGAAAGCATAACGGGTCTGGACCGAATTTCGAGCGCTGTTCACGCCCGGGTCGGGAGCCGGGCCACCGCCGTCCACCCGTCGCTCCGACCGTAGTCACCGCCCCTTCCTCGCCATGACGCAGCATCAGGAGGACGACGTGACCCCGCAGCGCCCCGCCACCCCCGAGCCCGCCCCCGCCGGCCCCGGCACCCCCGCCACCCCCGGCCCCTCCCGCCGCGGCCTGCTCCTCGGCGCCGCCGCAGCCGTACTCGCCGCCGGCCCGCTGACCGCCACCGCCGCCCGCGCCGCGACCGCGGCCACCGCCGCAGTGGCCGGCCGCACCCCCAAGGTGCTGGTCATCGGCCTCGACGGCACCATGCTCAACCGCATCAAGGAGGCCGGCGCCGGCAGCCTCGACGCGCTGATGGCCGGCGGCCTCACCGCCGCCGGCAGCCTCTACGCCAACCCCATGGCCGGCACCTCCTCCGGCCCCGGCTGGTCCACCGTCGCCACCGGCGTCTGGCCGGACAAGCACAACGTCCGCGACAACGACTTCACCGCCCCCGCCTTCGCCGCCTACCCGGACTTCCTCACCCGCGCCGAGGCCGCGAAGCCCGCGCTCAACACCTACGTGGTCGCCTCCTGGGCGCCGATCGCCGACACCATCTACTCCGGCCGGGTCGACACCCGCGTGGCCACCCCGTCCGCCGAGTACGACGCCGGCACCACCTCCCGCGCCGTCGCGCGGCTCCGCGACACCGACCCGGACGCGGTCTTCGTCCAGCTCGACAACGTCGACCACGCCGGCCACAGCAGCGGCTCCGCCAGCGCGGCCTACCTGGCCGCGATCCGCGGCGTGGACGCCCAGGTCGGCCAGATCCTCGCGGCCGTCCGCGGGCGCGCCTCCTACGCGCAGGAGGACTGGCTGGTCATGGTCACCGCCGACCACGGGCACACCCCCACCGGCGGCCACGGCGGCTCCACCTGGGAGGAGCGGCAGACCTTCGTCATCGCCAACGGCTCGGCGTTCCCGGCCGGCTCGGTCCGGTACGACGTGCGCATGGTGGACATCGCGCCCACCGCGCTCGCCCACCTCGGCATCGCCGTCGACCCGGCCTGGGGCCTCGACGGCAGCCCGATCCCGAGCCTCCTCCCGGACGCCTTCGACACGCTGCGCCCGCAGCTGACCGGCCGGGTCGACGAGACCGGCATCGCGGCCGGGGTCCTCGGCTTCACCCACACCCCGCCGAGCGGCTGGTCGGTGGACGACTCCGCGATGGGCACCGGCGGCGTCACCGAGTGGCGCGGCTGGTCGTTCACCACCGACGAGTTCTGGACCAAGGCCCAGCGCGACCAGTCCCGCGAGCTGAACGTCCGCTCCCGCAACGTGTTCGCCGTCGCGGACTCCGACGAGTGGGCCGACAAGACGTTCAAGGGCAGCTACGACTCCACCCTGGTCACCCCCGAGTACCCGGTCGCCGGGCGGGCCACCGTGCCGGTCTCCTTCACCACCTACTACCGGCCGGAGGGCGTCCAGACCGCCCAGGTGCTCGCGGTCTGGGACGGTGGCACGCCGGTCCAGGTGAAGAGTTACACCGCCGAGACCAACGGCACGCAGACCCTGGACCTGGCCGTCCCGGCCGGTGCGAGCCGGTTGCGGCTGCGGTTCCGGTACACCGGCAGCAACAACTGGTACTGGGTGCTCGACAACGTCCGGGTCGGCTAGTTCGGCCGGGTCGGCCCGGTCGCCCGGCGGTCGGTTCGGCTAGTAGGGCCGGTCGCGCGACCGGTCACCCGACCGGAGACCGGCCCGGTCGTCCACCCGGCTGCCGGCCTGGTCGTCTGCCTGGTCGCCTGCCTGATCGCCGGCCTGGTCGTCTGCTCGGTCACCGGCGTCCCCCGGCGGGGCGAGCGCGGCCCGCAGCCGTGCGGCGACCTCGGCCGCTTCCGCCTCGTCGGGGTACTTCCCGCGCGGCCAGAAGAAGCCGCGCAGCCCGTCCTTCGGGTTGCGCGGCACCACGTGGACGTGGAGGTGCGGCACCGACTGGCTGATCCGGTTGTTCGCCGCGACGAAGCTGCCCGCCGCCCCCATCCCGTGCTCCACCGCCGCCGCCACCCGCCGCACCCGCAGGAAGAACGGGCCCACCTCCGACTCCGGCAGGTCGGCCAGGGTGCGGTGGTGGGCGCGCGGCACGACCAGCACGTGGCCGGGGAAGAGCGGCCGGCGGTCGAGGAAGGCCACGGCCGCCTCGTCGTCCAGCACCCGGTGCGCGGGCTCCGTGCCGGCCACCACCGCACAGAAGACGCAGTCCATCCGTCCATTCAAACGGCCTCCCGCCGTCCCGGCGCGCCGGTGGGGCGGCGTCACCCGTCCGGACCCCGACCGGGTGCGGCCCGCCCGGCCCCGGGCGCACCGTGCAGGAGGGGGCGCGCGGCGCGCCCCGTCGACGAGGAGGTGGCCCGGATGGCGGGCAAGTTCGAGGTGTACGAGGACGCCGGCGGAAAGTTCCGGTTCCGGCTCAAGGCGGGCAACGGCGAGATAGTCGCGACCGGCCAGGGCTACGTGAGCAAGGACGCGGCCCACAAGGGCGTCGAGGCTGTCCAGCGGGCGGCCGCGGGCGCGGCCGTGGTGGACGTGGCCAGGGCCGCGGCCTGACGCCCGGCCCGCGTCGCGCGCGGAAGAGCCGGCCCGGACGGGGAAGCACGTCCGGACCGGCTCTCGCGCGCCGTGATCCGTACCGGCAGCTCGCCACTCGGGCGGCAGGCCGGTGCTCGTACCCGTGGGCCGCTACTCGTACCGGTAGAGCAGCGACTCCCGCTCGCTCTGCTCGATGGCCGCGATGGTGAGCGACGGGTCCCCGAGGTGGGAGAGGGTGACCTCGGCCGACGTCGGCTGGGCGTCCTTGGCGAGCCAGTTCTCCGGCTTCCACGCCGAGGAGCGCAGGAACGCCTTCGGGCAGTGCGCGTAGACCTCCTCGACCGCCACCACGATCGCGCTGCGCGGCGGCTTGCCGACCGCCGTCAGCTGCTCCAGCAGCCGGGGATCGGTGGACACGCAGGCCCGGCCGTTGACCCGGAGCGTGGTGTCCCGGCCCGGGACCACGAAGAGCAGCCCGACCTGACCGGTCTCGACGACGTTGTGCAGGGTGTCGAGCCGCTTGTTGCCGGTCGCGTCCGGGATGGCCAGGGTGTGGTCGTCCAGGACCGACACCAGTCCGGCCGGTCCGCCGCGCGGGGAGACGTCGCACCGGCCCTCCGCGTCCGCGCTGGCCACGAAGACCAGCGACGAGCAGGCGATCAGCCGGCGGGCCACCGCGTGGATGTGGTCCACCTGCTTGCGCCGCGCGTGGTCGTTGGGCTGCTCGTAGACCTCCCGCAGACCCGCCGCGTCGCGTACGGCGTCCGCGCTGAGCGCCTCGAACAGGCCGCCGGGCCCGCTCGGCGCACCCTGCCCGGTGGTTGACGGAACGACAGTCTCCGATGTGCTGGTCATACCGGAAATCTAGCGGAGGCCCCTTCGGCGGCCGCCCGGAGGCGCCGGAAAAAGACCGCCGGAACCCTCGCCACCAGCGGCTTTGCGCCGATAATGGGGCCAGGGCGCTCCTGAGGGAGGCGGTTGCCGTGATCGTCAGGATCTGGGCCGGCCAGGTCATGGCCGGGCATGTCGACGAGTTCTGCAGGCTGCTGGCCGCCGAGGTGGTCCCGCAGCTCGGGAAGGCCGACGGCTGTCTGGGCGGCGAACTGCTGCGCTCCGTCACCGACGGCGGCCACCGCGTGCTCGTGGTGAGCCGCTGGCGAGACGAGGAGGCGCTGCGCGGGTACGCGGGGCCGATGTGGCGGATCCGGCCGGTCTGGTCGGAGGGCGAGCCGCGCTACCTGGCCCACCCGCCCGAGGTCACCCACTTCACCCAGGTCCCCACGCTCTGAGCACCGTCCGCGCGGCCGGGCAGCCCGGGACGCCCCCGGCCGAACACCCCCGGCCGAACACCCCGGCCGAACACCCCGGCCGGGCAGCCCCGGCCAGCGGGCACCGGGCTCACGCCGGACACCGGGCTCACCCCGGGCCACCCCCGGGGCCGGGCACCGCCCGCGGGCTCAGGGGCTCAGGGGATCGGACGACCAGCGGGGATCAGACGACCAGCGGCACCGGGTGCACCTCGTCCGCCGGGTGTCCGGAACGCTCGTGGACCCGCTGCACGGCCTCCTTCGACGGCCCCTCGGAGAGGCAGTAGACGATGCCCGACTCCGGGTCCGCCCAAGCCTGTTGGAACCGCACGCCCTCCTCGGCCTGGATCGCCAGGTCGGCCTCGTGCGCCATCCGCAACTCGTCCTGCGTGATGCCGGCCATCCCGTGGTGGACGTCCATGAACTTCGCCATCGCGCTGCACCTCCTGGAGCCTGCGGCGGACCACCGCCGTCCGCGAGCCGCACCCGCGGGACCGCGTCCGCCTACCACCAGCGTGCGCCCGGCGCACCCCGGACCGCCACCGGGAGCCCGGCGCGTGCCGTGCCCGCCGTGCGCTTCCGTCCGCGGGCATTCCCGCCCGTCGCGTGAAACAGGCCACAGCCGGGCCCTCTCCCTGGGGCCGCGCGGATCATGGCACAATGACGGCAGTAGTAGCAGTGACGTTCAGCGCACTCCGGGGTCGGTGAAAATCCGAACCGGCGGTTACAGTCCGCGACCCGTCCGCAGCCAGCGGCCGGTTGACCAGGTGAAATTCCTGGACCGACGGTTAAAGTCCGGATGGGAGGCGTGCGCGACGGACGAGAGAGCGGTACCCGTGGTCCCCCGGTGGGCCTCGGGAGGTGTGCGCGACGGAGGAGGTCTCCTCTGCCGTCCGCTGGTTGGCGGCGACCCGGCGACGGGTGGTGCCGTCGGTCGGCGACCCGCGCACCCGTGCCCCCGTCCGTGGTCATCTCCCATGCCACCGCCCCGGAGTCCGCGCCCCAAGCGCGAGGAGAACCCGGGTGTTCACCGGCATCATCGAAGAGCTCGGCGAGGTCGTGTCGATCGAGGAGATCGGCGACTCCTCGCGAATCCGCCTGCGTGGTCCGGTGGTCTGTCAGGACGCGCGCCACGGCGACTCGATCGCGGTGAACGGCGTCTGCCTGACCGTCGTCGACAGCCCCGACGAACTGGCCGCCGGTACCGGTGAGTTCAGCGCCGATGTGATGGCGGAGACGCTCCACCGTTCCAGTCTCGGCGAGTTGAAGCCCGGTTCGCGGGTCAACCTCGAACGCGCCATGGCGCTCGGCGCCCGGCTCGGCGGCCACCTGGTGCAGGGCCATGTCGACGCCACCGGGCGGCTGTTGAGCCGTGAGCCGGGCGAGCGCGACGCGGCAGGCGACCTCCGCTGGGAGGTGCTGCGCTTCTCGCTGCCCGAGTCGGTCTCCCGCTACCTGGTGGAGAAGGGCTCGATCACCGTCGACGGCGTCAGCCTCACCGTGGTCGATGCGGCCCGTGACAGCTTCACCGTCAGCCTCATCCCGGCCACCCTCGCGCTGACCACGCTCGGCACCAAGGCCGTCGGCGAGAGCGTCAACCTGGAGGTCGACGTCCTCGCCAAGTACGTGGAGCGGCTGCTGGAGTCCCGCGCCCTCCCCGCGCTGCCCGCTCTCCCCACCCTTCCCGCCTTCCCCGAGGCGACTCCCGCCCTCCCCGAGACGAACGCCGGAGAGAACAAGTGAACTGGCTCAACGGCACCGTCCACCTCTTCGGCCAGGACGTCTACCGGTCGGACATCATCGGCAACCTGCTCGGTCTCACCGCGCTCGCGCTCGGCTGGCGCCGGTCCCGGCTGACCTGGCCGGTCCAGCTGCTCTCCGGCGTCATCCTGGTCGGCGCCTACTGGTCCGCCCACCTCAGCGGGGGCGTCGGCAAGCAGGTCGTGGTCATCCTCGCCGCCGTCTGGGGCTGGACCCGGTGGCAGCGCGGCAAGCACGGCGACGGCGACGTCGAGGTCCGCTTCGCCACCGGCCGCGAACGCGCCGTGCTGATCGCCGGCACCGCGCTCGGCACCCTGGCCGTCGGCACGCTGTTCACCGTCTACCCGCAACTGTCCTGGGACGCCTGGCCGGACGCCTACATCTTCGTCGGCACGCTGGCCGCGATGGTGGCCCAGGCCCGCGGCTGGGTCGAGTTCTGGTTCGCGTGGGTCGCCGTCGACCTGGTCGGCGTCCCGCTCGCCTTCAACAACGGGCTGGTCTTCTCCGGCTTCACCTACTCCATCTACTTCGTCCTGGTGCTGCTCGGCCTGCGCGCCTGGTGGCTGCGCGGCCGCACCAGCCGTCCCTCGACCGACCGCGTTCTCCAGGGAGCCTCCGCATGACCGAGAACCAGCCCGAGAAGCAGTCCGCGCACCACACCGGTGAGCACGTCGGTGGACACCTCGGCGAGTACACCGGTGAGCCGACGGGAGACCACGCGGGTGGTCCCGACCTCGTCCTCGACCCGGTCGAGCGGGCCATCTCCGACATCGCGCTCGGCCGCGCCGTGATCGTGGTCGACGACGAGGACCGCGAGAACGAGGGCGACATCGTCTTCGCAGCCTCCGCCGCCACCCCCGAGCTGATGGCGTTCACCATCCGCTACAGCTCCGGCGTGATCTGCGCCCCGATGACCGGCGGCGAACTGGACCGGCTCAAGCTCCCGCCGATGACCCAGGTCAACGAGGACCGCAAGGGCACCGCGTACGCCGTCTCGGTCGACGCCCGCGAGGGGGTCTCCACCGGCATCTCGGCGGCCGACCGGGCCCGCACCGTCCGACTGCTCGCCTCGCCCGGCACCGGGGCCGGCGACCTGGCCCGCCCCGGGCACGTGTTCCCGCTGCGCGCCGTCGACGGCGGCGTGCTGGTCCGGCCCGGCCACACCGAGGCCGCCGTCGACCTGGCCCGGCTCGCCGGGCTGGCGCCGGCCGGCGCGATCGCCGAGGTGGTCAACGACGACGGCAGCATGGCGCGGCTGCCCGAGCTGGTCGCCTTCGCCCGTGAGCACGGCCTGGCGATCATCTCGATCGAGGACCTGATCGCCTACCGCCGCCGGACCGAGCTGCACGTCGGCCGGGCCGCCGTCACCTCCCTGCCCACCGAGTTCGGCGAGTTCACCGCCGTCGGCTACCAGGGCACCATCGACGGGGTCGAGCACATCGCCCTGGTCGCCGGCGGGCTGGACGCGGACGGCCGGCTCCCGGACGGCGAGGACGTCCTGGTGCGGGTCCACTCGGAGTGCCTGACCGGCGACGTCTTCGGCTCGCTGCGCTGCGACTGCGGTCCGCAGCTGCAGTCCTCGCTGCGGCGGGTCGCCGAGGCCGGCCGCGGCGTGGTGCTCTACCTGCGCGGCCACGAGGGCCGGGGCATCGGGCTGGCGCACAAGCTGCGCGCCTACGAGCTCCAGGAGCAGGGACGGGACACCGTCGACGCCAACCTCGACCTGGGCCTGCCCGCGGACGCCCGCGACTACAGCATCGGCGCGCAGATGCTCTGCGACCTCGGGGTCCGCTCGCTCACCCTGCTGACCAACAACCCGGAGAAGCTGACCGCGCTCACCGAGCACGGGCTGAAGGTCAAGGGTCGCGAGGCGGTGGAGATCCCGGCCGGTGAGCACAACGCCCGCTACCTGCGGACCAAGCGCGACCGGATGGGCCACGACCTGCCCGGCCTCGGTTCCTGACCGGCGAGGCCCGCGCCACCACCGCCCACGCACCACCCGGTACCGCCCACGCACCACCCGGCACCACCCGGCACCACCCGCGTACCCGCCCCACCCCACCGCACCGCCGAATCACCGAAAGGCACCAGCACATGAGCGGCCACGGAGCCCCCGAGCTGACCATCGACAACGCCGCCGGCCTCAAGGTCGCCGTGATCGCCGCCCAGTGGCACGAGCAGGTAATGAACGGCCTCCTCGACGGCGCCCACCGCGCCCTGAAGGAGCTGGGCGTCGCCGAGCCGACCGTCCTGCGCGTCCCCGGCACCTTCGAGCTGCCGGTGGCGGCCAAGCGGCTCGCCGACCGCGGTTACGACGCCGTGATCGCCCTCGGCGTCGTCATCCGCGGGGGCACCCCGCACTTCGACTACGTCTGCCAGGCCGCCACCGCCGGGCTCACCCAGGTCAGCGTGGACACCGGCGTGCCGGTCGGCTTCGGCGTGCTGACCTGCGACAACGAGCAGCAGGCGCTGGACCGGGCGGGCCTGCCGGGCTCCGCCGAGGACAAGGGCCACGAGGCCGTCACCGCCGCCGTCGCCACCGCCGTCACGCTGCGCGCGCTCTGAGCCGCGGGGCGGACCCCGGCGGCACGCCCGCCGGCGCCAGGCCGCCCCCTCCGCGCTCCCGGACCGTGGACGTCCACCGGACTGTCCACGGTCCGGGACCGTTTACCGCCCGTAAGCCCGCACGCCGTAAGGTGAGTGCATCATGGCTTCGAAGACATTCGAGGAGCTCTTCACCGAGCTCCAGCAGAAGGCCGCCACCGGCGACCCCTCGTCCTCCCGTACCGCGCAGCTCGTCCAGCAGGGCGTCCATGCGATCGGCAAGAAGGTCGTCGAGGAGGCCGCCGAGGTATGGATGGCCGCCGAGTTCCAGTCGGACGAGCAGACCGCCGAGGAGATCTCGCAGCTCCTCTACCACCTTCAGGTGATGATGGTCGCCCGCGGGCTGACGCTCGACGACGTCTACAAGTACCTCTAGAACCCGGCCCGGCAAGAACCCCCCCCGCCACACCCAACAGGTAAGGAACTGACCTCCATGCTGCGCATCGCCGTACCCAACAAGGGTTCGCTCTCGGGTCCCGCGGCGGAGATGCTCCATGAGGCCGGCTACCGCCAGCGCAAGGACGCCAAGGAACTGGTGCTGGTCGACCCGGGCAACCAGGTCGAGTTCTTCTTCCTCCGCCCGCGCGACATCGCCGTCTACGTCGGCTCCGGCCGCCTCGACGTCGGCATCACCGGCCGCGACCTGCTGCTGGACTCGCACTCCAACGCGGAGGAGGTGCTCGCCCTCGGCTTCGGCGGCTCCACCTTCCGCTTCGCCCGCCCGGAGGGCGTGGACGTCCAGGACGTGCAGGGGCTGGAGGGTCTGCGGATCGCCACCTCCTACACGGGCCTGGTCGAGCAGCACCTCGCCGACCACGGGGTCAAGGCCACCGTCACCAAGCTGGACGGTGCGGTGGAGACCGCCGTGCAGCTGGGCGTCGCCGACGTGATCGCCGACGTGGTGGAGACCGGCACCAGCCTGCGGAACGCGGGTCTGGAGGTGTTCGGCGAGCCGATCCTGGTCTCCGACGCCGTGGTGATCCGCCCGAAGGGCGCCGGCGAGGACGCGGCCGTCGACCAGTTCCTGCGCCGCCTGCAGGGCGTGCTGGTGGCCCGCCGCTACGTGCTCATGGACTACGACATCCGCGCCGAGAACGTCACCGCCGCCGTCGGGCTCACCCCGGGCCTGGAGTCGCCGACCGTCTCCCCGCTGCACACCGAGGGCTGGGTGGCCGTCCGCGCCATGGTGCTCCGCAAGGAGGCCCAGCGGATCATGGACGACCTGTGGGGCATCGGCGCCCGGGCGATCCTGGTCACCAACATCCACGCTTGCCGACTCTGATCGGCCTGCCGCCTGCGGCCGCGCAGGTAAGCACCGGTTGAATGGGGCGGGGACGCCGTGCGGCGTCCCCGCCCTTTCCCCTGCCCCAGCCGTCGAACCACCCGGAGTCCCTCGTGTCCACCCCCGCCGAGTTCCCCGTCACCTGGGCGCCGCGTCGCACCCGGGCCGTCCTGCTGCCGGTCTGCGCGCTGCTGGTGGTGCTGTTCGCCGTGATGGCGGTCGCACTTCCGGCGAACTGGCAGTTCAACGACCGGGCGATGATGGCGCTCAGCGGCGTGCTCTTCGCCTCGGTGGGCCTGATGCTGGCCCGCCCCCGGGTCAGTGCCGACGCCGAGGGCGTCACCGTCGTCAACTTCGTCCGCCGCCGTCGCCTGGCCTGGGCCGAGATCGTCCGGGTCAACTTCCGCCAGGGCGACCCGTGGGCCACCCTCGACCTCGCGGACGGCACCTCGCTGGCCGCCGTCGGCATCCAGTCCGGTGTCGGCAAGGCCCAGGCCATCGCGGACGCCCGCGCGCTGCGCGACCTGGTCGAGCGCCGCGGCCGCTGAGCGCAGCGGCGACCGAGCACCGAGCACCGAGGCCGCGGGGCGCCGAGGCCGCCGGGCGCCGCGGCCGTTGGCGGGTCCGAACACTGATCCGACGGCCGTACGGGTATCGTCTACGCTGATTAAAGCGGGGCAAAGGCATTGTCCTGCCCGAAAACGACCTGAGGAGTGACACCCCCCGTCCATGGACGATCCGTCCGGTAGTACCTGCGCCGCCCGACTTCCGACCGCCGGAAGGCAGGCGGCACTGTGATCACCGCCTGGCTGCTGTTGCTCGCAGCCGTTCTGCTCATCCTCGCCAACGGCCTGTTCGTGGCAGCCGAGTTCGCCTTCGTGACCGTCGAGCGCGGTGCCGTCGAGCGCTCCGCCGAGGCGGGCGACGCCAAGTCCCGCCGGGTCTCCCGGGCCCTGCGGCACCTCTCCTTCGAGCTCTCCGGCGCCCAGCTCGGGATCACCGTCACCTCGCTGGTGGTCGGCATGCTCGCCGAGCCGGCGCTCTCCGTCCTCCTGAAGCCCGTGCTCACCGGGATCGGGCTGCCCGACGGCGCCGCCCGCGGCGCCGGCGTGATCATCGGCATGGTGCTCGCCACCGTGGTCCAGATGGTGATCGGCGAACTGGTCCCGAAGAACTGGGCGATCTCCCGGCCGCTCCAGGTGGCCCGCGCGGTCGCCGCACCGCACATGACGTTCTCGCGCGTCTGCCGCCCGCTGATCAGCGTCCTGAACGGCTCGGCCGACCGGATGGTGCGCGCCTTCGGGATCGAGCCGCAGGAGGAGCTGGGCCACGCCCGGACCCCCGCCGAACTGGTCTCGCTCGCCCGCCACTCGGCCAGGGCGGGGGCCATAGACGAGGAGTCCGCCACCCTGTTCGTGCGGACCCTGGGCCTCGGCGACCTCACCGCCGAGTCCGTGATGACCCCGCGGGTCGACGTGGCCGCGCTCCAGCACGACGCCAGCGCCGCCGACGTCCTCAACCTCACCCGTGCCACCGGCCTCTCGCGCTTCCCGGTGTACAGCGACAGCCTCGACGAGGTCACCGGCACCGTCACCCTCAAGGACGCGCTCGCCGTCCCCGTCGACCGGCGCGCCCGCGTCCGGGTCTCCGACCTGGTCGTCCCGCCGCTGCTGGTGCCCGCGACGCTCCCGGCCGAACGACTGCTCGACCAGCTGCGCCGGCTCCAGCCGATGGCCATCGTGGTCGACGAGTACGGCGGCACGGCCGGCGTGGTGACCGTCGAGGACATCGTCGAGGAGATCGTCGGCGAGGTGCAGGACGAGCACGACCCGGCGGACACCCCCGAACTGCTGCCGCTGCCACCGGTCGACGGGCAGCCCGTCTGGGCCGCCGACGGCCGCGCCCGGCTCGACCAGCTGGAGGACATCGGCCTGCACGCCCCGGACGGCCCGTACGAGACCCTGGCCGGCCTGGTCACCGACCTGCTCGGCAAGCTGCCCGTCCCGGGCGAGCAGGCCGAGCTGCCCGGCTGGCGGTTCACCGTCGAGGCCGTGGACCGCCACCGGACCAGCCGGGTCCGGGTGGAACGCACCGACGAGCGGTACTTCTTCGGCGACGACGAGGACGTGACCCGATGACCGCGCTCCAACTGGCCGTCGCCGTCCTGCTGCTGCTCGGCAACGCCTTCTTCGTCGGCGCCGAGTTCGCCGTCGTCTCGGTCCGGCGCAGCCAGATCGAGCCGCTCGCCGAGGCGGGCAACAAGCGCGCCCGCACCGTCCTGCACGCGCTCTCCAACGTCTCCGCGATGCTCGCCGCGGCCCAGCTCGGCATCACCGTCTGCTCGCTGGGCCTCGGTGCGCTCGCCGAGCCGACCATCGCCCACCTGCTGGAGGGGCCGTTCCACGCGGTCGGCGTCCCGACCGGCCTGATGCACCCGCTGTCGTACGGCATCTCGCTGGCCGTCGTGGTCTACCTGCACATGGTGATGGGCGAGATGGTGCCCAAGAACATGGCGCTGGCCGGCCCCGAGAAGGCCGCGCTCTGGCTCGGCCCGCCGCTCGACCGCCTGGCCCGCTGGCTCACCCCGGTGATCGCGTTCCTGAACGCCTTCGCCAACGGCGTGCTCAAGCTGTTCAAGGTCGAGGGCAAGGACGAGGTGGAGTCGGTCTTCACCACCGAGCAGCTGATGTACCTGCTCGCCGACTCCCGGGACGCCGGACTGCTCGACGAGGACCGCCAGGAACGCCTGGAGGACGCCCTGGAGATGGGCCGCCGCCCGGTCACCGAGGTGCTGCTCACCCCCGAGCAGCTGGTCACCGTGGACACCAAGGTGACCGCCGCGCAGATCGAGGAGCTGGCGCTGCGCACCGGCTTCTCGCGCTTCCCGGTCACCGACGGGGACCCGGCCGGTCACGGCTACCTGGGGTACCTGCACCTCAAGGACATCCTGGACGTCGACGACCCCACCGCACCGGTCCCGGCCCGCCTCTGGCGGCCGATCACGGTGCTGCGCGGCACCCTCCCGCTGGACGACGCGCTCGGCGCGATGCGCAGGGCCGCCTGCCACCTGGCGGCCGTCCTCGACCAGGACGGGCGGACGCTCGGTGTCGTGATGCTGGAGGACGTGCTGGAGGAGCTGGTCGGCGAGGTCCACGACCCGGACCACCGCTCGGCGGCGTAGCCCCCGGGCCCCCAGCCCCCGGCCTCCGGCCTCCGGCCCCGCCCCCGCCCCCGGCCTCCGGCCCCGCCCCGGGGCCTCCGCCGGGCCCTTTCGCTCTGGGCGATACCGCTCTGAGCGTGCGGCCGTTCCCCTGTCGGCCACCTTCTGTGCAGGGTGGTCGGCATGAGGCTTCTACTGCTGGGTGGGACGGAGTTCGTCGGTCGCGCGGTCGCCGAGGACGCGGTGGCGAGGGGTTGGGAGGTGACGGTCTTCCACCGGGGGACGCACGCCCCGCCGGAGGGGGTGGCCGCCGTCCTGCACGGGGACCGGACGGCCGCGGACGGGCTCGCGGCGCTCGCCGAGGGGGAGTGGGACGCCGTCGTGGACACCTGGTCCGGCGCCCCGTCGGCGGTGCGTGACAGCGCCCGCCTGCTGGCCGGCCGGGTCGGCCGGTACGCGTACGTGTCGAGCCGCTCGGTGTACGCCTACCCGGCCCCGGCCGGCGCGGACGAGTCCGCGCCGGTGGTGGACGGCTCGCCCGACGACGGCGGCGAGGTGGCGTACCCGCAGGCCAAGCGGGGCGGCGAGCTGGCCGTGCTGGACGCCTTCGGCGACCGGGCGCTGCTGGTCCGGGCGGGGCTGATCCTCGGCCCGTACGAGAACATCGGCCGGCTGCCCTGGTGGCTGGGCCGGATCGCCCGCGGCGGCCCGGTGCTGGCCCCCGGGCCGCGCGGGCTCTCCGTGCAGTTCATCGACGGCCGGGACCTCGCGGCTTGGACGCTGGACGCCTTGGCGGGCGGGCGCGGCGGCGCGTACGACCTGGTCAGCCCGTCGGGGCACGCCACCATGGGCGGGCTGCTGGAGGCCTGCGTGGCGGCCACGGGCTCGGACGTCGAGCTGCGCTGGACGGAGCCCGGACCGATCCTGGCGGCCGGTGTCGAGCCGTGGAGCCACCTGCCGGTCTGGATCCCGCCGGGCGAGCTGTACGACACCATGCACGGCTCCGACGTCGCCAAGGCGGTGGCCGCCGGGCTGCGCTGCCGTCCGGTGGCGGAGACGGTCGCCGACACCTGGGCCTGGCTGACGGAGATCGGCGGCACCGCTCCGCAGCGCCCGGACCGGCCGCGGGTCGGCCTGGACCCGGAGCTGGAGGCCAAGGTGCTGGGCGGCTGAGCGGCCCGCCGACGGCAGGGCCGCCAGGGCCCTGCCCACCGGTCCGGGGCCGGGGCAGGCCCTGCCCACGGGCCCCGGACCGGCCAGGGCCCGGCGGCAGGGCCCGGCTCAGCCCCGGCCGTCGATCAGTTCGCCGTACGCCTGGACCAGGTCCGGCAGCCGCAGGGTGGCGAGGTCCTCACGGCCGGGCGGCTCGCGCAGCATGGTGAGCCGCAGGTCCCGGTAGGCGCAGGACTTCTCGTACAGGGTGCGGATGAACCGCCCGTTGCCCAGGTCGTCGATCCAGCCCTCGCGGACCACGTGGGTGCAGATCGAGGCCAGCTCCTCGGCGGCGTCCTCGTCCCAGCCGTCGCCGTCCAGCCCGGCGAGCGCGGCACCGATCGCGGTCAGCTCGCCGGGGCGGTAGCTGGGGAAGTCGACGCGGGTGGTGAAGCGGGAGTTGAGGCCCGGGTTGGTGGCGAGCAGCCGGTTCATGCCCTCGGGGTAGCCGGCCAGGATCACCACCAGCCGGTCGCGGTTGTCCTCGGCGCGCTTGAGCAGGACCTGGAGCGCCTCGTCGCCGTAGGCGTCGCCCTTGCTGTAACCGGAGTTGGAGAGGCTGTACGCCTCGTCGATGAAGAGCACACCGTCCAGGGCGGAGTCGATCAGCTCGTTCGCCTTGACCGCCGTCTGTCCGAGGAACTCGCCCACCAGGTCCGCTCGCTGGGCCTCGACCAGGTGGTCGCCGGAGAGCAGGCCGAGGGCGTGGAAGACCCGGCCGAGGATCCGGGCGACGGTGGTCTTCCCGGTGCCGGAGGGGCCGGAGAACACGAAGTGGCGCTTGGGCGGTTGGACCGGCAGGCCCTGTTCGGCGCGGAGCCGGGCCATCCGCAGCTGCGCGGAGAGCGCCCGGACCTGCCGCTTGACCGGCTCCAGGCCGACCATTCGCGAGAGCTCGGCCAGCGCCGCGTCCAACTCGGCCTGGTCGCCCTCGCGTTCGAGCGTGGCGTAGGTGTTGGCGGTGCGGGGGAGCACCTCGCCTCGGGCCGGTGCCGGGGACGCGGGCGCGGCGGGAGCCGGCAGCGGCGCGGTCGAACCGGAGCGCTCGCCGGCGGCCAGCGGCGGGGTGCCCGCCTCGCCGCCCGCCGTGGACCCGGGCCCGCCGGCGGGTCTGTTGTCGGTGCCGGTCCCGGCGGTGGCCGGAGCGGCCGGGTAGGGCTCGGCGTCCGGGCCGGGAGCATCCGCACCCGAACCGCCGGGCGCGTCGGCCAGGGGCTGGTCCAGCCGCTGCCCGTCCGGGTCCGCCGGGTCGGCCGTGTTCGCCGTGTCCGGGTCCTGCACGTCCGCGCCGAAGGCGTCGGCTCCGAACGCCTCCGCCCCGAGCCCGTCCGCCCCGAGTCCGTCCGCCCCGAGCCCGTCCGGGCCGTCCGGGCCCGCCGGGTCCGGCCCGAAGGCCCCGTAGCCCGCCGCGTCGAGCCCCGCCGGGTCCAGCGCGTCCAGAGCGTCCAGTGCGTCCAGGGAGTCCAGCGCGTCCTCCGCACCCCCGGCCCGGCCCGTCTCGCGGCCGCCCGCGCCCACCCCGCCGCCCGCGTCCAGCAGCGCGTCGGCGACGCCGTCCTCCGCCGAGATGGCCGCGAGCCGGGCCGCGGTGTCCATGAACGCCGGGTCGGCCCGGTGGACGGCCCGGTAGAGCGGCAGCGCGGCCGCGCTGCGCCCGGCGCCCTCGTACGAGCGGGCCAGCCAGTACCGCAGCTCCTTGCGCTGCGGCTGCTCCGAGCGGCAGCGGGCGAGCGAGGCGGCGAGCGGCGCCTGGGCCTGCGCGCACATGTCCAGCCGGACCCTCGCCATGCCCGCGAAGAGCCCCGCCTCGATGCCGAGCAGCGGGTCGTCCAGCAGCCGGTCGGTGTCCCGGATCAGCTGTTCCCAGTCCTTCAGCAGGTAGGACCGGCAGGCGTGCAGGAAACGTGCGGACGGGTCGTCGTCGGGGGCCGGGCACTGTTCCAACGCCTGGTCCAGCTCGGTGAGATGGCGTCCGTCGAGCCAGTGCGACGCGTGCGCGAGCGCGAGGTCGCGGGTGTCCTCCAGCACCGGCTGCACCCACCAGCCGAGCCAGTACCAGGAGCTGAGCGGCCGGCCGTGCCGGCGACGCTGCTCACCGAAACGTTTCTGGTGCCGGTACATGGCGAGCAAGGCGCCGGAGGTGTCGCTGCGCAGCGCGTGCAGGCCGAGCCAGGCGTCGGCCATGCCGGGGTCCAGCCGCACGGCGACGCGGAACTCCTCCTCGGCGCGCGAGTACGCGCCGGCCGTGTAGGCGTCCATGGCGCGCAGCCAGGCGCGGTCGGCGAGCCGGTTCGGCGCCGCGCCGCCCGCGTTGTTGCTGTCGGAACTCTCCACCGTCGTCACTCACGCCCCCCGCGGTGTGGCTCGGGGCTCGGCCGGCGGGGCGGTGTGCGGAGCCGGCCGGTGGTCGTCTGCCCCCGGGGCGCATATGCGCCTGCCAGGAATCGTACCGGCGTGACGCTGATCCGGAAGGGTGCCGCGCGATGTCAAATGCGATCGGGGGTGCGGCCGTTGGACGGTGGCCGGGACCGGGGGAGGGGTGTCGGACGGCACCCCCGGCTCACGGGGGAACAAGCCGGGGATGCCGGGTCCGAGGTTGCGGCTTCAACGAACCCGCCAACGTGGGAGAACCTAATTCCTGGCGACGTCGCAGGTCAAGGGCTTGTTGAAGGTTCACCGACGGTGCTCGGCGCGATCCGCCCGGTCACTCCGTCGACCAGGGTCCCGGCGAACGGCCGGCTCGGGTCGGCGGCGAAATGCGCGGTTTCGGCCGACGCCCAGCCCCGCCAGAACTCCGCCAGTCCCGGACCGTCCCGCTCCTCGCCCCGCCGGCGGGCCGCCGCGGCGTCCAGCTCCATCCAGATCAGCCGGCTCAGCCACGGACGCACCGCGCGCCGCCCGGCGCCGACCCCCTCGACCAGGACCACCGGTGCGGCCGGCACCGCCGCGGTGCCGGCGAACCGGCGGGACGTCCAGTCGTACACCTCGTAGGCGGCGTCCCGCCCGGCCGCCAGCGGCTCCAGCACCTGCGAGCGCAGCCGCCCGGTCCAGCCGAACGGCTCGGCGTGGGTGGCCAGGTCGTCCAGGTGGACCACCGGCGCCCCGCCCAGCGCCGCCGCCAGCCGGTCCGTGAAGGTGGTCTTGCCCGACCCGGCGTGCCCGTCCACCGCGACCAGCCGCACCGGCCCGCAGGAGGGCGGCAGCGCCCGCAGCCCGGCGGCGAGGCCGGCCAGATCCGGAGCGGGTGCGGGGGTGCCCGTTACAGGGTCGTCGGAGGTGTCGGAACAAGCCACATCGGCAACCCTACGCGGGCTCGCGCACCGATCCGGACAGTGCCGAAGGGCAGGTCGTGACGGCAGCGCCTTGATCAGGCATACTCACTTCGCCACGTATGTGAACGGCCGTTCACCGCAATCCGGTGCCGGTCGGGCCGACCTGCCACACCCCGCGCGGGGCCCACCACTCCCGGGGCCCGGCGCCAGACCGAGGAGGCGACCAGCCGCTATGACCACCTCCCCTGCGAAAGCCGTGGACCGCCAGCTGCCGAGCGAGGAGGCCCGCGAGCTCCTGAGCCTGACCCGGGACCTCGTCCAGCGTGAGCTGCAGCCGCGCGCCGCGGAGGACGAGGCCGTCGGCCGCTTCCCCCGCGAGGTCTTCCGCACGCTCGGCGAGGCCGGCCTGCTCTCCCTGCCGTACGACGAGAAGCACGGCGGCGGCGAGCAGCCCTACGAGGTCTACCTGCAGGTGCTGGAGGAGCTCGCGGCCGGCTGGCTGGCCGTCGGCCTCGGCGTCAGCGTCCACACCCTCTCCTGCCACGCCCTCGCCACGTTCGGCACCGACGAGCAGCGCGACCGCTGGCTGCCCGGCATGCTCTCCGGCGAACAGCTCGGCGCCTACTGCCTCTCCGAGCCGCAGTCCGGCTCCGACGCCGCCGCCCTGCGCACCCGCGCCGACGTGGACGGCGACGAGTACGTGGTCAGCGGTACCAAGGCGTGGATCACCCACGGCGGACACGCCGACTTCTACAGCGCCCTGGTCCGCACCGGCGAGGAGGGCGCGCGCGGGATCAGCTGCCTGCTGGTCCCCGGCACCCAGGCCGGCCTCTCGGCCGCCCCGCCGGAGCACAAGATGGGCATGAAGTCCTCGCCGACCGCCCAGCTCCACTTCGACGGCGCCCGGGTCCCCCGGGAGCGGCTGATCGGCAGCGAGGGGCAGGGCTTCCAGATCGCGCTCGCCGCACTGGACTCCGGCCGCCTCGGCATCGCGGCCTGCGCCGTCGGCGTGGCCCAGGCCGCACTCGACCTGGCCGTCGACTACGCGCGCACCCGCCGCCAGTTCGGCCGTCCGATCGCCGACTTCCAGGGCCTGTCGTTCCTGCTCGCCGACATGGCGACCCAGATCGAGGCCGGCCGCGCGCTCTACCTGGCCGCCGCCCGCCTGCGCGACGCGGGCCTGCCGTTCTCCAAGGAGGCGGCGATGGCCAAGCTGTTCTGCACCGACGCGGCGATGAAGGTGACCACGGACGCCGTCCAGGTGCTCGGCGGCTACGGCTACACGCAGGACTTCC
Organism: Kitasatospora sp. NPDC042419; assembly: GCF_056437345.1. Classification (NCBI taxonomy): domain Bacteria; kingdom Bacillati; phylum Actinomycetota; class Actinomycetes; order Kitasatosporales; family Streptomycetaceae; genus Kitasatospora; species Kitasatospora sp. NPDC042419. The sequence goes on from NZ_JBWKAW010000006.1 coordinate 175,735, forward strand.
CGGCCGAGCGGTACATGCGCGAGGCCAAGGTGCTGCAGATCGTCGAGGGCACCAACCAGATCCAGCGCCTCGTGATCGGCCGCCACCTCACCAAGGGCTGACACCGGCCCGCTCGCCTCCGGGTGCCCGCGAACGGCCCCCGGGTGTCACTCCAGGGTGCGGAGTGACGCCCGGGGGCAGTGGTCTTCTGAGGGCGTGTCTGAGGGCTTGGCTGAGGGTTCGTCAGATCGGCCGCGCGGAAGGCGCACCGACCGGACGGTTCGTCAACATGTGTGCGAAGTCAGGTCGTTCAGCGCCTCGACAGTCGGCTGCGCTGCTCCGGGATGGCCGGGGCGGGCTCCACCCGGACCGGGCGGTGCACCATCGCGTGCGAGAACGGCTGGGTGCGCCAGTCGAGTTCGGCCGGCAGCGCGAGCAGCGCCTCCAGGCCGGTCGGCTCGGCGTCCTCGGCGGTCTCCACCTCGGCCAGGTCGTCCGTCGGCGCGCCCGAACCCGGGCAGAGCGCGGGGGAGAAGGGGTGCCAGGCGGTCGGCAGCACGGCGTGCTGCGGCAGCCGCTCCTCGTCGCCCACCAGGGCGATCGGACGCCGGCACGCCGGGCAGTGCACCCGGAAGATCTCCCAGGTGTCGGCCTCGCCCGGGTCCACCCCGGGCGCGGCGTCGTAGGGGACCGCGAGGTCCTCGCGGTCGGTCGTATCGTGGGAGTCGTCCGCGCCCGTCGGGCGCTGGTCGGCTACGCGCATGGTGATCCCCCTCGGATCGGGCCCGGCGTGGTCGCCCGGGGCCACAACCAGCACTTCCCTCCGATGCGGACTCATAACCCTGCAGCCCGCCGCACTGTGATGCACCGGGTGTGTCCTCCGCCACATTCGCCCGGCATGTGCCCGTATGGCACCCCCTGAAGCCCCGGGTGACTCCGCGTGCGCCCGCACCGGCACCGCGTGCGCCCCCGAGGGGGTAGGTTTGCGCCTTGTGGAGGATCTCGACCAACGCATCGTCCAGCTGCTCCTCCAGGACGGCCGGATGAGCTACACGGACCTGGGCAAGGCCACCGGCCTGTCCACCTCGGCGGTGCACCAGCGGGTGCGCCGGCTGGAGCAGCGCGGCGTGATCCGCGGTTACACCGCCATCGTCGACCCGGACGCCGTCGACCTGGCGCTGACCGCGTTCATCTCGGTCAAGCCGTTCGACCCCAGCGCCCCGGACGACACACCCGAACGGCTGGCCGGCCTGCCCGAGATCGAGGCCTGCCACAGCGTCGCCGGCGACGAGAACTACATCCTCAAGGTCCGCGTCGGCGCCCCCGGCGACCTGGAGGACCTGCTGGCCCGGATCCGCAGCGCCGCCGGCGTCTCCACCCGTACCACCGTCGTGCTCTCCACCCCCTACGAGGCGCGCCCCCCGAAGCTCTGAGCGGGCACCGCGGAGGTGCAGACTAGGCCGCATGACCGAACGCACCCTCCCTCCTCGCCCGTCCTCGGGCAGGAGGGGCCCACGAACCGTCCTGCTGCGCGGCGGCGCCGTCTACAGCCCCGCCGACCCCTTCGCCACCGCCATGCTCGTCGAGGGCGAGCACGTCGCCTGGGTCGGCAGTGACGGCGCCGCCGAGGCTTACGCGCAGACCGCCGACGAGATCGTCGAGCTGGACGGCGCCCTGGTCACCCCCGCCTTCGTCGACGCCCACGTGCACGCCACCTCCACCGGGCTGGCACTCACCGGGCTCGACCTCACCGGCAGCCCCTCGCTGGCCGCCGCCCTCGACGCCCTCACCGCCTTCGTCGCCGCCCAGGACGCGCCCGGCGGCGTGCTCATCGGCCACGGCTGGGACGAGACCCGCTGGCCCGAGGGCCGCCCGCCCACGCTCGCCGAGCTGGACGCGGCCGCCGGGGGCGCCGCCGTCTACCTCTCCCGCACCGACGTGCACTCCGCCCTCGCCACCAGTGCGCTGCGCGCGCTCACCGAGGGCCTCGCCGACCGCCCCGGCCACCACCCCGACGGCCCGCTCACCCGCGACGCCCACCACGCCGTCCGGCGGACCGCGCTGGCCCGCCTCACCGCCGAGCAGCGCACCCGCGCCCAGCGCGCCGCCCTGGCCCGCGCCGCCGAACTCGGCATCGGAGCGCTGCACGAGTGCGCCGGCCCGGAGATCTCCTCGGAGGAGGACCTCGCGGCCCTCCTCGCGCTCGCCGCCGAGGGCGAGGGCCCCGAGGTCTTCGGCTACTGGGGCGAGCTGGGCGAGCGCGGCGTGGAGACGGCCCGCCGACTCGGCGCGGTCGGCGCCGGCGGCGACCTCTTCGTCGACGGCGCGATCGGCTCGCGCACCGCCTGCCTGCACTCCGACTACGCGGACGCGGACCACACCGGCACCTCCTACCTGACCGCCGGGCAGGTCGCCGACCACGTCGCCGCCTGCACCGAGGCCGGGCTGCAGGCCGGGTTCCACGCCATCGGCGACGCCGCCGTCGCCGCGGTGATCGAGGGCGTCCGGGCGGCCGGCGAGCGGGTCGGCGCCGGGCGGGTCCGGGCGCTGCGCCACCGGGTCGAGCACGCCGAGGCGCTGGACGACAAGAGCATCGCCGCCTTCGCCGAGCTGGGCCTCACCGCCTCCGTCCAGCCGGCCTTCGACGCCACCTGGGGCGGTCCGGAGGGCATGTACGTCCGGCGGCTGGGCGCCGAGCGCGCCGCCGCGCTCAACCCCTTCGCGGCCCTGCTGCGGGCCGGTGTGCCGCTCGCCTTCGGCTCGGACGCGCCGGTCACCCCGCTCGACCCCTGGGGGACGGTCCGGGCCGCCGCGTTCCACCTGACCCCGGAGCACCGGATCTCGGCCCGCGCGGCCTTCACCGCCCACACCCGGGGCGGCTGGCGCGCGCTCGGCCGCGACCACGACGGCGTGCTCGTCCCCGGCGCCGTCGCCAGCTACGCGGTCTGGGCCGCGGACGACCTCGTCGTCCAGGCCCCCGACTCCCGGGTCGCCGGCTGGTCCACCGACCCGCGCTCCGGCACCCCCGGCCTGCCCGACCTCACCCCCGGCCGGCCGCTGCCGGTCTGCCTGCGCACCGTGGTCCGCGGCCGCACGGTCCACCGGGCCGCCGGGTGAAAAGCGGATGATCCCGGGCGGGGGCGGCCCGTACCGTGACCGGCATGACCGATCACGGCGCCGCCGCACCCGCCCTCGTCCCCGCCGACTTCACCGTGCCGCGCGAACTGCTCGCCGAGGGGTTCCGCCTGGAACCGCTCGGCGAGCAGCACAACGAGGCCGACCACGCCGCCTGGAGCGGCAGCATCGACCACATCCGCGCCACCCCCGGCTTCGAGCACGGCCACTGGCCCCCGGTCGAGGGCATGCCGCTCGACCGCAACCTCGCCGACCTGCGCCGCCACGCCGCCGACTTCACCGCCCGCAAGGGCTTCACCTACAGCGTCCGGGAGGTCCCCGGCGACGCCGTGATCGGCTGCGTCTACGTCTACCCGGACCGCGAGGAGCCCACCGCGGCCAAGGTCAGTTCCTGGGTCCGCGCCGACCGCGCCGAACTGGACGCCCCGCTGTACCGCGCCGTCTCCGCCTGGCTCGCCGCCGACTGGCCGCTCCGCGAGGTCCGCTACAGCCCGCGCTGAAGCGGACCGAAGCGACCCTCACCTCACGGTCGGGTGTCCTGACGGGGTACCTTCTTCGGACAGCGTCCGAACAGCCGTCCGCGTACCCCGCGGGGCGGCGCCGAGAGAGATGGTGCGACGGTGGCCATGCCCGTCACCCAGGAGCGGCCCGGGGCCGCATCCGAGACCCCAGGCGGGACCCCCCGTCAGGGCCGGGCCGCCCGCGCGCTCGCCAAGGTCCGGGCCGGTCTGCCGCGCACCGCGCTGGCCGCGCTCGCCGGGCTGCTGCTCGCCCTGGCCTTCCCGCCGTACGACCTCTGGCCGCTCTCGCTGCTCGGCGTCGCCGCGCTCTCCCTGCTCACCCTGGGCCGAACCGCCCGGCAGGGCGCCTGGACCGGCTTCGCCTTCGGGCTGCCGTTCTTCCTGATGCTGCTCAGCTGGCTGCGGGTGGTCGGCTGGGACGCCACCGTCGGCCTCTCCGTCGTCGAGGCGCTCTTCATGGCGGCCCTCGGCGCCGGCCTCGCCGTCACCTCCCGGCTGCCCGGCTGGGCGCTCTGGGGCGCCTGCCTCTGGATCACCCAGGAGTGGGCCCGCGACCGGCTGCCGCTCGGGGGCTTCCCGTGGGGCCGGCTCGCCTTCGCGAACACCGCCACCCCCTACACCCCGCTGGCGGCGCTCGGCGGCGCCCCGCTGGTCACCTTCGCGGTCGCGCTCTCCGGCACCCTGCTCGCCTGGGCCGTGCTGCGGCTGCCCGGCCGCGGCCGCGCCGCGCGCCCGGCCCCGGCCGCGGCCGCCGGTCTCGGCGCCGTCGCCGTGATGCTCGCCGGGTTCCTCGTGCCGGTGCCGACCGCACCCGCCGACACCGTCAAGGTCGCCGTCATCCAGGGCAACGTGCCCAACCCCGGCATGGACTTCCTCGGCCGCCCGATGATGGTCCTCAACAACCACGCCGCCGCCACCGAGAAGCTCGCCGACGACATCAGGGCCGGCCGCGCGGAGAAGCCCGACATCGTGATCTGGCCGGAGAACTCCTCCGACCTCGACCCCTTCAGCGACCCGCTCGCCTACCGGCGGATCGACGAGGCGGTGAAGGCGATCGGGGTGCCCACCCTGGTCGGCACCCTGGTCGACGGCCCCGACGAGCAGCACGTCCAGAACGAGGGCATCGTCTGGGACCCGAAGACCGGGCCCGGAGCCTCCTACACCAAGCAGCACCCGGTGCCGTTCGGCGAGTACGTGCCGTTCCGCGACCAGCTGTCCAAGGTGATCACCCGGCTCCAGCGGGTCGCCCGCGACTTCTACCCCGGCGACCACAACGGCGTCATGCAGCTCGGCCCGGCCCGGATCGGCGACGTCATCTGCTTCGAGGTCGCCTACGACGAGATCGTCCGCGACACCGTCGAGCAGGGCGCCCGGGTCCTCGTCGTGCAGACCAACAACGCCACCTACGCCAAGACCGGCCAGCCCGAGCAGCAGCTGGCGATGAGCCGGCTGCGCGCCGTGGAGCACGGCCGGGCGGTGCTGATCGCCGCCACCAGCGGCATCAGCGCGGTGATCGCGCCGGACGGCACGGTCGTCCAGCAGACCGAGGAGCTGACCGCCGCCGAGCTGTCCGCCACCGTCCCGCTGCGCGACGGCACCACCGTGGCCGACCACCTGGGCGCCGTGCCCGAGTGGACGCTGGCCGTGGCCGGCCTGCTGGCCTGCGGAGGCGCGGTGCTGCTCACCCGCCGCCGGCGCCCGTCGGGCGACCCGCAGAGCGGTGCGCAGGCCGACGGAACACCGGCCGGGGGCTGACCGTTGGACCAGGTGGTGCCGTAGCCGGCCCGGACCTCCCGTGCGGCGCGCAGAGCACCGCTTGGAGTGGATTCGTACCGTGACCCAGCAAGCTACCCCCGCCCGTCCGGCGCCGCGCTCGAAGCTCCGGCGGGTGCTGCCGCTGCTGATCACCGCCTGGCTGGTCCTGGAGATCTGGCTGCTGGTCCAGGTGGGCTCGTGGCTGGGCGGCCTGACCGTGGTCCTCCTGCTGATCGCCGGGGCGGTGATCGGCGGCTCGCTGATCAAGCGGGCCGGCCTCAAGGCCCTGTCGGCGGCGATCGAGCAGAGCCGCGACCCGCAGTCGCAGCAGGCCCAGACCGGCACCAGCCTCACGGTGCTGGCCGGCCTGCTGCTCATCGTGCCGGGCTTCCTCTCCGACGCCCTGGCCCTCACCCTGCTGTTCCCGCCGACCCGGGTGCTCTGGCGGGCGGCCGGCCGCCGGCTCGCGGACAAGGCGCTGCGTTCCACCTCCGCGGTCGGCGCCGATCCGTTCGCGGACGCGATGCGGCTCCAGGAACAGCTGCGCATCCACCGCCCGGACGGCAGGGTGATCCAGGGCGAGGTGGTCGAGCCGGGCAGCGGCCCGGGCGACCCGCAGGGCCCGGACACCGCCTACCGCCCGCCGATCAACGGCTGAGGCCGGCCCACGGCCGCCGGGGCCCGCCCGGGCCCCGGCGGCCGCGCTGCGTCCGTCCGGGTGCGTACGGGTGCGTACGGTCCCGCCCGGGGCCGCGGCCCGGCGCCGCAGTCCGGGTTCACCGGTCCGGCCCTGCCGGACCTGTTCCGGGCAACGCGAAAGGGACCCTGGTGGCCAGGGTCCCTTTTCGCGTGCTCCCGCCGGGCGGCGGGAGCGGGGTCAGGCGCTCTTGCGGGTGTCCCGCGGGTGCACCGCGAGGTTCATCCCGCCGGAGCGGAGCACGGCCAGCCGCTCGGCCAGCACCTCCTCCAACTCCTCACGCGTCCGGCGCTCCATCAGCATGTCCCAATGGGTACGCGTCGGCTTGGTCTTCTTCTCCTCAGGCTCGTCACCGTCGAGGAGTACCGCTTCCTGTCCGCAGAAGCGGCATTCCCAGGCCGAGGGGATCTCCGCCTCGACCGAGAAAGGAACCTCGAATCGGTGTCCGTTCTGACATGCATACTCGACGGTCTGGCGGGGAGCCAGATCGATACCGCGGTCGGTCTCGTAGCTAGTGGCCCCGAGTCGCGTGCCGCGGAGAGCTCGCTCGCTCATGAATCGTGCCTCCCGGGCTTATGGCCCACAGGACTAGTGGTCGCTGTTCTTCGTCGTTCGGTCAACGCTCGGCTTCCGACGAAGATTCCCGTCCCGGGACATGCGTCGTCTGTCGTGCCGCCCCTGTTTGTACCCACCGGCGCCCGATTTGTCACATCTGGCCGGTGATATCACCCCAGGTGTCACCTATTTCACATCTGGTGATCGGTCGGCCTTTCCCGCACGAGCGTACCGGGACGGGAATCGACGGCCTCCGCCGCCCCTCCCGAACCCGCCGTGTTCCGCCCGCCCGGCCGAGCGGAACGCGTCCGCCGGGGGTCAGGCGAGCGGGCGGAAGCGTAGCGCGGACGGGCCCTTGCCGAGGTCCACCCCGGCGCGCGGGTCCGGGTCGAGCTCCACCGGCACGGTCGGCGGACCCTCCGGGCGGGGCGGCACCTCGGCCGGGGCCGCCGCCTCGGTCCGGGTGTCGCGGTGCGGAAGCAGGGCGATCACCGCCTCCCGCAACGGGGCGGGCGCCTCCTCGTCCAGCGGGTCGACGGTGGCCGGCACCTGGAGGCGGACCGGGGCGCCGGTGCCGATCCGGGCGTAGCCGCGCCCGGCGGGGGCGTGCGCGGCGGGCACGATGTCCAGCGGGGTGCCGAGCGCGGCGTACCCCTCGGCGGGGCCGGTCGGGCCGAGCACCACGCGGGCCCGGGTGGTGGACCGGATGCTCGGGGTGATCCGGTCCCGGGCCTCGATGTCGTCGGCGACGACCACGGTGACCCTCGCGGCCCGGCCGTGCCGCAGCGGCAGCTCCAGCAGATCCTGCGGGTCGGGCCGGCCCTCGGCGTGGGCGAGCTCGCTCAGCTCGGTCGGGTGGTCGAGCAGCAGCCAGAGCGGCCGGGTGACGTCCTCCGGCGGGGCGACGCCGGCGTGCCGGGCCGCGTTCAGGGCGCCGAGGCGCCGCTCGGTCTCCTGGGCCGCCCACTGCAGCGCGGCCAGGGCGCCGTGCAGGCTGGTCTCCACGGTGTGCACGCCGGGCCGGTTGACCAGGCAGGCGTGCTCGCCGGTGCCGGCGCCGTCGATCACCACCAGGTCGGCGAAGGGCAGCGCCTGGAGCGCGACCGAGCGGATCAGGCTGGACGTGCCGTAACCGGTCACGCCGAGGGCCAGCAGGTGCGGCTCGGCCGACCGCGGGCCGGTGCGCCAGATCACCGGTGGCTGCTGGGCGACGGCGCCGCCCTGGTGCACCGGGATGGTCCGGGCGCTGCCGTCCTCGTCGGTGAAGCCGAGCACGATCTCGCCGGGCGCGGTCACGAAGCGCTGGGCGGCGATGTCGGTGGGGAGCGGGGCGAGTGCGGCGATCCGCAGCTTGTTGGACTCCTCGTCCCAGTCGAAGCGGTACTCCCGGGCGCGGCCGGCCTTGCCCTGGACGACCTGCTCGATCCGGGCCCGGGCGGCCGGCTCGGTGTCGGTGAAGTAGGCGGGGTAGGCGAGTTCCAGCCGGGAGAGCCGACCCTCGCCGTCGAACTCCCAGTCGCTGAAGACGCCCTGGTAGCCGCCCTCGTGGCGGTAGAGCGGGTTGAGGTCGTCCGGCCCGGCCAGGTACGGGGTGAGGGCGGCGTAGAGCGCGCCGAGCTTGACGTCGGCGACGTCCGGCTCGGGCGGGGCGGCCGGCGCCTTCGGGGCCCGTCCGGCCCAGGCGGCGCTGGCCATCAGGGCCACCAGCGCGAACAGCAGTCCGTGCGGCAGCAGGTAGATCCCGAGCAGCATGGCGGCGACCAGGAAGAGCGTCGGGCCGCGGCGCTCCTTCGGGGTGGCCTGCCAGCGTTCCCTGGCCCAGGCGACGTGGTGGCGCATGCCGCGCCCGATGACGGTGAGCGGCGCGAACATGTCGGAGGCGTGGTCGCCGGCCGTGCGGACGAGGTCGCGGCCCTTGTTGAGTTGTAGGCGGTTGAGCGGCATTCCTGGCTCCCCGGGCGGATGGGACGGTCGGGCGGAACAGGGCTTGCTTCAACGACGGGGCCCGGGGCGGTGGGATCCGCGCCCGGGCCCGTACGGGGGAGTGACGGCTGGGCGGCCCTAGAACTTGAGGCCGCCGAGCAGGCTGGCGAGGCTGGCGCCGCCCGCGGTGATGCTCGGCGCGATCGAGGAGCCGGCGATGTAGAAGCCGAGGAGGGCGCAGACGATGGCGTGGGAGACCTTTAGTCCGTCCCTGCGGAAGAAGAGAAAGGCGATGGTGCCGAACAGGACGATGCCGGAAATCGAGAGGATCACGTTCTGCTCCTCGGGGAGGGGGACAGGGGCAGTGTTACGGAAAGTGCCTTAATCGTGACAAAAAGTAATAGATGATGGAACGGTGCAAATGGGTGGTTCTCCCGGCCGGTGCCGGTTCGTGACCCGGGCGGCGGTATGCGAACCGACCTTCGGGGGCCCGAGCGCCGTGCCGTTCCGGGGTGCCGACACATTCCCGTCGGCGGACCGGGAAGTTTCCGGGGGTGCCGGGAAGTTCGCTCGAATGGGCGCGCAACCTTCCCGCCCGCGCGTCGTGCGCCGCGCGACCGCGGCATCCGGGATCCGGACGCGTGCTGGATCGCGTACGGTCCGGCCGCTACGGTGCGACGGGCGCGACCGCCGAACCGCAGGACGAGACGAGACCCCGAGAGAGGCCCGAGAGATGACCGACACCCCCGACGCCGACGTGATCGCCCTGGCCGGCAAGCTGTTCGACGCGGCCCGGGCCGGCGACGCCGCCACCCTCGCCGCCTACGTCGACGCCGGAGCCCCGGCCGACCTCACCAACGACCGCGGCGACACGCTGCTGATGCTCGCCGCCTACCACGGCCACGCCGCCGCCGTCACCGTCCTGCTGGAGCGCGGCGCCGACCCGAACCGGGCCAACGACCGGGGCCAGACCCCGCTGGCCGGCGCCGTCTTCAAGGGGGCCGACGACGTCCTCGCCGTCCTCCTCGGCGGTGGCGCCGACCCCTCCGCCGGGACCCCGTCCGCCGTCGACACGGCCCGGATGTTCGGCAAGGAGGAGCTCGTCGCCCGGTTCGAGGCCCGCTGAGCCGGGGCCGTAGGCTTGCCGACCATGGAGAGCACCACCGGCAACGGCGTCCTGCGGGACGCCAAGGGCGACAGCATCGAGATCCGCGTCACCGGCTTCGGCCACGCCGACGCCCAGCTCCTCGCGGCGGAGGTGCAGGAGGAGTACGTCCGCCGCTACGGCGAGGGCGACCTCACCGAGCTGCACCCCGACCACTTCGAGTCGCCCGCGGGACTCTTCCTGATCGCCTACCTCGACGGCGTGCCGGTCGCCTGCGGCGGCTGGCGCGCCAAGGAGGCCGGTCCGCACGGGCTGCGGGCGGGTGACGCCGAGCTGAAGCGGCTGTTCGTCCGCCCCGCGGCGCGCGGCCGCGGCCTGGCCCGCGCGGTGCTGCACCGGCTGGAGCTGACCGCCGTCGAGGCCGGGCGGACCAGGTTCATCCTGGAGACCGGCACCGAGCAGCCCGAGGCCATCGCGCTGTACGCCTCCGAGGGGTACGCGGCGATCGAGAAGTTCGGCCTCTACCGCGAGCACCCGCAGTCGGTCTGCATGGGCAAGGAGTTCGGTGCGGCGGCGGTCTGACCGGCGCCCGCGCGGGTAGGCTCCCCCGGGAGCCGACGGCCGGCGGACGGGGGCGGGGCGGATGAGCGGACCGGCGCGTCCCGCGCCCCTGGCCGAACTCGCGGCACCCGCAGGCAGGTTGGACGGGCTGGTGACGGCCGGGCTGGCCGCCGTCGGAGCCGGCGGCGTCTGGTCGGTCGGCGACGCGGGCGGCGTCCGCGGCCGGGGCCGGTCCGGGGTGCTGGGCCAAGGGTCTTACGGCGCGCGGGAGATGGACCACGACACGGTCTTCGACCTCGCCAGCATCACCAAGATCGTCGCGCTCTGGCCCTGCGCCGGGGCGCTGTGGCAGGACGGCCGACTTCCGCTCGACCGGCCCATCGGCCGGTACTGGCAGGAGGCCGCCGGCCGGCCCGCGGGCGAGGTGACCGCCCGTCAACTACTCACCCACACCGCCGGGATGCCACTGCGCACCCGGTTCGCCGAACTGTACGGGCGGGAACCGGCGGCGATCCTGGCCGGCGTGCTCGACACCCCGCTGTACCGCCCGCCCGGCACCGCGGTCGAGTACACCGACCGGGCCGCCGTCCTGCTCGGCCACCTGGTCGGAGCGCTCGCCGGCGCCCCGCTCGACGAACTCGCCGCCCGCCAGGTCTGGCGGCCGCTCGGCATGGCCGACACCCGGTACGGCCCGCTCGGCCCGGACCTCACCGCCCGCACCGCGCCCACCGAGTACGAGCGGGCGGCCGGCACCGAGCTGTGCGGGGTCGTGCACGACCCGTCGGCCCGGCTGCTCGGCGGCGTCTCCGGCAACGCCGGCGCCTTCTCCACCGCCCGCGACCTGGAACGCTTCCTCACCGCGCTGCTCGACCCGCCGGCCGGCCTGCCCTGGGGCGGGGCGTGGCTCGCCGAGTCGCTGCGCGAGCAGACCGGCGGCCTGGAGCCGGCCCGCGGCCTCTCCTGGCTCTGCGCCGCCGGCACCGACCCGGCCTTGGGCACCTTCGTCCACTACGGCTTCACCGGCACCGGGATCTGGGTCTCCCGGCGGCTCGGCCGCTGGGCACTGCTGCTCACCAACAAGGTCCACTACGACCGGGACTTCCAGCCGCTCACCGACCTGCGCAACGCCTACCGGCGGGCCGTCTTCGGCTGACACCGCGCCCCCGGCCGGTGCCGGGGGCGCGGTGCGTGCGTACGGGGTGCCGGGCCCCGGGCCCGGTCAGACGGAGGCCGCCGCCAGCGGCCGCGTCGAGATCTGGAGCAGCGGCTTCGGCGCCGGCGGCTGCCCGCGGGTGAACGCCGAGTACGGGCAGGCGTTGAGCTCCGGGTCGCGCGCGGCCCAGCCCTGGAGCCACGGGCGCAGCCGCGGATTGTCGATCTCCACCGAGCCGTCCGGCCGCAGCCGCCCGATGTCGTTCGCCGGATCGGACAGCGCGACCGTGCACTTGCCCAGCCGGCCGTCCGCGCGGACCAGCAGCGAGTTGGCGCGGGCCGCGTAGCAGACCTCCTCCGGCGCGAACAGCCGCTCGTCGCCGCCGCCCTCGGTGAGCAGCGCGCGCAGTTCGGCGATCTTCCCGTCGTCGGAGTCGAGCACGTCCATCGTGTCGTCGTTGGGACCGCCCAGGCGCACCACGCGCTTCAGGAAGACGGAGAACCGCGGGTCGTCGAGGAAGGTGTCCCGGATCCGGGTGAGGAACTCCGGCATCACCGGGAGGTTCTCCGGGGTGAGGTGGACCCGCAGCAGCATCCGCACGTCGGCGGAGCCGGCCCGGACCTCCTCCAGGTTGCGCCAGACCTGCTCGAACGTGCCCCGGCCGTCGGCCCGGACCCGGGTGAGGTCGTGGAACTCGGCGGGACCGTCCAGCGACACCTGGTAGGCCCGGACGCCGAGGCCCGCCAGGTGGTCGGCCGTCCGGCCGTCCACCAGGTAGCCGTTGGTCGTCATGTCGCTCTCGTAGCCGAGGTCCGGGTGCCGCTGCTGCGCCGCCCGGGCGTGCGCGGTGATCTCCTCGATGACCGGGCGGGCCAGCATCGGCTCCCCGCCGAACCACGACACCTGGAGGTGCCGCAGTCCGGCGGCGCGCCGGTCGATGAGGTTCTTCACCCCGGCGACCACGTCCGGCGCCATCCGGCCGATCTCGAAGTCCTCGTAGCAGTACGTGCAGCGGAAGTTGCACTGCTCGGTCGGCAGCAGGATCAGCTGGAGCCGGTCGCTGCGGACGGATTCGGTGAACTCCTGGTCGAACGGCGACGGTCCGCCGGTGGAGCCGGTCACATCTGCACCGAGCCGCAGCCCTTGGCGCAGTTGCCGCCGTGGCAGTTGTTGGTGCTCGGGCGGGCCGCGACGCTCGGCGCCGAGGCCATCGCGGCCGCGACCGACTCGGCGAGCTGGGGGTTCTGGATGTGCACCCGGCCCTCCTCGTCGAGGGTGAGGTCCGAGGTGCTGATGGCGAAGGTGGGTCCCTGACTGGCCATGGTCTTCTCTCCTGGGGAGGCTGGGGACGGCCGGGCCACCGGAACGTACGGGGTCCGGTGTCCGGCCGGAACCGGACGACCCCGCCTCGGGAGGACGACGCCTCGGGCGAGGGCGACGCCTCGGGCGAGGGGTCGCTCTCCATCGTCCGGGCCGTCCCCGCGGGCCGCGCGGGATGTTCGCCCGTGCAGGTGACGGCCGGGACGGGGACGACCCGGGAGGACCGACGGGGGCCGGGGCGGCGCCGGAGCCTCCCCGCCGGGCGCGGTGCCGGCCGCTCCGGCAGGGAGGTTGACGGAGCGTCAGGCCCGTCCGGGCGCGGTCAGATCAGGGTGGACCAGTAGTACCAGAACCGGTTGAGGATCAGCAGGCCGATCACCGCGGCCCAGAGCACCGGGAGTGCCCAGTGGTAGCGGGCGGCCTCCCGCACGACCACCCGGAACCTCGGCCCGACCGGTATCACGCCGGACCGCAGGTTGTGCAGCGTCGTGTACCAGAACAGCGGCACCACCGTCGCCCAGACCACCATGCAGTACGGGCAGAGCGCGCCGATGTCGTACAGCGCCTGGTCGATCAGCCAGTGCACGAAGCCCAGCCCGAACACCGTGCCGGCCTGCAGGCCGAGCCAGAACCAGCGCCGGTACGCGGCCCCGGCCAGCAGCCCGGCGCCGATCGCCGCCAGGGCGCCGAACGCGGCCAGCCCGAGCAGCGGGTTCGGGAAGCCGAACACCTCGGCCTGCTCGGTGCGCATCACCGAACCGCAGCTGATCACCGGGTTGATGTTGCAACTGGGGATGTAGGACGGATCCTCAAGGATGCGGAGCTTGTCGAAGGTCAGGACGGCCGACGCGGCCAGCCCGACCAGTCCGCCGAGGAAGACGAGCAGCGAGAACGCCCGGCCCGCGCCGATCGTCGCCGGGCCCGGTGGGGCGGAGTCGGCGGAGTCGGCGGACGCGGGGACGGAGGAGCGGGGCACGGCGGTCGGGGCGGTCATGGCAGAGCACTCCGGTGGCTGGGAGGGGGCCGGCCCGGCCGCGAATCGGCCGGGCCGGTGGTGCTCACTGCAAGCCCGCGGCCTGCTTCACCTGGGCGGTGAACTGCTCCGGCGTCACCGCGCGGTTCCCGCTGAACAGCGTCAGCGGCTTGCCGTCGACCTTCGCCGTCGGCGTGCCGGTCACCCCGCTGTCGTTGAAGGCGTCCGCGACCTTCTTCGCCCACGGCGCGTACGTCCGGTCGGTGACCGCCTTCACGAAGGCGTCGGTCTTCAGCCCCGGCACCTTGTCGGCCAGTTCGAGCAGGTGGTTGACGTCGCCGAAGCCGTCCTCGCGCTCGTCCGGCTGGTTGGCGTAGAGCACGTCGTGGTACGCCTTGAACTTGTCCACGCCCTCGTTCACCGCGGCGCCGATCGCGGCCAGCGCGGTGCGCGACCCCTTGCCGCCGAGGTTCTTGTCCAGGAACGCGGCCAGGTGGTACTCGACCTTGACCGTGCCGTCGTCCGCCAGCTTCTTGACGGCCTCGCCGTTGGCGGCCTCGAAGTTCTTGCAGACCGGGCAGCGGAAGTCCTCGAACACCTGCAGGGTGTGCGCGGCGTCCGCCTTGCCGTAGGTGATCACCGTCCCGTCCGGGCCGGAGGTGTTGGCCGGGACGACCAGCTCGGTCGGCTCGGCGGCGGCCGAGCCCGACGAGGACTTGTCGTCGCCGGCCGCGCTGATCGCCAGCGCGGTGCCGCCGGCCAGGGCGAGCACGACGACGATCGAGACGCCGACGACGATCCGCTGGCGACGCTTGGCGGCCTGCTTCTCCTGGCGCTGGGCCTCCTGGATCCGCTCGCGGGCGCTGATCTTCTGCGCCTGCTTGCGGGACGGCTGCTTGTTCTGGGGCTTCTGGTCGGACTGGGCCATGACGGGTCAACTCCGTGGTGGGGCGCGCCGGGAGGCGCACGGGATGCTCCCTCGGCACGGCGCGGGCGCGGGGCGCCGGCGGGCCGGGAGGGGGCCGGGTCGGTGGAACGGCGGAGTCGCGCTGCCTGGACGGACACCCCGGGAACCGGCGCCGTGCGGCGCCGGGGCCGCCGGGACCGGGCCCAGCGGCCCGGAGCCGTCGGGCTCGGAACGCGGGGGGCCGGGGCCGGGAGGGCCGCGGTGGCCGGAAGGCCGGGGTGACTCGGTGCTCGGGGCGCCGGGTACGGGCCGTCAGCAGGCAGGCGCGAGGACCGGCGGTCCGCGGCGCGGCGCCGGGCTCAGCACCACGTCCTCGCGGCGCGGGCGGCGGCGGTCCGAGACCGGCAGCGGAACCCGCAGCACCGGCCTGGCCGGCACCGGGGCCAGCAGCAGCGCGAGCACCCGCAGCGGGCCCGCGAGCGACTGTCGCAGCGCGCGCAGGGCGCGCGCGAGGCCCGACAGGGCGGCGTCGCCGAGCCGCAGCCAGGCGGCGGCCGCCAGCGCGATCAGCAGGTGGACCAGCAGGAGCAACAGCTGGGTGGCGGCGGGCGCCAGCGGCCCGGCGTGCCCCAACTGCCCGGAGAACAGCGAACCGTCCACCGAACCGCCGCCACAGACCAGGAGGTTCATGCCGCGGGCGGGCAGGTGGTCGGCGGCGACGGCCGGGCCACAGCCGGCCTGGCCCAGGTTGAAGGTGGTGTTGAGGAGCAGCTCGACCGGGACCATCACGGCCGAGATGTGCAGCAGCCGCCGCTCCCCGCCGGCCAGCGCGGCCGCGAGCAGGAAGACGACGACGGTCGCGGCCACCACCAGGACGATCGGCAGCGGGCGACCGGTGATGACCACCTGGCCCAACGCGGACAGCGGCACGGCGAGCGCGGTGAACACCGCGGCCCGCAGGGCCCTCGTCGCGTGGGTGGAAGTCGTCACGCCCCGGAGTATGCCACGACGCTTACACCGGGCACGAGGGTGCGTCAGGGGTGGGGCCGGAATCGGCGCACAGATTGTCCCGCATCGGTCGTTCGTTCGCGGTGCGGGGGCGGGGAGTTCACCGGGGGGATGGGTTTGGCGGCCGTCCGGGTGGGTGACCGTCCGTCGGCTGCTGACGGCGGCGCCGGGGCGGTCCGACAATCGGGCGATGGACTATGCCAGCGGCCCGGGGGCCGTGGTGCCCGTGGGGTCCCCGGTTCCCGCGACACCTCCGGTGCCGGTGCCGCCCTTGTGGCCGGATTGGCCGGTGTGGCCGGCGTGGCCGCATCCGTCGTGGCCCCCGCATCCGTCGTGGCCCGCGTCGCACTGCCCGTCGCCGTCGCCGTCGCCGTCGCCTACGGCCTCGGCTTCGCCGACGACTGCGCCGACACCGACGACTGCGCCGACCCCGGCTGCCTCGCCGACACCGGTACCGACGCCGACGCCGGTGCCCGCGTCGCCCTCACCGGTCGCGCTGCCGCCCGCGCCCACGCCGGTGGCGGCGGTGCCGGTGGCGCCGGTGCAGGCCGTCCCGACGACGGTCCCGCCGCCACCGCCGCCCTCATCGGTCCGGAGCACGGCGCCCGCGCCGTCGGCCGTGCGGACGGCGCAGGCACCCCCGGCGGGCGAGCCGCGCCCCGCGGCGGCGGCCTCACCGGCACCCGTCCGGCCACTGCTGCCGCCACCACCCGCCCCGCCCACCGCGCCACCACCCGCGCCCAGCCCGGCGGCGACCGTCGCGCTCGTCGCCGCGCCGCCACCGCCGCCGGACGGCGCGGCCCCGGCACCCGGCCTCGACCCCGCCGTCTGGACCGCCGTCCTGGTGCTCACCGTCCTCCTCCCGGCCGCGCTCGCCGCGGCCCTCGGCCACCACCACGCGACCTTCCGGAGCCGCCGATGAACCCCGTCCCGATGCTCAGCGCCGCCGCGGCCGTGACCCTCGCCGTCACCTCCCTCGCCGTGGCCCACCGGCTGCGCCCGGCCGTCCCCGAGGGCGAGGACCCGCCCGAGCCCCACCCCGTCCTCTACAGCATCGGCTCCGGGCTGCTGTCCGGATTCCTCCTGATCACCGGCTTCCTGGTCGCCACCGGCTGGGCGGCCCACAGCACCGGCGTCCTGCCGCCGCTCGGCCTCTACGTCGCGGACGTGGCCGCCGGCACTGCCGTGCTCCTCTTCCCGGCCCTGGCCGGCCTCCCCTTCACCGCGCGCTACACCACGGCGGTCTGCTTCTTCGCGGCCCTGGTCGGCTACACGACGTCGCTGGCGATCCAGCTCCGGCCGTAGGACGCGGGGCCGGATGGGTGCACGGCGCGGATGGGTGCACGGCGGCTCCGGGCCGTCCCGCCGGGAGGGTGCCGGCGGGGATCCGTTCCCGGGCGGCTCCCCGGCTCCCCGGCTCCCCGGCTCCGTGGCTCCGTGGCTCCCCGGCTCCGTGGGCGGGACGGGGCTGCGCGATCCGGACACCGCAGAGCAAAGGGGGAGGCACCTTCGCGGCCGTCGTCACGCTGTGAGCTGGAACACGGTTGAGGTTGACCCTGGGTCAGGCCGGAAGCTCGTCGCAACGGCCCGCCGCCGAAGCGGGCACAGCGGATCCGAAGGAGCAACATGTCCATCACCCTTGCCGGTCAGGAGCAGGATCGCCCGGAGCTGCGGAAGGCGATCGAAGAGATCGTCGAGTCCGGCGTTCTCGGGGTGCAGCTGCGGGTGAACGACGAGCAGGGCGAGTGGGTCGGCAGTGCCGGGGCGCGCGAACTCGGCCGGAGCGCCCAGGCGCTGACCGACGGGCACTTCCGCATCGGCAGCAGCACCAAGAACTTCGTCGCGGCCTCGGTGCTCCTGCTGGTGGCCGAGGGCAGGATCGACCTGGACGCCCCGGCCGGTGACCATCTGCCCGGGTTCGGGCTGGACCGGCGGATCACGGTGCGGATGCTGCTGCAGCACACCAGCGGGATCTTCAGCCACACCGGCGAGCTCTACGAGGACGGAACCGTCGTGCTCGGGGTGCCCTGGCGGGGCAAGGAGTGGGTGGACAGGCGATTCCACACCTACCTGCCCGAGGAGCTGGTGCGGCTGTCGCTGTCCAAGCCGGCGCGGTTCGCGCCGGGGTCGGGCTGGAGCTACTCCAACACCAACTACGTGCTGGCCCGGCTGGTGATCGAGAGCGTCACCGGCCGGTCGTTCGCCGAGGAGCTGCAGCGGCTGATCCTGGGGCCGCTGGGGATGACCGGCACCGTGGCGCCGGGCGCATCGCCGGAGATCCCCGAGCCGCACAACCACGGCTACTACCGCTACGAGGACGCCGGGCAGCAGCGGACGGTCGACGTCACGCGCCACAACCCGTCCTGGGTCGCGGCCGGCGGCGACATGATCTCGACCACCGAGGACCTGCACACGTACTTCTCCGCGCTGATGGGCGGCAGGCTCCTGCCGGCCGGACTGCTGGCCGAGATGCGTACCCCGGAGGCCACGATCGGCTACGGCCTGGGGGTGTTCGCCCAGGACCTGGGGTCGGACGGCGGCACCGTCTTCCACCACAACGGCGCCACCATCGGCTCGGCGGCGCTGATGTACAGCTCGCCCGACGGCCGTACGACCATGACCGCCGGGCTGACCTACGTGGACGACGCCGACATGTCCGTGGCACCGGCCTTCCAGACCGCCCAACAGCGGCTCGTCGGCGAGGTGTTCGGCGGCGGACAGGCCGATCCGGCGCGGCCGACGGGCTGAACGCCCGGGCCCGTAGGCTTCGAGGGCCGGCCCTTTCCGGTCGTGCGTCAGACAGCACGCGAACCGGGGCCGCGCCGGGCCCGCCGGGCCCGGCGCGGCCCCTTCCCCTGCTCGGCCACGCTGTCCGTCGTGGCCGAGCCCGAGCACGAGGCAGGCTGAGCGGATGACGAGCGGGGTCACGATCGGACAGGCGGCGGCGTTCGTCGGCGTCACGGTGAAGACGGTGCGGCACTACCACCGGAACGGGCTGGTCGACGAGCCGCAGCGCGACGCCTCCGGCTACCGGCGGTACGGGTCGCAGGAGCTGCTGCGGCTGGTGCAGGTCCGGACCCTGGCCGCCGCCGGGGTGCCGCTGGCCGAGGTCGGGCCGCTGCTCGACGCCGACGCCGTCCGGTTCGCCGACGCCCTCACCGACGTCGCGCAACAGCTCACCGAACGGATCGCGGACCTGACCGCGCGCCTCGGCATGCTGCACCGGCTCGCCGAAGGCGACCGGGCCCTGCTGCCCGAGCGCGCCTGCGCGGTCCTGGACCGGATGCCCGGCCTCGGATTCGGCCCCGACTACGTGGCCGCGCAGCGCGAGGCCCTGGTGCTGGCCAGGGTGCTGGTGCCGGAGGGCTTCGACGGCCTCCTGTCCCAGCTCGAACACCGGCTGGAGGACCCCGAGTACGTCGACCTGGCCAAGCGCGGCCAGGAGGCCGGGACCTGGGAACCGGACGACCCGAGGATCGAGGAACTCGCGACCGCCATGGCCGACCACTACCTCGCCAACCCCGCGCTGCTGGGAAGCCCCACCAGCCAGCGGGCCTGGAACAAGGCCTCCACCCAGTACCGGCTGATCAACAACCACCGGGGGGACCAGGCCCCGGTCTCAGCCCGCCTGACCGCGCTCACCGAGGCCAGACTCCGCTCCGCAGGCGTACCCATCCCGCGCCAATGACGGAAGCCCGGCGGCACGTCGGTGCCGCCGGTGCGGATCCGCGGCGCCCGCTGCTCCGTCAACGCCCCCGGTACTGCACGCTGCCGGCCGGGCACGGGCGCGGGCACGGGCACGGGCGCGACGGCCACCAGACGGGCGTCGGCACCCGGCGGCCTGTCGAGCCGCGCCGAAACCGCGCGCCGGCCCGCGGCGAAGCCTTCGGCGCCCGCTGTCGCCGGGCGTGAGCAGGCCGGCTCCGACACGTACTCCTCGCGTGTCGCGGCTGCGGCTGCGGCTGCGGACGGAGGTACGGGGCGGGGGAACGGCACGCCCTGACCTCCGACCCCTTTGCCGGGTGGGAAAGCGGCCCCGGGCCCCGGCCGGGACGGCGGGATCGCGGTCTGCCGGGGGCGGGGTGGTCGGGCTAGCCTGGAAGGCGTTCCGGAGGCCCCGAGGGTGTGGTCCGGCGTTCGAGCGCCCGGCGGGAGCCGTCAGACGCGCCCCAGGAGGGGGTGAGGGCGGATGGCCGATGCCGAGGCCACCGTGGGAGAGGTACTGCTCGGGCGGATCGGGGCGCAGGCCGCCGTCCTGGCCGGGTTGGACGAGGCCGTCCGGGCGGACGAGCCGGACGCGGTGCACCGGATGAGGGTCGCGTGCCGGCGGCTGCGCAGCGCGTTCCGGACGTACCGCGGACTGCTCGCGCCGGGTGCCACCGACGAGCTGGTCGCCGAGCTGCGCTGGCTGGCGGCGGCGCTGGGCCGGGCCCGGGACCGCGAGGTGCTGAGCGAGCGACTGGCCGCGCTGGCGCGCGAGCTGCCGCCCGAGTGCGGGCCGGAGCGGGTCGCGGCGGAGCTGGAACGGTGGGGGCTGGCCGAGTACCGGCGGGTCCGGCCCGAGGTGGTCGCCGCGCTGGACAGTCCGCGGCGCAGGGCCCTGGCGGACGGCCTGGCGGCGCTGCTCGCCGATCCGCCGCTGCGTGGGCGGGCCGGCCGGGCGGCCGGGCCGGAGCTGGCCCGGGTCGCCGCGCGGGAGCAGCGCCGGACGGCGGAGCGGGTGCGGTCGGCGCTGGCCCACGGCGACGGGCCGGACGCGGCGGAGGACCGGGACCGGGCGCTGCACGAGGCGCGGAAGGCGGCCAAGCGGGCCCGGTACGCGGGCGAGACGGCGGTGCCGGCGGTCGGGAAGCGGGCGGAGCGGTACGTCAAGCGGATGAAGGCCGTCCAGGAGGTGCTGGGGGAGCACCAGGACGCGGTGGTGGCGGCGGCCGCGCTGCACGGGCACGCGGGCGAGTCGGGCGAGCCGTTCGGCTGCGGCGTGCTGTACGGGCAGCAGCTGGCGGCGGAGGAGCGGGCCCGGCGTGAGCTGCCGGAGGTGTGGGCGCGGGCGGCGCGGCCGAAGCTGGCCCGCTTCGTCTGAGGGTGCTGGCCCCCAGCCCCCGGCCCCGGTCGCCTGCCCCGGCCCCGGCCGTCTGTTCGGCGCGGGCGGTGGTGGCCCGGGCCGCCGTGATCACTCCTCGGCGGGGTGGAGTCCGGCCGTGCGGGCGGCGGTGCGGAGCAGCTCGCGGAGCATGGGGGTGGTGAGTCGGCCGGTGTTCGTGTTGCGCGGGCTGACGTGGTAGCACCCGTACAGCTCCAGCGGCGGGCCGCCGTCGCGGGCCGGGAGGGTCACGTGGGCGCCGTGGCCGAAGGCCGGCCGCGGGCGCGGGACGTTCCAGCCGGCGGCGGTGAGGGCGGGCAGCAGGGCCTGCCAGGCGAAGCCGCCGAGTGCGACGACGGTGCGCACCGTGGGCCGGAGGAGTTCCAGTTCGCGGGTGATCCAGGGGCGGCAGGTGTCGCGTTCGGCGGTGGTGGGCTTGTTGTCGGGCGGTGCGCAGCGGACCGGATCGGTGATCCGGACGCCGCGCAGGTGGAGGCCGTCGCCGTGGCGGACGGATTCGGCGCGGTTGGCGAGGCCGAGGCGGTGGAGGGCGGCGTAGAGGAGGTCGCCGGAGGGGTCGCCGGTGAAGATGCGGCCGGTGCGGTTGGCGCCGTGCGCGGCGGGGGCGAGGCCGACCAGCAGGAGCGGGGCGTCGGGCGGGCCGAAGCCGGGGATCGGGCGGGCCCAGTAGTCCCAGTCCTGGTAGGCGCGGCGCTTGGTGCGGGCGGTCTCCTCGCGCCACTCGACCAGGCGGGGGCAGGCCCGGCAGCTCGTGACGACGAGGTCGAGGGCGGTCAGCCCGTCGGCGCGGGCGGCGGCCTCGGCGGGATGGCGCGGGTGGTCCGGGTCGGTGGCCGGGTCGGTGGCCGGACGGGTCTCCGGCCAGGTCTCCGGACGGGTGTCCCGGCCGGCGGCCGGGGTGGCTGCGGCGGCCGTGGCCGGTGTGCGGGCCGGTGCGGGGGCCGAGCCGGTGGCGGCCGGGTCGGCGCCGGGGGACTGGGGCATGGGGACGATCGTAGGGCGCCGGGCGGGGCGTTCCGGCGGTCGTCCGGCAGGCGTAGCGTGGGAGTCAGCCGCTCCGGCGGTGCCCCGGCCCGGCCGGGGCCGGCGACCGCCGGGACGCGCTGGTGCGCGCGAGGAGGCCGCGATGCTGGTAGTCGAAGCGGTGGTGGCGGTCGTCGTGCTGCTGGGTCTCTGGGCGGCCCTGAGCGTCCGGGTCGTGCAGCAGTTCCAGCGGGGCGTGGTGTTCCGCTTCGGCCGGGTGCGCGACGAGGTCCGGCAGCCGGGCCTGGTGGCGCTGCTGCCGGTGGCGGACCGGCTGCGGAAGGTGAACGTCCAGATCGTGACCCTGCCGATCCCGGCGCAGGAGGGCATCACCCGGGACAACGTGACCGTCCGGGTCGACGCGGTCGTCTACTTCCGGGTGGAGGACCCGGTGAAGGCGACCGTGAACGTGCAGGACTACAACTTCGCGATCTCCCAGGTGGCGCAGACCTCGCTGCGGTCGATCATCGGCAAGAGCGAGCTGGACGACCTGCTGGCCAACCGTGAACCGATCAACCAGGGCTTGGAGTTGATGATCGACAGTCCGGCGCTCGGCTGGGGCATCGAGATCGACCGGGTGGAGATCAAGGACGTCGCCCTGCCCGAGTCGATGAAGCGCTCGATGTCCCGGCAGGCGGAGGCCGAACGGGAGCGGCGGGCGCGGATCATCACGGCGGACGGCGAGTTCCAGGCGTCGGCGCGGCTCTCGGAGGCCGCGGCGGTGATGAGCGCGACCCCGGCGGCGCTGCAACTCCGTCTGCTGCAGACGGTGGTGGAGGTCGCGGCGGAGAAGAACTCGACGCTGGTGCTGCCGTTCCCGGTGGAGCTGCTGCGGTTCCTGGACAGCGCGACCGAGACGCACCGGGCGGCCGCCCGGGCCGAGGCACCGGGACCGGAGCCCGTCACGGACGGTGTGGCGGCGCCGGAGCAGGTGCGCGGTGTGGAGCAGCTCGAACTGCCGCCGCTGGAGGAGCTGCTGGAGCACTCGCCGCTGGATCCGCCGGAGCACCGGAACGGCGCGGCCGGGACGCGGTAGCGGGTCCGGTGACGGGGTCCGGTGCGGGTCCGGTGGCGGGGGCACCGGGGCCGGACCACGATGGAGTGGTGGGAGTGCCAGGCACGTCAGGAGGCCGATCATGACCAGCGCGGGCGACATCATGCACCAGGGGGCCGAGTGTGTGCGCGAGCACGAGACCCTCGCCACCGCGGCCCGGATCATGAAGGAACGCGGCGTCGGGGCGCTGCCCATCTGCGGGGAGCGGCAGAAGCTGCTGGGCATCGTGACCGACCGGGACATCGTGCTCAAGTGCGTCGCGGAGGGCCTCGACCCGGCGGCGGTGACGGCGGGAGAGCTGGCCGAGGGGCGGCCGATGACCGTGGAGGCGGACGAGGACGTCGAACAGGTGCTGCGGGTGATGGAGCAGTACCGGGTGCGCCGGCTGCCGGTGATCAACCACCCGGAGCACGAGCTGGTCGGGATGATCAGCGAGGCGGACATCGCGCGCGGGATGCCGCAGGCGAGGGTGGCCGAGTTCGTGACGGCGGTCTGCGCCGACGACGACTCGGCACACTCGAAGGAGGTGCTGGAGACGCCGCAGGGCGTCTGAGGAGAGGCGCTTCGAGGAATCCTCACGACGGCGGTCCGGAACCCCCGGTCCGGGGCGTGGTGATCGTACGGGTGGCACGCGGCGTACGCGTGCCGCCCGGTTCGCCGTCCGTACCCGTGGCCCGAGGCCGCGCGGTACCCGTGGAGAGGACTCCCCCCGCATGCAGCACCCCGGACTCGACCGGCGCACGTTCCTGGGCACGGCCGCCGCGGCCGGTGCCGGTCTGGCCACCGTGGCCGCCGCCGGACCGGCCGCCGCCTCCGACGGCCGGCCGTTCCCGGCCTCGCCGGTTTCCCCGGCCTCCCCGGCCTCCCCGGCGGACGCCGCCACCGCCACCGACACCGTGTACCGGTGGCTCGGCACGGCCGGCTGGCGGATCGACCACGGCCGCCGCACCGTGCTCTTCGACCCGTACCTGACCCGCTTCCACACCGGCCTGTACGACGGGACGTTCAGCGAACGGACCGCGCTCACGGTGAACACCCGGCTGGTGGACGAGCACGCCGGGCGGCCGGAGCTGGTGCTGGTCAGCCACAGCCACTGGGACCACATCAACGACGTCCCGCACATCGCCCGCACCACCGGCGCGACGGTGGTCGGCACCGAGACCACCTACCACCTGCTGCGCGCCTGGGGCGTACCGGCCGGGCAGCTGGTGGTGGTGCGGGGCGGCGAGGTGCTGGACTTCGGCGACGGCCTGGTGGTGGAGGCGGTCTCCAGCCGGCACAGCCGCAACGGCCGGAGGCAGTACTTCGCGCCGGGCACGCTGCACTCCGTGCCGGACCGGCCGCCCGCCACCATCGGAGACCTGGTGGAGGGCGACACGCTGGCCTTCCGGCTCTCCTTCGCCGGCGGACCGTCGGCCTTCCTGATGGGGGCCAGCGACTTCGCCGAGCGGGAGGTGGCGGGGCTGCGTCCGGACATCGCGATGGTGGCGGTGCCGAGCAGCGCCTCCACCCACCGGTACGTGCCCCGGCTGCTGGAGGCGCTGGGGCAGCCGCGCACGGTGGTGCCGGTGCACTGGGACCGGTTCGAGACCGAGCTGGTCAACCCCGTCCAGCCGGACGCCGATCTGGGCGCGTTCCTCGCCGAGGTCCGGAAGGCCTCGCCCCGCAGCCGGGTGGTGGTGCCGGACTACCTCACGCCGCGCACCTTCCGCTGACGCGGTCAGCCCAGCGCGTACACGGCGGTGGCGTGGGCGGCCGGCTCCTCCTCGCCGTCGGCTGTCAGGGTGATGTCGAGGAAGGCGATCCGGCGGCCCAGCTTGGTGATCCGGGCGTGCACCAGGACGTCCCGCCCGATCACCGCGCGCTGGAAGCTGGTGGACTGCTGGACGGTCGTCACCGGAGCGAAGCCGCCCCGGGCCGCCGACACCGCGATCACGCAGGCGGTGTCGGCGGCGGCCATCAGTGCCTGGCCGGACAGCGCGCCGCCCTCCCGGGCGAGCCGGTCGGACCAGGGCAGCCGGAGCACGGCGTGGCGTTCGCCGGCGGCGGCCACCGAGAGGCCGAGGTCCTGCACCCAGGGCGCGAAGTTGTCGGCGAGGATGCCGTCCGCCTCGGCGGTGGTGATCGTCATCCCGCCATTGTCGCGGGCGCCGGCCGCGCTGTCAGCGGGCTGTGCGCGGTGGTGCGGAGCGTGCTCCGCCGGCGCGCTCCCCGGGGCGCGGCCGGTCCGGCTCCCCGCCGGCGCGGGCTTCCCCACCGGCGCGGGCTTCCCCGCTGAGGCCGGGGTGGCCGGCGCGCGCGGGCGGCTCACCGGCCCGCCGTGCGCGCCCGAGCGGCGCGTCCCCGGACGGCCGGGCGGGGAGCGCCCGGCCGGGGCAGGGGTCAGCCCTGTTCGCGCAGGGCCCGCTGCATCAGCTCCGCCAGGTGCAGGGCCCGGCGCCCCTGGGCGAGTTGGGAGATCTGGGTGCGGCAGCTGAAGCCGTCGGCCAGCACCACCGTCTCCGGCGAGGCCGCCCGCACCTCCGGCAGCAGCACCCGTTCGGCGATCGCCACCGAGATCTCGAAGTGGCCGCGCTCGAAGCCGAAGTTGCCCGCCAGCCCGCAGCAGCCCGAGTCCAGCACCCGGTTGGCGACGCCCATCCGGGCCTCGACCCGGCGGTCCGCCGCGCTGCCGAGCACCGCGTGCTGGTGGCAGTGGGTCTGCGTGACGGCCGCCACCGGCAGCTGCGGCAGCGGCGCGTCCGGGGCGTACTCGTCGACGAACTCGGCGAAGGTGCGGGTCCGTTCGGCCAGCGGGCGGCCGTCGGCGCCGAGCAGGCGCGGCACGTCCTCGCGCAGTGTCGCGGTGCAGCTCGGGTCCATCCCGACCACGGGGGTGCCGGCGGGCAGTCCGGTGGCGTCCAGCGCGGCCAGGCTGCGCCTCATCACCCGCCGGGCGGCGGGGAGTTGGCCGGTGGAGTACCAGGTCAGGCCGCAGCAGACCGGACCGGCCGGCAGTCGGACGTCGAAGCCCAGGTGCTCCAGCACCTCGACGGCGGCGCGAAGCACGTTCGGCTGGAGGTGGTCGGAGAAGGTGTCCGGCCAGAGCAGGACGGGTCGTGCGCCGGCCCGGGCGGGGTGTTCGGCCCGGTGCCGGCGGTACCAGCGGGTGAAGGTCTCCGGCGGGAGGACGGGGAGCACCCGGCGCCGGTCGATGCCGCCGAGCCGCTTGAGCAGGCCGGCGGCGGGGGAGCGGGCGACCAGGTTGGCCAGGCCGGGGGCCGAGGAGGCGGCGCGCAGCCAGAGCGGCAGCCGGCCCATCGCGTAGTGCGAGGCGGGCCGCAGCCGGTTCCGGTAGTGCTGGTGGAGGAACTCCGTCCGGTAGGTGGCCATGTCGACGTGCACCGGGCAGTCGCTGGCGCAGCCCTTGCAGCCCAGGCAGAGGTCCAGCGCCTCGCGTACCTCCGCCGACCGCCAGCCGTCCGGGACGGCCTCGCCGCGCAGCATCTCGGCGAGCAGCCGGGCCCGGCCGCGGGTCGAGTGCCGTTCCTCGCCGGTGGCCATGTAGCTCGGGCACATCACCCCGGTGGTCGGGTCCACGCACTTGGCGACGCCGACGCACCGGTGCACCGCCTTGGCCAGGCTGCCGTCGTCCTGCTCGTACGGGAGGGCGAGCGGCAGTTCGCGCAGCGGGCCGCCGAACCGGAGGTCGGCGTCGAGCGGGCGCGGGTCGACCAGGGCGCCCGGGTTGAGCAGGTTCTCCGGGTCCCAGATCCGCTTGAACTCCCCGAACAGGGCGATGATCCCGGGCGGGTACATCCGGGGCAGCAGCTCGGAGCGGGCCTGCCCGTCGCCGTGCTCGCCGGACAGCGAACCGCCGTACGAGACCGCGAGATCGGCCGCCTGCTCCATGAACTCCCGGAAGACCAGCACCCCTTGGGGCTCGGTGAGCGGGAAGTCGATCCGCAGGTGGACGCAGCCCTCGCCGAAGTGACCGTACGGGACGCCGCGCAGGCTGTGCCGGCGCAGCAGCGCGCGCAGGTCGCGCAGGTAGTCGCCGAGCCGCTCCGGCGGGACGGCCGAGTCCTCCCAGCCGGGCCAGGCCTCACCCCCTCCGGGCAGCCGGGTGACGATGCCGGCGCCCGCCTCGCGCACGCCCCACAGCTGCTTCTGTTCGGCCGGGTCGGTGACCACGGAGACGGCCGCGGTGCGTTCGCGCCGCACCGCGTCGGCGAGCCGGCGGGCGGCGTCCAGTGCCTCGGCGGGCGTCGCGCCGCCGGTCTCCAGGAAGAGCCAGCAGGCGCCGTCCGGCAGCCGGTCGAGGGCCGGCGGGCGGGGGCCGGCCGCGAGCAGCGCGGCGATCAGGTCGGCGGCCATGCCCTCGACGGTGAGCGGGCCGAGCGGCAGCAGGGCCGGGACGGCGTCGGCGGCGGCGGTCTCGTCGGGGTAGCCGGCCACCACCAGGGCGCGGGCCCTCGGCTCCTCGACCAGCTTGACGGTGGCTCCGAGCAGCAGCGCGCAGGTGCCCTCGGTGCCGGTCAGCGCGCGGGCGAGGTGGTGGCCGCGCTCGGGCAGCAGGGCGTCCAACGGGTAGCCGGAGGTGCGGCGCGGCAGGTCGGGCATGCCCTGGCGGATGGTGGCCAGGTGGCGTTCGGTGAACTCCTGGAGCCGGGTGTGGAGACGGCCGACCGGGCCGGGAAGGGCGCGGAGCGCGGCGCGTTCGGCGGCGCCGAGGCCGCCGCCGACGGTGAGTTCGGTGCCGTCGGCGAGCAGGACGTCCAGTGACTCGACGTTGTCGGAGGTCCGGCCCCAGACCACCGAGTGCGCGCCGCAGGAGTCGTTGCCGATCATGCCGCCGAGCGTGCACCGGCTGTGCGTGGACGGGTCCGGCCCGAACCGCAGCCCGTACGGGCGGGCGGCGCGCTGGAGGTCGTCCAGCACCGCCCCCGGCTCCACCCGGGCGGTGCGGCGCTCCGGGTCCACGGCGTGGACGGCGCCGAGGTGGCGGCGGAAGTCGAACACCACCGCGCCCGGGCCGATCGCCTGTCCGCCGATGCTCGTGCCCGCCCCGCGCGGCACGACCGGCACCCCGTACGCGCGGCAGAGCGCGAGCGCCGTGCGCACGTCGTCGAGGTCGGCCGGTTTGACCACGCCGAGCGGCAGGTGGCGGTAGTTGGAGGCGTCGTGGCTGTAGACGGTCCGCTCGGCGGCACCGAAGCGGACCTCGCCGCGCAGGACGGCGGCCAGTTCGCGGGCGAGGTCGGCACCGGGTGCGGTGGAGGGGCGGCTCACGGGTCCTCCCGGGCGGTGACGGGGGCGACGGCGGCGACGGGGGCTACCCGCCGATCATCGCAGCAGGGCCCGGCCGCGCGGTACCGCCCATGCCGGTGGACCGGCCGATGTGACGGCCGATGGAACGGCCGGTGGAACGGCCGGGGCGGTGGTGCCGCCTTCGCCGCCGACGGCGGCACGGCGCACGTCCGACCCGTACGCCCCCGGAACCGGGGCTTCACGCCCCCACTCATAGAAGTTCTATTAGAGTCGGTTCCATGACAGAGACGGCTGAACCCGCGGGCGGGATCGTCCTGGACACCGCCGCGGTGTACGCGTTCCTCGCCGAGTCCCAGTACCTGGCCCTCGCCGCCGCCGGCGACGCCGAGGGCCTGATCGAGAGTGCCGACCGGCTGCGGGACTCCCACCCGCCACGGTTCACCTCCGGTGACGCGGAGGTGGACCGGATGGTCGCGATGGTGTGCCGAGCGGTGCCGGTAGCCGCTCCGGCCCGGAACCCGGAGGTCCTGGACGCCCTCCGGGCGCTCATCGCCGATCGGCTGGCCGGGATGAGTGCGGAGGCTCGTTCCCGGCTCGACGACCTGTCCAGGGCGTCTGCCGGGGACCTCTCCAGAGCGTTGGCAGGACTGTCCCTTCCGACGGGCCCGGGCACTCCGCACCCGGACCCCACCCGGGTCTTCCGGAACCTCAGGGTCGGGCAGGCGCATCTGCCGGCGCTGGACCCGGGCGCCGGCCCGACGGCGACGGTCAGTGCCTCCCTGCACCAGGGGACCATCGACGCGGTCCGCGCGAGGGTGGGCAAGCGGGGCTTCTCCTCCTTCCTCGAACGCGCCGTGCAGCGTGAGATCGAGCGCGAGAACCTGCTCGCCTACGCCGCGGCCCACGAGCAGGAGTTCGGTGACTTCACCGAAGGGGAACTGGCCGCCGCCGAAGCCCTGCTGAACGGTCCTGTCCGGACCGTGCCCGCCAGGGAGCCGGGCGAGTGACCCGGACGCGGACCCTTCTCCTGGACTGCCAGGGCTTCCACAAGCTGATCGTCCAGGACCGCGCGACGGCCGCAATGATCAAGGTGGCGGCGGACCAGGGCACCCAGGTGGTGGTCAGTGCGGTGACCCTGGTCGAGGCGCGCAATCCGAGGACGAAGCACAGGGCGCGGTTCGATCACGCGGTCAGTACGGTGGTCGTCGAGCCCGTCACCAAGGACATCTCGGTCAGGGCCTCGGACCTGCTCGCCGAGCTCTCCGACGCGCACGGGCACAAGTACGCCATCGACGCGATCGTGGCCGCCACGGCCCTCTCACTCCCCGGGCCGGTGCGGATCCTGACCTCCGATCCGGAGGACCTGGTGATGATCCTCGGTGACCTGGCGAAGCCGCACGGCGTGGAGGTCCAGCCGATCTGACGGCGCGCCCCGCGAGGGTGCGGGCCGCGGCCCCCGGGGGGTGCGGCCCGCACGGGGCTCCGGGGGTTCCGGCTACCGCCGGCCGGTGAGGGTGCCGCGGGCGATGTGCGACAGCTTGGCCATCTCGAACGCCGGGTAGGCGCCGCCGGCCAGCAGGGAGAACTTGACGCCCTCCCGGCCCGCGGGCCGCCGGTGGCCGGGCGGCTGGAACCGGCGGTGGTGCTCGGCCGCCCGGTGGAAGAACTGCGGCCGCTCGGCCCGGGAGACGCAGCCGGCCAGGTCGAAGACGAACAGGTAGTGCCGGACCATCCTGGTGAACACGGCGTCCCGGACGGCGTCCGCCCCGGGCCCGGCCGGCAGCTCGTCCAGCTCGGCGAAGGAGCGCTCGTACTGGTCGAAGAGGTCGAACCGGCTGCTGCCCGGCGAGCCGGCCGGGTGGACGGTCTCCCGGCGGCGCAGCTGCACGCAGACCTGCGGCAGCACCGCGATCCGCGCGGCGGTCAGCATCGCCCGGTGGACCAGCGGGATCTCCTCGTACATGCCGTCGGGGAAGGCGAGGTCCTGCTCCCGCCAGTGCCCGCGGCGCAGCAGCCGGTCCCAGGCCAGGGCGGGTGCGCCCAGCAGCTCCGGGCGGTCCAGCGGGCCGAGGGCCTCGGGGCCGGCGCCGGTCAGCAGTGCCTCGGCGCCGCCCGGCCAGTCCCGGCCCGCGTGCCGCCGGGTGTGCCCGAACAGCAGCACGTCCACCGGTCCGGTCCGGTCGAGGCGGTCGGCCAGGGACCGGAAGGAGTCCGGGGGGAGCAGGTGGTCGGCGTCCAGGAAGAGCAGGTACTCGCCGTGGGCGCGGGCGGCGCCGGCGTTGCGGGCGACCCCGACGCCGACCGCGGCGTCGAGGTGGAGCACGGAGACCTGGGGGTACCGGGCCGCGTAGGTGTCGGCGAGCGCGGCGGGGGACTCGGGGGAGCGGTCCGCGACCACCACGACCTCGAAGTCGCGGAAGGACTGGGCGAGCAGTGAGTCCAGACAGTCCGCCAACTGTTTCTGCTGGTCGTGGGCGGGGAGCACGACGCTGATCAGGGGTGAGGGCATGAGGCCGGAGCGTAGGAGCGTCTGCGAACGGTGGCAAAGCCCTGACGGCCCGTAATTCTGACCATTACCCGTCAAATCGTACGGGCGTGCGCCATATCTTCACCGGCTGCTCCGGGCGCGTCCACGTCAGGACGCGGCGGGGTCAGCGCAGGGCGGAGTCAGCGCACGGCGGCGGGCACCAGGTCACGGAGGTACCGGTCCAGGAGGCTGCCGTCGGGTTCGGCCACCGGCTCCGTGAACCGGAACCCCGCCCGCCGGGCGACGGCGGCCGAGGCGCGGTTCCCAGGTGCCACCCGGATCACGCCCTGCGCCGCCCCCTCGCCCGACGCGTACGCGCAGACCAGGTGGACGGCGCGGGTCGCCAGGCCGCGGCCGCGCCAGTCCGGATAGAGGCCGTAGGCGATGTTGACCTGTCCGGGGCCGAGGCCGGGGAGCGCGAAGCGCAGGTCGATCGTGCCGGCGAGGGACGGCCCGGGGCCGGTGCGGATCCCGAAGACCCGGGCCGGCCCGCCGGTCGCCCACTGCACGTCGCACCGCCGCACGTAGGCCTCGGTGGCGGCCCGGGTGCTCGGTGCGCCGCTGAGCCAGCGCACCAGCTGCTCGTCCTCCCCGGCGAGATGCGCGTCGATGTCGTCCGCCCGGAAGGGCGACAGGGTGACGACGCCGTCCGAGAGCGTCACATGGTCCATGCGGCCACTCTTCCGGGCTCCGGCCGCGCTCGGCCAGCGAATTTCGGACAGTCCTGGGCGGGCGGCGCACCCGGCCCCGCCCGGGAGCGCGCCCTGCCGTGGAGCGCGCCCCGGCGGGGGCGGAACCGGCGTCAGGACGCGGGGCCGGCCGGCCGCCGGCGCAGCAGCAGTGCCACCGCGACGGCGGCCAGGGCGACCACGCCCGCCCCGGTCAGCAGGGTGAGCCGCATGGCCTCGACGAACGCCGTGCGCGCCTGGTCGGCGACCGGGCCGCCGAGCCGGGAGGCGGCGGCCAGCGAGGACCGGGCCGCGTCGGCGAGCTGCGGGGGCAGCCCGGTGACGTCCACCCGGCTCCGGTACGCGGCGCCGAGCACGCTGCCGAGGACGGCGATGCCGAGCGCGCCGCCCAGCTCGCGGGACAGGTCGTTCATCGCCGAGCCGACGTTCTGCAGGGACGGCGGGAGGGCGTCGGTGATGGCCGTGGTCGCGGGCGTCATGGCCAGACCGGCGCCCAGGCCGAGCGGGAACAGGACCGCCGCGAGCTGCCACGCCGGGCTGCCGGTGCCCAGCAGCCCGAGCGCCGCCAACGACGCGGAGATCAGCAGCAGACCCGCCACCCACGGACCACGGGCGCCGAACCGGACGGTCAGCCGCGGGCTGAGCCGGGCCGCCGGCATCATCCCCAGCGCCATCGGCACCAGGCCGACGGCCGCCATCAGGGCGCTCCGGCCCCGGACCAGCTGGAAGTACTGCATGATCACGAAGAGGAAGCCGAAGAAGGCGAAGAACTGGCAGGTGATCGACAGCGTGCCGGCCGCGAACCGGCGCTCGCGGAACAGCCTGGGATCCAGCAGCGGGTGGCGCCGGCGCAGCTCCCAGCGCACGAACCCGCCCAGCACCGCCAGCCCGGCGGCCACCCCGCCGAGGGTCAGCGGGTCCCCCCAGCCCCGGGTCGGGGCCTCGATCACCGCGTACACCAGGGTGCCCAGACCGGTCACGGCCAGCAGCGCCCCGCCCGCGTCCAGCCGGGGCGCGTCCGGGTCGGCGGACTCCGGGACGAACAGCAGGGTGCCCGCGAGGGCGAGCACCGCCAGCACCACGTTGAGCACGAACACCGACGGCCAGGGCCACAGCTCCAGCAGCGTCCCGGAGGCGAACAGCCCGAGCACCGCCGCCGCACCGGCGACGGCCGCCCAGGCGGCGACGCCCCGGGCCCGCTCGGCGGGCGGGAAGGTACCGGTGATGGTCGACAGGGTGGCCGGCATGACCAGCGCCGCTCCGACGCCGAGGACGCCGCGCAGCACGATCAGCGCGTTCGGGTCGGTGCTCAGCGCGGCGAGTCCGGAGGCGCCGCCGAACAGCGTCAGGCCGACCAGCAGCGCCCGCCGACGGCCGAAGCGGTCCCCGAACGCGCCGGCCGGCAGCAGCAGGGCGGCGAACACCAGGCTGTAGGCGTCGATGATCCAGGACAGCTGGGTCTGGCTGCCGTGGGTCGCCCGCGCGATGTCCGGCAGTGCCACGTTGAGCGAGGCCATGGCGGCGACCACGGTGGCCAGCGCGAGGCAGGTGACGAGCAGGACGGCGCGGTGGCGGACGGCCGGTCCGGTGGCGGCGGCCCGGTCCGGGGGCGCGGCGGTGGTCATGGCGCTTCTTCTTCCTGTGGCCCTGGGCCCGTCTGGCCCTGGCACGCGGGTGCGTACCGGGGGCCAGCGTGGGCTCGCCGCGGCTAGCATTTCAACCATGATGAATAAAGCGGTGGACCAGCCTGCGAGGCGGGGCCGGCGGACCGGCAGCCCCGACACCCGCGCGCAGATCCTGGCCGTCGCCCGCCGGCGGTTCCTGGCGGAGGGGTACCACGCCGTCACCCTCCGGTCGGTCGCCGCCGAGGCGGGCGTGGACCTCGCCCTGGTCAGCTACTACTTCGGCTCCAAGAAGGGCCTGTTCGGGGACGCGCTCGCGCTGGCCGGCAACCCGGCGGTGCTGCTCGCGGAGGCGCTGGAGGGGGAGCTGGAGACCTTCCCCGAGCGGGCGCTGCGGCTGCTGCTCGGGGTCTGGGACGCACCCGAGAGCGCCGGACCGCTGCGGGCCATGATCGGCGGCGCCGCGCAGGACCCGCAGGTCGCGCTGCTGGTCACCGAGGTGCTCCAGCGCGAGATGGTGGACCGGATCGCGGCCCGGATCGGCGGTGCGGACGCCCGGCGGCGCGCCTGTGTCTTCGGCACCCAGCTGGCGGGACTGATCATGGCCCGGTACGTCCTGAGCCTCCAGCCGCTCGCCTCCCTGTCCGCCGATGAAATCGCGCGCACGCATCTGCCGCTGCTGCGCCATGCCCTGTGGGGGCGGCCGGTGGCGGGCCGGGGCGGCGGCGGTCGGGGCTGAGCCCGCGGGGCCGCCGGGTCGCCACCGGCCGGAAGGGGACGGTGCGGCGGGGACGGCGGGCGGCGGTGGGCGGCGGCCCCGAGGTGGCTACCGGCCGCCTGCGCCCGCCGTGCCCGGGTGACAGTGCCGTGGGGTCTGCCGCGGACGGGGGCGCCGCCGCGGGTTGCGGGTCATGCCGCCGGCGGCGGCGCTCCGCGACCGGTCACGAACTGGCTGGTCGCGCGGTCGGCGACGAGTCCTTCCTCCCGCAGGATCCGGAGCCCGTCCTCCACGACCTCGTCGGCGACGTCGAAGTGGCGGGCCAGGAGGCCGCGGCCCGGTAGCCGCATTCCGGGAGGGTACGCGCCGGAGTGGATCCGCTCGCGCAGTTCGGCTGCCACCTGCTCCGAGAGTTGCTCACCGTAGGAGGGCATGGCGACCAGCGTAGGCCCGACAGCGGCCGCGGCACAGACCCCGGGCGCGGGGCCGGTGCCGCACACGCCGCGGCCGCGCGGGCGGGGGCGCCGCTCCGTCGCCCCGGAGCCCGGACGGGGCGTACGCCCGGGGGCGGTGCCGGGGGACGGGAGACGCGGCCGAGCCCGCAGGCGGGTGCCTGCGGGCTCGGGGCGTACCGGGGGCGCCGGGGCCGGGGGTACCGGGGCCGGCTCAGTACCAGTGGTGCGACTGCCAGAAGGCCCAGGCGCCGCACGGGCTGCCGTAGCGGGAGTTCATGTAGTTGAGGCCCCACTTGATCTGGGTGGCCGGGTTGGTGCGCCAGTCTGAGCCGGCCGAGGCCATCTTGGAGGCGGGCAGGGCCTGGACCAGGCCGTACGCGCCGGAGGACGCGTTGGTGGCGGTGACGTTCCAGCTGCTCTCGCGGGACACGATGTTGCTGAAGCACTGGAGCTGGCCGGCCGGGACGATCTGGGCGGCGATCTCACGCGGGCTGCCGGAGTAGACCGGCTTGCTGTTCAGCGCCGAGCGCTCCTGCGAGCGGGAGGCGGCGGCGTCGGCCTTGGCCTTGGCATCCGCCTGGGCCTTCGCCTCGGCCTGAGCCTGCGCCTGAGCGGCGGCAGCAGCGGCGTCGGCCTCGGCCTGTGCCTGCGCCTGCGCCTGTGCCTGCGCCTGCGCCTGGGCCTGGGCCTGCGCCTGGGCGTCCGCCGCGGCCTGGGCGGCGGCAGCGTCGGCCTGCGCCTGGTCGGCGACCGGCTGACCGTCCGCCGAGACGGCGGCCACCGGGGCGACGGCCTCGGCGACGGCGGTGCCGCTCTCCGGGATGGCGAGGGCGGCGGTGGCCGCGCTCGCCACCACGAGGGTGGCGATGCCGGTGATCAGCGAGTTGCGGCGGGCATGGCTGAGCTGCATGGAGCGGACAATCCTTTTCCGTCGGGGAGCCGTCAGGGCCGTCGGTGGCCGTCGGGGCGTGCCGGTTCGCCGGTCGGGCGGTGGCACGGTTGCCGGGCGTCGCACGGGGCCTGCTCGGGTGAGCGGCCCGCGGTGGAGTACCGGAGGGCCTGATGCCCCGGTGGCGGTGCGGGGCGGGCGGGATGCGCGGCGGGGGACCGATCCGCGCTGCCTGGCGACGGGCCATTCTTGGCAGAGCCCGGCACGGGCGGCAAAGGCGCGGGGTACTACGGGCGGTAGTGGGCGCGGGGCGCGAAACGGCGAAGCGCCCGGCCGATGGCGGGCGCTTCATGGTGATTTGTCCGTTTTGGTGAATTGCCGGGGCGGATCGACCGGATCGTCGACGAACGAAAGGCTCGAACGCGCCTGCCGCCTGTGTTCTTCCGGCCGGGCGTGGTTGGTCGGTGTCCGCCGGTCCGGTCGGGGCGGCGTGCCGAACGGTCGGCGGACCCGGCCGCCCGGGGGTCGTCCACTATCGGCGGCAGTAGATCCGTAAACCCCTGTGGGCGGCCTCACACCCGGACGGGGCGGTGTTGGACGCAGGGTGACGGAACGCTCACCCGGGGCACCGGGGTCACCCGGGTCGCCGGGGCCGCCGGGGTGCCCGGCCGGTCCGCCCGGCCGAGCGTCCGGCCGCCGGGCCCGGGCCGGGCGGATCCCGCAGGCCGCCGGGTCAGGAGCTCCGGTACGGGTTCTGCTCGGCGGGCCGCGGCGGGGCACTCGCGTACGGGTTGCCCGGCACGGGCCCCTGCGCGTCGTACCCGGGCAGGTCGGGGACGGATTCGGCGGCGGAGGCGGTGTCGTCCTCGTCGCCGTCCTCACCGTCCGGCTGCTCCTCGACCGGCACCAGGTCGCGGGCCAGCAGCGTGGCCCCGGCGACCGCGCCCGGCATGGCGACCACCGTGACGAGCGGGACCAGGAAGGCCAGCACCAGCGGCACCCCGAAGCCGAACGCCAGGCCGAGCCGGGAGCGCAGCAGTCGGATCCGCTCGGGCTGCGGCACCCCGCGCCGCTGCAGGGCGACCGACGTCAGCTCGACCGTGAGGAAGAAGCCGGAGACCAGGAAGCCCAGCACGGGGACCACCGTCTGCCCGATCACCGGGATGAACCCGCCGGCGAACAACAGGACGCCGAACCCGGCCGCGCGGACCAGTACGTAGAGGCTGTCCCGGGCCGAGACCAGCAGCTCGCGCCAGAGCGGCGTGTCCGGCGGGGTCGGCGCGCCGCCCTCGGTCTCGTCGACCTTCTCGCAGAGCTCCTCGTAGAAGGGCTGGCCGACCAGCAGCGTGACCGCCGTGAAGGTGAGGACGGAGATCATCAGGCCGCCGACGAAGACGATCGCGGCCAGCGCGGTGCGGAGCAGGCCCTGCCACGGCGAGCCCCAGTCGTCGGCGAACGGGGTCGCCCAGTCCGCGATGTCGCCCGCCCAGCCGCTCAGGAAGAACAGCGCCACCGCGTAACCGACCAGGGTGATCAGCGCCGGGATCATCCCGAACGCCCACCAGCGGCCGTGCCGCCCCACCCACTTCTGGCCCTTGGCCAGGTACCCCATCCCCGCTGCAAGATCTCGCATGAGGGGAAGGGTAGGCGGTGGTGCGTCAGCGGGTCATATCCGTCCTGTCACGGAACGGAACGGAACGAGGTCGGACGAGGTCGGACGGGGCCGGGGGGGGCGGAGGGGCTCGTCGACGGACCCCGCCGGCGGGGCCGCGGGAAGCGGGGTGCGGAAAGCCGGTGCGGCGAGCGGGCGCGGGAAGCCGGGCGAGGGAAGCCGGGTGCGGGAGAACGGCACCGGGCCCGGGAGCCTCCGCAACGGCTCCCGGGCCCGGTGGTTCGCGGGCGGCGCGCCCCGGCTCAGGAGGCCGAGGACACCGCCGCGGCCCGCCGCCGGCGGCCCACCACGGCCGACGCCGTCAGCACGATGGCCGCGGCGACCAGCGACAGGTACATCTGCTTCCGCCCGTCGGCGTCGGTGAACATGTACGCCATCACGAAGCCGATCATGCCGATCGCGGTCCAGGTGAGGTACGGGTACAGCCACATCCGGACGGTCAGCCGCTCCGGCATCTCGCGCTCGATGATCCGGCGCATCCGCAGCTGGGAGAAGCAGATCACCAGCCAGACGAAGAGCGCCACCGCGCCGGAGGAGTTGAGCAGGAAGGAGAAGACCGTGTCGGGGGAGGTGTAGTTGAAGAAGACGGCGACGAAGCCGAACACCACCGAGGACAGGATCGCCACCCGCGGTACGCCGCGCTTGGTCACCGAGGCGAAGGCCTTCGGCGCGTCGCCGCGCTGTCCGAGCGAGAAGGCCATCCGGGAGGCGGTGTACATGCCCGAGTTCAGGCAGGAGAGCACGGCGGTCAGCACGATCACGTCCATCACCCGGCCGGCGCCCGGGATGCCGATGTGCTCCAGCACCGCGACGTACGGGCTGCCCTTGACCGCGGCGGAGTCCCACGGGAGCAGGGTCACGACGAGCAGGATCGAGCCCAGGTAGAAGACGCCGATCCGCCAGATCACGCTGTTGGTGGCCTTGCTGACCGCCTTCTCCGGGTCCTCGGACTCGCCGGCGGCCAGGGTGACGATCTCGCTGCCCATGAAGGCGAAGACGACGGTGAGCATGCCGGTGAAGACCGCGCCCACGCCGTGTGGCAGGAAGCCTCCGTGGCCGGTCAGGTTCTCAGTGCCGACGGCGTGGGTGCCGGGCAGCAGGCCGAACACGGCCAGCGTGCCGATCACCAGGAAGGCGGCGATCGCCACCACCTTGATCCCGGCGAACCAGAACTCGAACTCGCCGTAGGAGGCGACCGAGCCCAGGTTGGT
The DNA here is from genome assembly GCF_056437345.1 of Kitasatospora sp. NPDC042419. Lineage (NCBI taxonomy): Bacteria > Bacillati > Actinomycetota > Actinomycetes > Kitasatosporales > Streptomycetaceae > Kitasatospora > Kitasatospora sp. NPDC042419. The sequence goes on from NZ_JBWKAW010000006.1 coordinate 213,541, forward strand.
CGCGGTGAGCACGGCCATCACGATCAGGGCGAACGCCCACTGGGGCACGCCGGGCATCCAGCTGTTGAGGATCTTCGCGCCGGCGGTGGCCTCGACGGCCAGCACCACGACCCAGAAGAACCAGTAGAGCCAGCCGATCGAGAACCCGGCCCAGCGGCCGAGCGCCCGGTCCGCGTACGCCGAGAAGGAGCCGCTCTGCGGGTCGGCCGCGGCCATCTCGCCGAGCATCCGCATGACCAGCACGACCAGGACGCCGGCCAGCGCGTAGGAGAGCAGGATGCCGGGGCCGGTCGAGGCGATGCCCGCGCCCGAGCCGACGAACAGGCCGGCGCCGATGACGCCGCCGATGGCGATCATCGACAGGTGGCGGTTCTTGAGACCGGCCTTCAGGTGGCCGTCGCCACCGTGACCGGGCTGCTGCGGGGTGCTGCCGTTCGCGGAGGCGTCGACCGGGGGCGATCCGGCCGAGGTGGTGGTTTCCGCACTCATCTGAGGGTGCCCTTTGCCTTTCCAGCGCGGCCTGACCCTCGGCTCGTACGCCTGAGGGTGGGGGACGGATCCGCGCATTGCGGTGCAACCTAACTTCTACCTCCGGGTATCGGAACAACGCTCCGATAACTGTTCGCTCAGCGGACATGAAAGGCCAGGTCAGAGTGGGTGAAGAGGTGGCGCTGAAAGCTCAAATCTGACGCAGCACCAGGTCACCGGGGGTGTGAGGGGGCAGCCGGCGGCCCGCCCGCCGGGTGCGTCGGGCGGCCGTCCATACTGGCCGCGTGATGATCGTGCTCGTGGTGTTCGGCATCCTCTTCGCCCTGGCCGTCCTGGCCCTCGCCCACCGGTACCTCTGGCGCCGCCTGGTGCGCGACGTCTCCGCGCCGGGAGGGTGGTGGCGCCGGACCGGTACGGTGCTCGCCGTCGTCCTGCCGCTGCTCGCCGTCGGCGCGCTCGTCGGTGGGCGGGCGTTCCCGATGTCCGTGCAACGGTGGCTGGCCTGGCCGGGGTACCTCTGGCTGGCGGTGCTGCTGTACCTGCTGCTGGCGCTCGGCGTCGGCGAGGCCGTCCGGCCGCTGCTGCTCCGCCTGCCGACGCGCCGGAAGGCGCCCGCGGCGGGCCCGGAACCGGGGGCGGGGTCCGAGCCGGAGCTCGGGTCCGAACCCGGGACGGAGTCCGGATCCGAACCCCGGTCCGAACCCCGGTCCGTGCCCCGGTCCGGATCGGCCCCGGACGCTCCGGCGGCGGCGGTCGACGTGCTGCCGAAGCCCTCGGCACCCTCGACACCTTCGGCACCCTCGGCGCCCTCGCCCGAGCGGCGGCTCTTCGTGGCCCGGGCGGTCGCGCTCGGCGCCTCGGGCGCGGCGGCCGCCGTGGTCGGCACCGGCGCCTACGGCGTCCTGCGCGGACCGCGGCTCAAGCAGGTGACCGTGCCGCTCGCCAAGCTGCCCGCCCGGGCGCACGGCTACCGGATCGCCGTGGTCAGCGACATCCACCTCGGCCCGATCCTCGGCCGCGCCCACACCCAGCGGATCGTCGACACCATCAACGGCGCCCAGCCCGACCTGATCGCGATCGTCGGCGACCTGGTGGACGGCAGCGTGGCCGAACTCGGACGGGACGCCGAGCCGTTGGCGCAGCTGCGGGCCCGCGACGGGGCGTTCTTCGTCACCGGCAACCACGAGTACTTCTCCGGCGCCGCACCCTGGGTGGACTTCGTCCGCGAGCTGGGCGTCCACCCGCTGCAGAACGCCCGGGTCGAGCTGGGCGGCTTCGACCTGGCCGGGGTCAACGACATCGCCGGCGACAAGGACGGGGACGGCCCGGACTTCGGCAGGGCGCTCGGCGACCGCGACCGGGCCCGCGCCTCCGTCCTGCTGTCCCACCAGCCGGTCACCATCCACGACGCCGTCCGGCACGGCGTCGACCTCCAGCTCTCCGGCCACACCCACGGCGGCCAGCTCTGGCCGGGCAACTTCATCGCCGAGCTGGCCAACCCCACCGTCGCGGGGCTGGAGCGGTACGGCGACACCCAGCTCTACGTGACGCGGGGCGCGGGTGCCTGGGGGCCGCCGGTCCGGGTGGGCGCGCCGTCCGACATCACCATCGTCACGCTCGCCTCGCTCCGGGCCTGAGCCCGCCCCCGGACGGACCCCCCGGACGGACGGATGCCCGGACGGCCACGCGGACGCCCGGGCATCCGGGAGACCGGGCCGGGTCAGACCTGCTCGCCCTCACCCTCGGTGTCGATGTGCGGGAGGATCCGGTCGAGGAACCGGGGCGTCCACCACGCGGCCGGGCCGAGCAGCGTCATGACCGCCGGCACCAGCAGCAGCCGGACGATGGTGGCGTCGACCAGGACGCTCACCGCGAGGCCCAGGCCCATCATCTTGATCACGATGTTGTCGCTGACGATGAACGCGGCGAACACGCTGACCATGATCAGCGCCGCGCAGCTGATCACCCGCGCCGTGATCTCCAGCGCGTGCGCCACGCCCGCCCGGCTGTCGCCGGTGCGCAGCCAGGCCTCGTGCACCCGGGAGAGCAGGAAGATCTCGTAGTCCATGCTCAGCCCGAAGACGATCGCGAACATCATCATCGGCACGTAGCTCTCGATCGGCACGGTGCCCGAGACACCGAGCGCCGGACCGCCCCAGCCCCACTGGAAGACCGCCACCAGGACGCCGTAGGACGCGGCGATCGAGATCAGGTTGAGGACGGCGGCCTTCACCGCGACCAGCAGGCCCCGGAACACCACCAGGATGATCAGGAAGGCGAGCCCCACCACCACCGCGATGATCCACGGCAGCCGGCTGGACACGATGTCCAGGAAGTCCACCTGCGCGGCGGTGTTCCCGGTGACGTACGTCTTGGCGCCCGTCCCCGCCACGGACTGCGGGAGCACGGTTTCGGTGAGCCGGTTGACCAGGTCGGTGGTGCTCTCGTCCTGCGGCCGCTGCGCCGGGATCACGGTGGACACCAGGATCGCGCCGTCCTGGCTGGGCTGGAGCGGGCTGACGCTGGCCGCTCCCGGCAGCCCGGTCAGCGCCTGCTGGACGGCGCTCTGCAACCCGGGCCGGTCCCCGGTCGGCACCGGGCTCTGGTCCACCACCACGGTGAGCGGGCCGTTGGAGCCGGGCCCGAAGGCCGCCGACATCAGGTCGAAGGCCCGCCGGTCGGTGAACGTGGTCGGGTCGGCGCCGTCGTCGATGTGCCCCAGCCGGATCGAGAACACCGGGATCGCCAGGACGGCGATCGCGACCAGGCCGCCGGCCAGGAACCACCACGGCCGCCGTTCCACCCGCTGGGCGTAGCGGTGCCAGCTCCCGGTGACCTCCTCGCCCGGCGCGGACCCGGTCTCCGCGATCGGCCGCCGCACGTGGTAGCGGTCCATCCGCCGCCCGATCAGCCCCATCAGGGCGGGCAGCAGGGTGAGGGCGCCCAGCACGGCCGAGACCACGGTCACCGCCGCCGCGACGCCCAGCTTGGCGATGAAGGTGATCCCGGAGACCGACAGACCGGTCAGGGCGATGACCACCGTGCAGCCGGAGACCAGGACCGCGCGCCCGCTGGTGGCGACCGCCTGCCCGGCGGAGGCCACCGGGTCGTGACCGTCCATCAGGTTCTGCCGGTGCCGGGTGAGCAGGAACAGCGCGTAGTCGATGCCGACGCCCAGCCCGATCATCGTGGCCAGCGTCGGCGCGACGGTCGCGAAGGTGGACAGGGCCGCCAGCAGACCGAGCAGGCCCAGGCCCACCACCGCGCCGATCAGCGCGGTGACGAGCGGGACCCCGGCCGCGATGACGCTGCCGAAGCCGATCAGCAGCACCACGACCGCGACCGCGAAGCCGATCGCCTCGCTGGTCCGGTCGTCCGGGGCCGGCCGGGCCAGCTCGCCGAGCGGACCGCCGTACTCCACGTCCACCCCGGCGGCCCGCAGCGGCGCGACGGCGGCGTCCACCTCGTCCAGGTAGGAGTCGCCGAGCGTCGTGGGGTTGGCGTCGAAACGGACGGTGATGTACCCCGTGAGGCCGTTCGCCGACAGCGGCCCGCCCGGCGGCGCGGGCTGTCCGGCCGGCGGAAGCGGGCTCTGCACGGACAGCACGTGCGGCAGCTGCTGCAGCGCGGTGATCGACTGGGTGAGCTGCGGCTCGAAGCCGGTCAGCGGCTGGGCGTCGTTCAGGACGATCTGGGCGGCGGTGCCGCCGACCGCGGGCTCGTGCGCCTGGAGGACGTCCCGGCCCTGCTGGGACTGGCTGCCGGGCAGCGTGAAGTCGTCGGAGTAGGTGCCCCCGACGGTCCGGTTGGCGATCTGGACGCAGGCGAGGACCGCCAGCCAGAGGACGATCACGAGGACGGCGTGCCGGGCGCACCACTCGCCGGTCCGGCGGAGCAGGCCGCGGTGGGCCTCGGCGGGTGCGCTGGGGGCGGCGGCCCGGTGGGGCGGCGTCATGGGCTCTCCCGGGGATGGGTCCGCCGCGCGGGGCGGCCGCGGGGGAGCGGCAGCGGGGCGCGCCGGATGCGACAAACCTCAGGGTCCGTCGTCGGAACCCCGCCTGCCCGGTGGGGAGGCGCGCCGCTGCTCCCTTCGGCGGTACGGGTCAGTCGGCCGACAGCGCGAGTACGGTGATCAGCCGGGCGTCGGCCCGGTCCCCGGTGAGGCGGACGGCGAGGAGCGCCGGGATGTCGCTCTCCTGGGAGTACCCGGGCACGACGGTGACCTCCGCCCGCCGTACGCCGTCCGTGCCGGCCACCGCGTAGGCCACCCGGTACGTGGTCGCGGCGGGCGGCGGGGCCGCTCCGGTGCTCCGCATCGGGCACCACCTCCGTCCCGCCGCCATTGTCCGCCCGGACCGGCGGTGCGGGCCGCCCGGACCGCGCGCCGGGCGGGCCGGACGGGATCCTGTGGCCGATCGGGGCGAACCCGGGCAGAGTGGAGGTTCCGGGGCGGGACGCTCCGGGCAGCGGGAACCCCGCCGGGACGGCTCCGGGAAGGAGCGACCCCATGCAGACCACCTGGAAGGGGACGATCAGCTTCGGCCTGGTCTCCATCCCCGTCCACCTGTACTCCGCGACCCAGGAGCACGACGTCCCGCTGCACCAGGTGCACGCCAAGGACGGCGGCCGGGTGCGGATGAAGCGGTACTGCGAGCAGGAGGCCAAGGAGGTCCCGTACGCGGAGATCGCCAAGGGCTACGAGTCCCCGGACGGCCGGACCGTCACCCTCACGGACGAGGACCTCGCGGACCTCCCGCTGCCCAGCAAGAAGATCATCGACGTGCTGGCCTTCGTGGACGCGGCCGAGATCGACCCGCTGATGTTCTCCAAGGCGTACTACGTCGGCGTCGCCGACAAGGCCGCCGCCAAGCCGTACGCGCTGCTCCGCGACGCGCTGGTCGAGTCCGGGCAGATCGCCGTCACCAAGATCGCGCTGCGCACCAGGGAGTCCCCGGCCGTGCTGCGGGTGCACGACGGCACGCTGGTGCTCCAGACCTGCATCTGGCCGGACGAGGTCCGCCCGGCCGCGGGCATCGCGCCGGAGGAGGACGTCTCCGTCCGGCCGCAGGAACTGAAGATGGCGCGCTCGCTGATGGAGACCCTCTCCGAGGACTTCGACCTCGCCCAGCTCCACGACGACTACCAGCAGGCGCTCCAGCAGGTCATCGAGGCCAGGCTGCAGGGTGTCGAGGTGCCGCACGAGGAGGAGCCGGGGGAGGCGCCGGACAACGTGATCGACCTGATGGAGGCGCTGCGGAGCAGTCTCCGGCAGGCCAAGGGGGCCCATCCGGGCCGCCCGGCGGGGGAGGAACCGGCGGAGTCCGACGGGTCCGGCGAGCCGGGCGGGTCCGACGGGTCCGCCGGGTCCGCCGGGTCCGGTGCGGGGAAGCCGGCCCCGCGCAAGCGCGCCGCCGCCGGTACGGGGAAGGCGGCTCCCCCGAAGTCCACCGCCGCGGCGCCGAAGAAGAGCGCCGCCGCGGCGAAGAAGAGCACCGCGAAGAAGACCGCCGCGAAGAACACCGCGACCCGGAAGTCCGCCACCCCTCGGAAGGCCTCGTGACCTCCCGCCACCCCGGAGGTGATCCCCGATGGACCTGCTCACCTACAAGGCACTCGACACCGGCCCCGACGCGCCGGCCCACCCGAGCCTCGCGCACCGTGCCTGGCACGGCCTGCTCGGCCTCAGCCCGACGGCCGTGGTCTTCCTGGTCGGCCTCTCCCTCGGCCTCGGCGCCGTCGGCTCCCAGTTGACGTCACTGCCGTGGCTGATCGTCTTCAGCGTCATCTGGGGCGTGACCGTGATCGCCCTGATCGGCGTGGTGGCCCGGTGGAGGACGCCCGGACGGGGCCGGCACCGGATGGCCACCTGAACGGGCGGTCGCCTCACCGGACAGTCACCTGACCGGACAGTCACCCGAACGTACAGCCGCCCGAACGTACAGCCACCCGACGGGACGGCCACCTGACCGGACGGCCGTCCGCCGCGCCGGTCCCCCGCCCACGGGAGGGGGGACCGGCGCGCGCGAGCGGGCGGGCCGGTCGGCCGCCGGGGAGCGCGGGTCAGTCCGCGGGTCATCCCTTGAACAGGTTGTGGCCGACGTCCGAGGGGACGATCTCCTTCACCGGCGTACTGCTCCCGTCGGGCACCCGGGCGCCGGGGACGGGCTCGTCGCTCTCGCGGTGCAGCAGCACCACGCCCTGCTCGGCCCAGACCTGCCGGTAGCCGTGCGCGAGCAGCAGCTCGATCCGCTCGGCCTGCTCCTTGTCCGACTGGAACGGGAAGGTCCGGGTGTCGGAGCGGATCAGCACGTACTCGCGGCCGCGCGGCACGCCGTCGACCAGGACGGTGTCGGTCCGGCCGACCAGCCGGGGCACCACCTGGTTGTCGGCCTCCACCCGGGCGCCGTCGGGGATCTGCGCGGCTCCCCGGACCAGCGCCGCGCTGCTCGCCGAGGGCCGCCAGCCGGCCGGTGTCAGCAGGCTGATCCCGCCGAGCACGACGGTGCTCGCCAGCGAGACCGCCACCACCGCGGCGCCCAGGCCGTACCCGGCGCGCCGGTGCGGGCCGCCCCTGGCGTGCAGCCGGCCGAGCGCCTCCAGGGTGGCGGTGAGCAGCACCGGCCAGAGGAAGGCGTCGTAGTGGTGGGCGATCGACCAGTGGTTGGCGTTGTCGGAGAGGACCCGTTCGGCGAGCAGCGGCAGCAGGCAGAGCGTGGTCGCGGAGCGGAGCGGGAGCAGCAGCAGGGTGCCGAACAGCCAGAGCACCAGCAGCGGCTTGAGGTCGGCGTTGGTGGCGACCCGGAGGAGGAGCAGCGGATCGCCGAGCACGTTGGTCAGCGCGCTCTTGGCGTCCGGGCCGATCGGGCCGTAGACCCAGTAGTAGTCGGGCTGTCCGCCCATCCCGGGGATCAGCCACACGATGGCGAGCGCCGAGGCCAGCGGGCCGCCGACCAGCAGGCCGGCGCCGTAGGCCAGGCCGCGCCGGTCGCCGGCCCGCTCGCCCTGCCGGTCGCCGCGCGGCCGGTGGCGCCAGAGCAGGACCAGGCCGTAGACGCCGACCAGCAGGCCGAGGTCCTCCTTGGTGGCGCAGAGCAGCGCGGCGGCGAGGGCGGCGGTGCCGTAGCGGCGGGCGAGGCCGCGCTCGAACATCAGCAGGGTGAGCGGGACGGCGAAGGCGACCTCGTGGAAGCCGCCCCGGCCGGCGGCCAGCAGCGGCCAGCCCAGTCCGTACACCAGGCCGGCCAGGTCGGCGGCCACCCGGACGGCGCGGGTCCGGCCGGGGTCGGGGTCCGCGCCCCCGGGCGTCCCGGCCGGGCCCCCGGCGTCGGCGGCCCGTGCGGGGGTGGGTACGGAAGCCGGTGCGGAGGCCGGGAGCCGGAAGCAGTGCACGGCGATGCGGCGGATCAGCGGGACGCCGGCGGCGAGGAGGAGCGCCTGACCGAGGATCAGGGTGCGCGGGTCCTCCCAGATCCAGTAGAGCGGGGCGAGCGCCGCCAGGATCGGCGAGAAGTGGTCACCCAGCAGCGAGAACTCGGGTGGGAACTCGTGGTGGTAGCTCTTGACCGGGGAGACGGGCAGGCCGAAGTGCGCGTAACCCGCGACGCCCTGGTGGAAGATCCCGAGGTCGAAGCCGCCCAGTTGGACCGCCGACCACTGCTGCAGTCCGCAGGCCGCCGTGACGGCGAAGCAGAGCAGCGTCAGGACGGCGGTCCGCCGCCCGGAGAGCGCGGTGCTCCCGGGCGTGCCCGGGCGGGCGGAGCGCGCCAGCAGCGGCCGGATGGTACGGGTGGACGGGTCGAGCCCGGTTTCGACTGGCACGTGATCCCTGAACTGGTCGGAGTCGGAGGCGGGCGGCCTGGTCCGGCCGGGCCTGCCCGGTGGGACCGGCCCGGGGCCGGGCCGGCCTGCGGCGTCGGACCGGGGCGCGGGCGGCGGCCCGGTCCGACGGCCGGTCAGCCGGTGGTCCCGGCGTGCTCGGCGGGGGCGGCCCGCTGGAGCAGGGTGATGCCGTGGTCGCTGCGGACCACGCGGTAGCCGCTCTGTTTGGCGACGGCGAGTTCCTGGCGCTCGCGGTCGGGCGTCAGCGGCCAGCCCATCGGTTGGCCCTCGTCCACCACGATCCACTCGGCGGTCGACCAGGCCTGCGGCCAGCCGAACACGATCACCTCGCAGCGGTTGGTGAGTTGGGGCACCAGCCGGTTGGAGGCGGAGACCCGGGCGTCGTCCGGGACGGCGGCGAGGACCGACCGGGCGGCCTCGACTCGGGCCGGGGTCCGCCAGAGGTCGGGGGTGAACAGCTGGCTGAACGCGAAACCGGGCAGCAGCGCGACCGTGACGGCGAGGCTGACCGGCAGCGCGGCCCGGGCGGCGCGCCGGTGCAGGACGCCGGGTTTGGCCCGGGCCCTCACCAGGACGTCCACGAAGGCGGCGAACACGATCGGCATCAGGACCGCGCTGTAGTGGTAGTTGGTGCCCCAGTAGGCGGGGTTGTTGGAGAGCAGCCGCCAGCCGAGGGTGGGCAGTGCGACCAGCATCAGCGGGGAGCGGACGGCCAGCAGCATGGTCGGGGCGAGCAGCAGCAGGACGGTGCGGACCTTCTCGCCCGGGGTGACGAGGTCGAGCGGCAGGGTGAGCAGGTTGCGGCCGCCCGAGCCGCCGCTCAGGTTGTCCCAGTAGGCGAAGCTGCCGCCCGGGCTCATGGCCGGGAGCAGCACCAGCAGTTCGAGCAGTGAGGCGGCCACGCCGAAGGCGACGGCGGCCGCACCGATCCGGCGGTTGCCGCGCCAGAGGATGTAGGCGCCGACGGCGGCGACGGTGACGCCGAGGTCCTCCTTGACCAGGACCAGCGGTGCGGCCCAGGCGAACGCCGCCGCCCACCGCCGCTCGCCGAGCGCCGCCACCGAGAAGGCGACCAGCGGTACGGCGAAGCTGATCTCGTGGAAGTCGAAGCCGAGCGCGGAGGCCAGTCCCCAGGAGAGGCCGTAGCCGAAGCCGGTGATCAGTGCGGCGGCGGGCCCGATGCTGCGCAGCGCCCAGCGGCTGATCGGCACGGCGGCGACCGCGAGCAGCGCGGACTGGCCGAGCAGCAGCACCTTGGCGGAGGGCCAGAGCCAGTAGAACGGGGCGAGGGCGGCGAGGACCGGCGAGAAGTGGTCACCGAGCAGGTTGAACCCGGGGCCCTTCAGTTCGACGATCGGCCCGCGTCCCTCGGCGTAGCCGCGGACGCCCTGTTCGAAGATGCCCAGGTCGTATCCACTGGTGAGGAGCAGTTCGTGACGGCGGATGGTGAAGAATGAATAGACCACGAATAGTGTGAGGGCGACCGCCCAAGGGATGAATCGCACCCGCCGATCGGCGGGGGATGACGCGACGGACGGTTCGTCACCCTCCGTCCTGCGGTGAAGTGCCGATGTGAGTGTACTGATTGTCACTGAACATCCCCGTCGTTCCGGGTCGAGTGGTCTGTGCAGCCGATTCTTGCCAGCTGTTCGAGGTGGCGGGCGGCTTCAGCCGTGAGCGAACGCCGCCGGGCGTGTCGGCCCCCGGGCGGGCACCGTAACATGGACGAGCCCTCCCCGGCGATTGAGACGCCGGGGAGGGCGTTTCATCGGTGACCGGTCGTCAGACCGCCCTGCTGGTCAGCCGGTATGGCGGCTGAACGGTGGTCAGTTCCACTTCTGGAACGAGCCGCCGTTGCCACCCAGGGTGTAGACGTTCCCGTTGACGTTGCTGTCCAGGTACAGCCCGGTGGCGACGTTCTGGTAGGCGTAGCCGTTGCCGGCCCAGCTCTTGACCCACTTCTGGTAGTTGCCGCCGTTGCAGCCGAGGGTGTAGGCGTTGCCGGCGCCGTTGCTGTCGAGGCAGAGGCCGGTGGCCAGGTTCCGCAGGGTGTAGGTCGAGCCGCCCAGGTCGTTGGCGTACCAGACCTGGTAGGAACCGCCGTTGGCGGCCAGGGTGTAGACGTTGCCGTTGCCGTTGCTGTCCAGGACGCGGCTGGTGGCGAGGTTCGTGAGCGTGACGTAGCCGGAGGCGGCGCTTGCCTCGCCCGCGACCAGGACCGTCATCCCGCCGGCGAGAACCGCCGTCGAGGCGACCAGGGCAGCGGTGCGCTTGATGAGCTTCATCGCATTTCCTTCCGGTGGTGACCGACCCCCCGGCCGGTCGTCACCGAACTTATCCAAAGATTTCCCGATGACGGTTTTCCGGATCTCCTGATATGCCCGGGTTCGGCCACCTGGAATTGGGTGGTCCGGATTTCCTGGATGTGAACGGAACAATTCCGGCCGGTTTGTGTCCGAGCGGAGCCCGGTATTCGGCGCGAACGTGCTGGACGGAGTGCGCCAAAGGGCAATGTCATGGCGATGTCAAGCAAATGGGAGGAAAGCCGTGAATCCGGCACCCGGGTGGCCCGGGCCGCCGCCGGGGAACTTGGCCGGATCCGGCGCGTCGGACCAGGGCGGGCCCGGCCGGACGCGCCGGACCGTCAGGTGACCGAGGCCGTCGGGCGACCCGGGCCGTCAGGCGACCCAGACCGTCGGGCGACCCGGGCCGTCAGGTGTCTCGGGCCGTCGGGCGACCCGGACTGTCAGGCGACCCAGACCGTCGTGATGTTGCAGAACTCCCGGATGCCGTGGCCGGACAGCTCCCGGCCGAAGCCCGAGCGCTTCACCCCGCCGAACGGCAGCGCGGGGTGCGAGGCCGTCATCCCGTTGAAGAACACCCCGCCGGCCTGGATGTCCCGGACGAACCGCTCCTGCTCGGCCGGGTCCTCGGTCCAGACGTTGGAGCTCAGCCCGAACGGCGTGTCGTTGGCCAGTGCCACCGCCTCGTCCAGGTCGGCGGCCCGGTAGACGGTGGCGACCGGGCCGAAGGTCTCCTCCTGGTGGATCCGCATCGCCGGGGTGATGCCGGTCAGCACCGTCGGCTCGTAGAACCAGCCCGCGTCCAGGCCCTCGGGCCGGCGCCCGCCGCACTCCACCCGGGCACCGTGCGCCCGCGCGTCCTCGACGAGTTCGGCGAGCTCGTCGCGGCCCTGCCGGCTGGCCAGCGGTCCGACCTCGGTCGCCTCGTCCATCGGGTCGCCGACCCGCAGGGCCCGCATGCCCTCGGTGAACGCGGTGGTGAACCGCTCGTAGGCGTCGGCGTGCACGATGAAGCGCTTGGCGGCGATGCAGGACTGGCCGTTGTTCTGGGCCCGGGCCCGGACGGCGGTGGCGGCGGCCGCCGCCACGTCGGCGCTCGGCAACACCACGAACGGGTCGCTGCCGCCCAGTTCCAGCACCGCCTTCTTCACCTCGTCGGCCGCGGCGGCCGCGACCGCCCGCCCGGCCGGCTCGCTGCCGGTGAGCGTCACCGCCGCCACCCGGGGGTCGCGGACCACGCCCTCCACCGCGCCCGAGCCGATCAGCAGGGTCTGGAAGCAGCCCTCCGGGAACCCGGCCCTGAGGAACAGCTCCTCCAGGGCGACCGCCGTGCGCGGCACGTTGGACGCGTGCTTGAGCAGTCCGACGTTGCCCGCCATCAGGGCCGGGGCGGCGAACCGGACCACCTGCCAGAACGGGAAGTTCCACGGCATCACCGCCAGGACCGCGCCCATCGGCCGGTACCGGACGTAGGCGCGGGCGGCACCCGAGTCGGCCACGTCGGACGGGTCCGGGTGCTCGTCGGCGAGCAGGGCCTCGGCGTGCTCGGCGTACCAGCGCATCGCCTTGGCGCACTTGGCGGCCTCGGCGCGGGCGGCGGTCAGCGGCTTGCCCATCTCCTCCGTCATGGTCCGGGCCACCGCTTCGAGCTCCCCGTCCAGCAGGTCGGCGGCGCGTCGGAGCAGACCGGCCCGGTACGGGAAGGAGGTGGTGCGGTAGGTGCGGAACGCCGCGTCGGCGCGGGCCAGCCGGACCTCGATGCCGTCGGCGTCCAGGGCGTCGAAGGTCTCCAGGGTCTCGCCGGTCGCGGGGTTCACGCTTGCGATGGGCATGGGGTGCGCTCCCAGGGGTGCGTGGGCGGGTGGGGTGGTTCCGGGGTCTGCCCCTCACCCTGGCCGACGCCCCGCTCCGGGGCACGCCATGACCGCCCGGCGTGTCCCGCCGGGCGGTCGTGCGCGGTGGCCGCCGCGCCGGTCGACGCACTCAGTCCGGCAGCGACTCCACGCGGGCCGCCGCCTCCCGGGCGCGGGCGCCGGCCCTGGTCCGGCCGGCGGTGATCAGGCGGTTCGGGAAGCGGTGCAGGTACTCCGCCTCCAGCTGCCCCATCCGCAGCGTGTGCCGCTTCAGCGCGTCCTCCGAGCCGTACAGGAAGGTCTCGTGGCGGGTCCGGTGCAGCTGTTCCAGCTCGTGCAGCAGCGTGTCGTTGCCCAGGGCGTGCGGAGAGATGCCCTCCGGCCTGGGGTGCGGGGCGTCGGGGTGCTGCATGTGGTCTACCTCCTCCACGGAAGCCCCCCGAGTACCCGTTGCCCCGCAGGCGGCACCGGTACACCCGTTCGAGGCGGCGGGTGGTCGCGGGGTCGCAGCGGCGGCGGGGTCGCGGCAGATGTACAAGAAGTCTCGTACAAAGGGTATTGCACAAGAGTTCTTGTGGATATGCTCGCCGCATGACCGAGCAACCGGACACCCCGACCGGCGCCGCCCGTGGCGAGGTCCGGCAGATCTCCGACTCCCGCGTCCTCGCCGCCCTCACCCACCCCGTCCGCCGCCGCCTGCTCGACGTCCTCGCGGTGGACGGCCCCGCCACCGTCGGCCTGCTGGCCGAACGCACCGGCCAGGCCGTCGGCAGCATCAGCCACCACCTCAAGGTGCTGGCCGGTGCCGGCCTGGTCGAGGAGGTGCCCGAGCTGGCCCGCGACCGCCGCGAGCGGTGGTGGCGGCCCACCTCCGGCACCCCGCGGTGGAGCCGCGCCGACTTCGAGTCCGACCCCGTGGACGCGGCGGTCGCCGACGCGGCCGGCTCGCTCCAGCTGGAGCGCCAGGCGGCGCTGGTGCGCGGCTGGCTCACCGCCCGGCCGGACTACCCGCCGGAGTGGCGCGAGGGCTGCGCCGTCGGCACGGACGCCTGGCTGCGGCTCACCCCCGAGGAGGCCCGCGAGCTGGCGGCCGACCTGGTGGCGGTCCTGGAGAAGTGGGCCGCCCGGCCGGTGCCGGAGGACGGGCGGGCCCGGGAGTCGGTCTTCGCCTTCGCCCACAGCGTTCCGGCCCGGCCGTGACGGCCGCCGGGGGGACGGCGGCGGAGGCCGTCGTGGAGGCGGCCGCACCGGCCGACGGGGTTCCGTCGGCCACGGCGGCCACGGCAGCGCCGGCCGTGGCGCCGGCCGCCGGGCCGCGGGCCGCGTCCGGCTCCCGGTGGGGCCTGCTCGCACGGCGCGACTTCCGGCTGCTCTGGGCCGGGGAGAGTGTCAGCCGGCTCGGCTCCAGCGTCACCGCGGTCGCGCTGCCGCTGGTCGCGGTGGTCTCGCTGGACGCCGGGCCGCTCGCCGCCGGCCTGCTGAGCGCGGCCGTCTGGCTGCCCTGGCTGGTGTTCGGCCTGCCGGCCGGGGTCTGGGTCGGCCGGTGGTCCCGGCGGGCGGTGCTGGTCCGGTGCGACCTGGCCTCGGCCGTGCTGTACGCGTCCGTGCCGGCGGCCGCGTGGCTGGGGGTGCTGACCCTGGCCCAGCTGCTGGTGGTCGCCCTGCTCGCGGGCACCGCGGCGGTCTTCTTCGGCGCCGCGTACCAGGCCTACCTGCCGGAGCTGGTCCGGCCGGACGAGCTGACCGAGGGCAACGCCAAGCTCCAGGGCAGCGCCTCGGCCGCCCAGGTGGCCGGTCCGGGTCTGGCCGGGCTCACCGTCCAGGTCTTCGGCGCGGCCGCCGGGCTGCTCGTCGACGCGGTGAGCTTCCTGGTCGCCGCCGCTCTGCTGGTGCTGATCCGGCGCGGCCGGGGGCCGGAAGCGGCGGGCGGGCGGTCCGCGCCGGCCGGCCCGCTGGGCGGGCAGGTCCGGGAGGGCCTCGCCTTCGTCCGCCGCGACCCGTACCTGCGGGCGCTGCTGCGGTACGGCGCGACGGCCAACTTCGCGCTGGCGGGCTACCAGGCGGTCGCCGTGCTGTTCCTGCTCCGCGACGTGGGGGCGGCCCCGGCGGCGGTCGGCTGGCTCGCGGCCGCCGGTGCGTGCGGCGGGGTGCTCGGCGCCGCGCTGGCGCGCCCGCTCGGGCGGCGGTTCGGGACGGCGCGCGGGATGCTGATCGTCCTGTCGGTCGCGACGCCCTTCGGACTGCTGCTGCCCGCCGCAGGGCCGGGCGCGGGCATGGTGCCGTACGCGCTCGGCTCGGCGGTGACGGTGGCCGGGGTGGTGTCGGCCAACGTGGTGTCCGGCAGCTTCCGGCAGTCCTACCCGCCGCCGGCGCTGCTCTCCCGGGTGGTGGCGACCGCGCAGGTGGCCAACCACGCGACCATCCCGCTCGGCGCACTGGCCGGGGGCGCGCTCGGCGCGGCGCTCGGGCTGCGGGCGACGATGTGGATCATGACCTCGCTGCTGGTGCTCTGCGGCGGCGTCCTGCTCGCCTCGCCGATCCGGACGGTCCGCGACCTCCCCGCCGGTCCGGGCGGATCGTAGGATTGACCTTCGTATCCTTACCGCTCTCTCCGGACAGGCACCGATGCCCCTCCCTAAGGCCGAACTCCACCTGCACATCGAAGGCACCCTGGAGCCCGAACTCGCCTTCGCGCTCGCCGCCCGCAACGGTGTCACCCTGCCCTACGCGGACAGCGAGGAGCTGCGCCGGGCCTACGCGTTCAGCGACCTGCAGTCCTTCCTCGACCTGTACTACGCGCTGATGGCCGTGCTGCGGACCGAGGAGGACTTCGCCGACCTCGCCGAGGCCTACCTGGCCCGGGCCGCCGCCCAGGGCGTCCGGCACGCGGAGATCTTCTTCGACCCGCAGGCGCACACCGCCCGCGGCGTCCCGCTCGCCGTGGTGGTGGACGGCCTCGGGCGGGCGCTGGACCGCAGCGCCGAGCGGCACGGCATCAGCACCGGGCTGATCATGTGCTTCCTGCGCGACGAGTCCGCCGAGTCGGCGCTGGAGACCTTCGAGGCCGCCCGCCCGTGGTTCGGCGGGCGGATCACCGGCATAGGGCTGGACTCCGCCGAGGTCGGCCACCCGCCCGCCAAGTTCCGCGAGGTCTACCGGCTCGCCGCCGAGGCCGGCCTGCACCGGGTCGCCCACGCCGGCGAGGAGGGCCCGCCCGCGTACATCACCGAGGCCCTGGACGTCCTCGGCGTCGAGCGGATCGACCACGGCCTGCGCTGCCTGGAGGACCCGGAGCTGGTCGAGCGCCTCGTCCGCGAGCAGGTCCCGCTCACCCTGTGCCCGCTCTCCAACGTGCGCCTCCGCTGCGTCGACACGCTCGCCGACCACCCCCTCCCGGCGATCCTCGACGCCGGGCTGCTGGCCACCGTCAACTCCGACGACCCCGCCTACTTCGGCGGCTACGTCGGGGACAACTTCCGGGCCCTGGACGAGGCCCTCGACCTCGGCCGGGAGACCCTGCGGCTGCTGGCCGCCAACTCCTTCCGCGCCGCCTTCCTGCCGGAGCCGCGGCGGGCGGAGCTGCTGGCCGAGGTGGCGGCGTACGAGTTCACGGACGGCGCCGCCTGACGCGTGCCCGGGACGGCGCCCCGGCCCCCCCGCCGCCGCGGCGGGCCGGACGGCCCGTCGGACGCGGTCGGCGCGGTCAGTGCGGGCCGTCGACCCGGGCACGGAGCTCGGCGAGGTACCGGAGCGAGTCGAGGACCTCGTCCTCGTCCACGCCGAAGTCGATGAGGCACGCGATCTCGTCCACGCCCATCTCCTCCAGCCGGCGGACCACCTCGACGCCGTCGTCGACCGTGCCGAACAGCCCCGCGTTGGTGAAGAGGCGCTCGAAGGACCGTTCCAGGAGGAACTCCCGGTCCCGGGAGGGCATCCGGTCCAGCGAGAAGCCGTCCGCCGCCTGGGCGCCGGGGCCCGTCGACTGGAGGTCCATCGAGGTGCGCAGGAAGTCGGTGAGCGGCTCGCGGACCAGCCCGCGCACCCGCTCGCGGTCCTCGCCGAGCAGGGTGTGCAGCATCAGCACGACGTGGCTGCGGGCCGGGTCGTGCTGCTCCTCGGCCAGGCCCTCCCGGTAGGTGGCGATGTTGCGCTCCAGCGCGTCGTGCTCCTGCCCCAGCTGGTGGGTCAGCACGCCCGCGCCCAGCCGCCCCGCGATCCGGAAGGTCTGCGGGGAGCCGGCGGCCGTGATCCAGACCGGCAGCTCCGGCTGGACCGGGCGCGGGTGGAGCCGGACGGGGCGCCGTTCGCCCTCCACGCCCTCGAACTCGACCTCCTCGCCCCGCCAGAGCCGCTGCACCGCCCGGGCGGTCTCGACCATGATGTCCTTGCGGTCCTTGAAGTTCTCCGGCTGCAGCACGAAGTCCCGGACGTGCCACCCGGAGGCGAACGAGACGCCCGCGCGCCCGCCGGAGAGGTTGTCGACGACGGACCACTCCTCGGCGATCCGGATCGGGTGGTGCAGCGGGGCCACCACACTGCCGGCCCGGATCGCCACCCGCTCGGTGACGGCGGCCAGCGCGGCCCCCGTCAGCGAGGGGTTCGGGAACTGCCCGCCGAGCTGGTGGAAGTGCCGCTCGGGGGTCCACACGGCGCGGAAGCCGTGGGTGTCGGCGAAGCGGGCGCTCTCCAGCAGCAGGCGGTACCGGTCGCCGGTGGTGGCCGTGTCGGCGAAGAAGAAGAGGCTGAGGTCCATCGGTCGTTCCCTCCGAGTCGGGCCCGCGCGCCGGCCGGGTGAGCCGCCGGCCCGCGGGTGCGTCAGTGCGCTGCGGTGCCGGTCCCGCCCGCAGCAAGGGCGATCGCCACGCAGACCACCAGGCCGCCCTGGTGGCTGAGCGACAGGTCGATCCGGTCGATCCCGGCCTGTGCGGCGACGTTCCTGGCGCCTCCGCTGAGCCGGACCTCCGGCGCCCCGTGGGCGTCGGCGAGCACCTCGATCTCGCGCCAGCCCAGCCCCTGGCCGAGCCCGCGGCCGAGCACCTTCGCGGTGGCCTCCTTGGCGCAGAACCGGCCGGCCAGGTACTCCTCGCGGCGCGGGGCGGCGAGCCCGTCCGCGTGGGCGAGCTCCGTCGCGGAGAACACCATCCGCCGGCCGCCGGGGTGGGCGGCGATCCGGGCGAACCGGGCGATCTCCAGCAGGTCGATGCCGACTCTCACGCCCGCCCGTCCTTCCGGCCGCCGCCGCGGACCAGCGAACGCGCGACGTGCAGGCGCTGGATGTCCGTGGTGCCCTCCATGAACTCGAACGCGCCCACGTCGCGGGTCCACTTCTCCAGCAGCGGGTGGTCGGCGAGGGCCGCCGGGCCGAGCGAGCGGACCGCCCAGCGGGCGGCCTCGCGGGCGGCCGCCACCGCGGCGATCTTGGCCTGGCTGGAGAGCAGGCCGTCGTCCCGGTCCCGGTCCAGGGCGGCCCCGGCCCGGTAGACCAGGTCGCGGCAGGCCTCCAGCCGGGCCGCGACCGCGTCGAGGCCCGGTGCGCCCGGACGCTCGGCGCGCACCAGGTCCACGCAGGCCAGCCCGGTGCCGACGGCGAGCGCGGCCACCTGGGGCCGGACCGTGTTGAACACGCGGACCGCCCCCCACAGGCCGCGCCGGGTCGGCGGCAGGTGCCGGGCCAGCAGGCGCTCCTCCGGCACGGCGACGCCGGTGAGCCGGATCTCGCCGAGCGCCGCGCCGCGCAGGCCCAGCGTGGGCAGCTCCCGCCCGTCGAAGCCGGGGTCGGAGGCCTCCACCAGCGCGGCGCGGATGGACAGCGGCCCGCTGCCGGTCCGGGCGAAGACCACGCCGACCGCGCCGCGGGCACCGTTGCCGATGTACTTCTTCGTCCCGTGCAGCCGGTACAGGCCGGGGGCCTCGCGTTCCAGCGCGGTCTCCATGCCGGCGGCGTCACTGCCCCGGCCCGGTTCGGTCACCGCGAAGAACGCCCAGGTGGCGCCGTCGGCCACGGTGCGGTGGAACCACTCCTGCTGCTCGTCGTCGCCGAGCTGGTCGACCAGGATCCCGGTGAGGCTGGGGCCCGGGGCTGCCAGCACCATCCCGGCGTCGCCGTGGGCGAGTTCGACCATCCAGACGAGGGTGTCCAGGGACGAGCCGGTGGAGTAGCCGAAGCGGCCGACGCGCAGCGGGGCACCGCCGAACCGCTCCGGGGTGGTGCACCGGCGGATCAGGTCGAAGGCGGCCGTCCCCAGGTGCGGCCCGGTGTCGTACGGGGCCGCGTCGAGCGCCAGCGCGTGCTCGCGCAGCTCGACCGCCGTCTCGGCGGCGGCGCCGCGCAGCGCCCTGAGTCGTTCGTCGAGCTCGACCACGGTCATCGGACTCCTTCCGCGGTACTCGGCCGGGCCAGCCAGAGATCCGCCGTGAGCGCGGACAGGTGGAGGCTGCGCGCCGGGTGGTCGGTGAGGTAGCCCTCGGCACCGAACAGGCGGGTGGCGGCCCAGCCGGCCTCGGTCAGCCGCTCGTGCCGGGCCCAGGCGGCCCCGGCCGGGGCGGACTCCGCGGCGGCGGCCTCGCGGACGGCCGCGGCCCACGCGAGCTCGGTCTCGGTGGCGACGTCGGCCAGCGAGCCGCCGACGAACTGGTGGTCGATCAGCGGGACGCCGCCGAAGCGCCGGGCCGACAGCCGCTCCACGGCCGCGTCGAGCAGGCCGGACAGCACGCCGATCCGCACGGCGGTCAGGGCGGCGGCGGTGCGGCCGGTCAGCCCGGGGCCGGGCCCGGCCCCCGCGGTGCCCGCCGCGAAGCGGACCAGGGCCAGCCCGTCGAGGGCCGCGAACGGGTGGGGGAGCACCTCGGCGCCGCCGGTGCCGCCGGTCCCACTGGTTCCGCCGTGCCCGCCGGGTCCGTCCGCTCTGGCGGCCGGTGTGTCCGCGGGCAGGACGGCGACGCCGCCCGGGGCGGTGGCCGCCGGGTCGAGGCCGTCGAGCACCGCGGCCAGGCCGGCGGCCAGACCGCCCTCCCGGCCGAGGTCCCGGTAGCGCCACAGGTCGTCCGAGACCCCGGTCACGAGGCGGCCCCCGGGCGCAGGCCGGCCTGGAACAGCCGGCCGGAGTGCGGGTCGTAGTCGGCGACCACGGTGTACCGCTCCGGCGTCCAGTGCTCGGCGAGCGCCGCCCACGCGCTGGTGCAGAGGCGGTCGTCCGGCCCTACGACCAGGTCGTACCCGGCCCGCAGCGCCGGGTCCAGCCGGTCGGCGAGCGTCCGGCCGGCCACGATCCTGGCCCCCGGCAGCCGCCGGGCGAGCCCGTGCAGTGCCGCGTTCGGGTCGGCGCTCTGCTCGGTCACGAAGTCGAGCTCCGCGCAGTCGGCCGGGTCGTCGGCCGCGTCCTCCGCCGTGCCGTCCGCCGTGCCGGCCGTGTGGATCAGCACCGCGGAGTCCCCGCCCGGCCGGACGTCGGGGTCGGCGTAGGGGAGGGTGGACTGGTCCAGGGCGAGCACGGCGCCCTCCGCCAGGCCGCCGGTCAGCCGGAGGCCGTTCAGGATCCGCAGGGCCGTGAACGGCGCCCCCACGCCCTGCCCGGCCACCGAGAACACCTCGGGCCGGCCCGGGCACCGCTCGGCCAGGTAGCAGCCCGCCACCTCGACGACGCTCAGGTCGGGCAGGTGGTAGGCGAGCACGAGCCTGTCCAACGGGGGCAGCGGGCGCTCCAGGCCGTCGAGCAGCTCGCGCGCCATGTCGATGAAGGTGTTGCCGCCGCCCCGGGCGTAGTGCTCGTGGTCGGGCTCCTCACCGAACGCGGCGAGGAAGTCCGTCATGAACCTCAGCTCCGTCCCGGCCAGCCCGGCCGGCCGCCGCCCGGGGAAGGTCCGGGCGGTCGGCCGGCTCAGCCGCAGCGTCCCGGGGCCGTCCGGGCGGGCGGCCGTGCGTGGCCCGCCCCACGTCGTCTCGGGCATCGGTCAGTGCGCCGGCTCGTGCCCGGCGGACAGGTTCGCGTCGATGTAGCCGGTCAGCGCGCCGACCGTCTCGAATACCTCCGGGGTCAGCTCGTCCGGGTCGATCTGCAGGCCCAGGGTGTCCTCCAGGGCCATCAGCAGCTCGATCACGCTGGTGGAGTCGAGTGCCAGGTCGCTGAAGAGCCGGGTCTCCGGGGTGAGTTCGGGCAGTTCCTTCTTCAGGACCTCGGAGAGTGCGTCCCGCAGTGCGTCGGTCGTCGTGATGCCGTCGGTGGTCAAGATCGTCTCAGCTCCTTCGTGGGGTTTCTTCGGTGTGGGTGCGACAGGGATGACGTGGGGGCGTTCCGGTGCGGAGTCAGCCGAGCCGGCCGGCCTCGCGCAGCTCGGGGTGGGACTCCTGCTTGGTGAGGATGTCCTCGACCGAGTCCCGCCGGCGCACCAGGTACGAGCGGCCGCGCAGCACCACGACCTCGGCCGGGTAGCCGTGGCTGAGGAAGTACACCGGCGAGGCGGAGGGCCCGTACGCGCCCGACTTCAGCACCCCGATGAGGTCGCCCGGCCGTAGCTCGGGCAGGGCCACGGCCTTGGCGATGGTGTCGTTCGGTGTGCACAGCGGGCCCGCGATGTTCCACGGTCCGGTCTCGCCGCTCTCCCGGCTCCCGTCGGTCTCGTCGGTCTCGTCGGACGGGTCGGCCGCGCGGGCGAGCAGCCCGATCGGGAAGTTGCGCTTCACGAACGACCCGATGCCCACGGCGGCCATGTGGTGGTGGGTGCCGCCGTCCGCGACCGCGAAGTTCTCGCCCATGGACTGCTTGGTGTAGCGCACCCGCATCAGGTAGGTGCCGCCCAGCGCGGTCAGGTACCGGCCGGACTCCATGATCAGCCGGGTGTCCGGGTGCGCCGAGGCGAACCGGTCCAGCAGCGGGTTGAGGTCCTTCGCGAGCGCGGCCGCGTCGAGTTCGTGCTCGCCCTCGAAGTAGGCCGCGCCCAGGCCGCCGCCGATGTCCACCGCGTCCAGCCGGATCCCGGTGGCCCCGGCGATCCGCTCGGCGAGGTCCAGGATGTAGGTGGTGTTCTTGACGACCACCTCGGCGTCGAGGATGCGCGTGCCCAGGTAGACCTGGACGCCGGCCACGTCGGCGTGCCGGTACTCGGCCAGGGCCGGGCCGGCGGCCAGGACCTCGGCCTCGTCGATGCCGAACTGGCGCGGCTTGCCGCCCATCGTGAGCCGCGACCCGGCGATGGCGTAGGCCGGGTTGACGCGGAGCATCACCCGCTGGCGCACGCCGTGCAGCTGCGCCGCCCGGTCGATCAGGTCGAGTTCGGCGAAGGACTCGCAGACGATCGCGTAGATCCCGGCCGCGACGCAGGCGTCGATCTCCTGCTCGCTCTTGCCGGGGCCCAGGAAGACCACGTCGAACGGGTCGGTCCCGGCCTCCAGCACCAGCCGCAGTTCGGCGAGCGAGGAGACCTCGGCGCGGGCGCCGGCCGAGTGCAGGACGTCGTAGACGCCCCGGTTGGGGTTGGACTTGAGTGAGAAGAACACCTCCAGCGAGGGGTGCAGCGCCGCGCGCAGGGCGGCGAGGTTGGCGGCCAGCCAGTCCCCGTCGTACACGTACGTCGGGGTTCCGTACTCGGCGGCGATGCCGCTCCAGTCGATCTCTTCGCCCACGGCTCGCTCCTCGCTCACGGTTTGGCCACCATCTCGTTCAGCAGGGTCTCGGCCCGCTCCCGCGTCCGCCGCACGTCCTGCTCGTCGTCGCCGACGCAGACCGCGTAGAGGCGGCCGTAGGGCTCGCCGCCGGCCAGGACCGTCGCGTTCAGGGTCGCGAAGTTGTTGATCAGTACGCCGCGCGGGCCGCCGCCGGCGTGGTCCGTGCCGTCGAGCAGCAGCCCGCCGAGCGCGGCGCGCACCTCGTCGAAGCCGTGCACCCGGGACGGCTGCAGGTCGAAGGTGGTGGCGAGGGCGGACTGCCCGTCCCGGATCAGGCGTTCGGCGAGCCGGTTCTGGTAGGTCGCCATGTTGAACCGGGCGTTGATCTCCAGGCAGGGGTAGAGCGTGCCGTCCGCGGCGAGCAGCGTGTCCACGCCGGCCAGCCCGAAGTACCCGGCCGCCGCCAGCTGCTTGCCGATCACCTCGGCGGCCGTCCGCAGCTCCTCGACCTGGTCGGGCCGCAGCGCGGGCGGGAACAGGTGCCCGCGGTGGACGCCGTTCTCGGTCAGCGCGGTCTTCACGGTCTCGAACCGGACCTCGCCGTCCCGGCCGACGACGAACTGGTAGTTGAGGTCGGCCTGCTTCTCGATCCAGCGCTCCACGACCACCGAGACGCGCCGGTCCGTCCCCGCCCGGCGGGCGAGCATCCGCAGCAACTGCTCGGCCCGCCGCGGCTCGTCGAGCACGACCATGCCGCGCCCGGAGACGCCGAGCGACTCCTTGACCACCACCCGGGAGCCGGCCCCGACCAGGTGGGTGTCGAGCGCCTCCTCCAGCTCGGGCAGGGTCCGGCAGACCGAGCCGGGGACGGCGGTCAGCCCGGAGGCGTCCACCAGCTCGCGGCTGAACACCTTGCCGTTGACGTGCTTGCAGACGTCCGCGCCCGGTCCGGCCAGCGGCAGGCCGGCGGCCAGCGCCAGCCGTTCCTCCTCCTCGGAGATGCCCAGCGGCATCAGGTAGGTGCGGCCGTCGGCGAGCGCCCGCAGGGCCTCCAGCAGCCGGGGCGAGTCCAGCGCGTCCTCGGTGACCGACCGCTCCGGCCGGTTCCGGTCCACCGTCAGGTGGGTGCCGTCGGCGGCGCCCAGGGCGCTCAGGTAGGCGGCGAACCCCGGGTCGACGGCCTCCTTCAGCACCACCACGTCGTGCTCGTCGGCGAGCAGGACGCCGACCTCCTCGATCCGGTTGACCGTCGCCGAGGAGAACGACAGGCCGGTGCCGGGCAGCCTGGGCTCGCCCCGGCCCCAGACGCGTTCGACCTCGAAGTTGTTCAGGTACACGAAGCGGGCGGTCGGATCCCCGACCAGCGCGCCCTTCAGCCGGGCGGTGAAGCCGCCGGCCGGTGCCGGGTCGTGTGCGGCAGTCATGTCACTCCTCTCTGGCAGCGGTCCCGACGACCGCGGCGGCGAAGGTCCCGCCCTGGCCGGCGGAGACCATGAGCACGGTCTCGCCCGGGCGCACCGCGTTCTCGGCGCGCGCCGTCGAGAGGTTCATGAAGGGGTCCGCGCAGAAGCAGTGCCCCGTCTTCGGGACGTTCTCCAGGTAGATCCGCTCCAGCGGGAGGCCCAGGATCCGCGCCGTGGTGCTCCACGAGTACCGGTTCACGTTGTGCGGCAGGACGAGGTCGATGTCGTCGAGGCCGAGGCCGGCGGCCTCCACCGCCTCGACCATGATCTCGGCCAGGGTGGGCGTGTAGGCCAGGCGGTAGAGCCGCTGGAGCTCGTCGTCCATGTTCCCGGCCTGGTGGAACTCGCCGAGGGTGCGGTGCGCCACGCTCAGCACCGCGTCCCCCGGCCCGTCCAGCGCGGCCAGCACCCCGGCGGTGGCGTCCCCGAGGACGGACGTCCCCGGGATGTGCTGCATCACCGGGGAGAGCGCCTTCTCGCCGATCAGGAGCAGCGCCGTGCTCCCGGCCGGCTCGGCCGCGAGCAGGGCCTCGACGACCGGCAGCGCGGCGAGGGAGATCACGCAGCCCTGGTGGGACATCGAGAACGCGCCCGCCCCGCCGAGGCCGAGCTTCTCGCGCAGCACGTCCATCCAGCGCAGGCCGGGCGGGGCGAGGTGCTGGACGGTGTGGGCGTGGACCAGGTGGCGGACCAGCGAGCGGTCCTCGCCGTCCAGCACCTCCTGTCCGACGGCCAGCAGCATGTCCAGGGTCGACAGCCCCTCGGCGGTGACGATCCGCTCCAGCCCCAGGAACCTGGTGAGCAGCCGGATCTCGGACTCGGAGACGGCCAGCGACTCGCGCAGGTCCGCGACGGCTGCGCTGTGCTCCGGGATGAAGGGGACGACCTTACGCAGGTAGAGCACGCCGCCCTCCCTTCCGCGGGCGGGCCGCCGGTGCCCCGGCCCGCCGGTTGACGCCCCGGCCCGCCGCCGGGCGGTCCTCAGCCGGCGTCACGGCACCACTCCAGGACGGCCATCGCGCTGTGGAGCTTGTTCTCGGCCTGCTGGAAGGCGATGCTCACCGGGCCGTCCAGCACCTCGGCGGTGACCTCCTCGCCGCGGTGGGCCGGCAGGTCGTGCAGGAACACGGCCCCGGGCGAGCGCGCCAGCAGCTCCGCCGTCACCTGGAAGGGCGCGAACAGCCGCCGCCAGTCCGGGTCGGGCTTGCTGGTCCCGGTGGTCTGCCAGCGCGTGGTGTAGACGGCGTCGAAGTCCGCCGGCACGTCGTCGAGGTCGTGCCGCTCGGTCACCGTGGAGCCGTGCCCGGCGGCCAGCTCCCGGGCGCGTCCGAGCACGGCGCCGGACAGGCCGTAGCCGGGCGGGGTGCGCAGTTCCAGCCGGACGCCCCGGTGGCGGCTCAGCCCCAGGGCGAGCGCCGCGGCGGAGTTGTTCCCCTCGCCGACGTACAGCACGCTCAGCCCGTCCACCGCGCCGAACTGCACGGCGAGCGTGGTGAGGTCGGTCAGCCCCTGGGTCGGGTGCTCGTCGGCGCTCATCGCGTTGACGACCGACATCCGGCTCTGGTCCGCCCAGGCGCGCATCTCGGCGGGGTCGCCGGCGGTGCGGGCCACCAGGACGTCGAGCATCCGCGACATCACCCGGCCGGTGTCCTCGGTGGTCTCCCCGGTGTTGAGCTGCAGGTCGTCCGGGCCGTAGGTGACCAGCCCGGCGCCGAGCCGCAGCGCGCCGGCCGAGAACGCCGTACGGGTGCGGGTCGAGGTCTTGCGGAAGTAGACGCCGACGACGCGGCCGGCGAGCGCGGTGTTCCCGACGCCCTCCCCGGACGCCGCCCGGCGGGAGAACTCCGCGCCGCGGTCGACGACCGCCCGCAGGTCCGCGTCGGACAGGTCGTCGAGCGAGATCAGGTGCCTGGCGGTGTGCTTCGTCATGGTCCAACCTCCGTTCGGGGCGCGCGGCCGCCGTCGCTCACCATCGTTCG
The DNA here is from genome assembly GCF_056437345.1 of Kitasatospora sp. NPDC042419. NCBI lineage: Bacteria > Bacillati > Actinomycetota > Actinomycetes > Kitasatosporales > Streptomycetaceae > Kitasatospora > Kitasatospora sp. NPDC042419. The sequence continues at coordinate 239,068 of NZ_JBWKAW010000006.1, forward strand.
ACCTCGGCGAAGAAGTCCGGCACGTCCTGGACCTGCCCGCCCTCCCGGCCGATCCGCAGGACCTCGTGGCCGACCGCGAGGTCGAGCACGCCGAGCCCGAACGGCGAGAAGATCCGCGGCTTGTCCGGGCCCAGCGGCAGCTCGCCGAGGACGAGTTGGGCGATCGTGCCGTCGATGAAGTCGCGGTGCCCGAACTTCTCCACCGCCAGGTGCGGCGAGGTTCCGGCGTTGAGGCAGTGCTCGACGTCGTCGACGACGTTGTGCGAGGCGGCGATCAGCTCGGGGCCGATGTCGCGCAGCGAGATGTTGAGTACGGTCTGGCCGGCGGCGAAGGCACCCGGCTCGACGATGTACGGGGTGCCGGCGGTCGTCGCCAGGACGACCACGTCGGCGCCGTCCACGGCCTCGGCGAGGGTGGCGTGCACGGAGGCCCGGTAGCCGAGCGCCCCGGCGTGGCCGGCCGACTTCCGCGCGTACTCCTCGACCCGGTCGTGGACCGCGACGCGGTCGAAGGACCAGCCGAGTGCGTGGAAGAACTCCAGGACGTTGCGGGAGATGACGCCCGCGCCGACGACCGCGAGCCGGCCGGCGGTGCGGGAGCCGTGCAGCTGCTCGGCCCCGAGCACCGCCGAGGCCGCGGTGCGGGCCGCGCTGATCTGCGCCGCCTCCAGGCAGGCGAAGGGGTAGCCGGTCTCCAGGTCGTTGAGCAGCAGGACGGCCGAGGCGCGCGGGACGTTGTGCGCGACGTTGCCGGGGAAGCTGCCGATCCACTTGATGCCGGCCACGCCGCCGGCCGCGGTGCCCGCGCCCGCGTTCGCACCGGCGTCGGCGCCGGTTTCCGCGCGCAGCGCCGCCGGGAGCGCGATGATCCGCGCCTCGGGCTTCTCGGGGAACCGCAGGAAGTAGCTGTTCGGGTTGATCGTCGCGCCGCGGTGGTGCGCCAGGTAGGTCTCCCGGACCCGGGCGAAGATCTCCGGTCGGGACGTCTCGATGATGGCGCGGATGCTCTTCCCGCCCATCACCTGGAAGGTGAACATCGGTCAGTTCCTCACCGTCGTCAGCTCGGACAGGTCGTCGGCCGGGTCGTCGAGGCAGTCCGGCCCGTACCTGGCGGTCACCCAGGCGTCGTCGTAGATGGTGCGCGCGTAGCGGTCGCCGAGGTCCGGCGAGATCGCCACCACGCGCGAGCCCTCGGGCAGCCCGGGCGCCCGCCGCAGCACCGCCCGCACCACCGAGCCGGTCGAACCGCCGCCGAACAGCCCGTACCGCCTGGCCAGCCAGCGGCAGGTCCGGACGGTCTCCGCCTCGGAGACCAGGACCACGTCGTCGACGAGCTCCGGGCGGAGGATCTCCGGCCGGCGGCTCGTTCCGATCCCGGGAATGTGGCGCGGCGCGGAGGGGCCGTCGAAGTTGACCGAGCCGACCGCGTCCACCGCGATGATCCGGGTGCCCGGCGAGTGCAGCCGGAAGTGCTGGATGCAGCCCATCAGGGTGCCGGAGGTGCCGGTGCCGACGAACAGGTAGTCGACGTCCGGGATCTCGGCGGTGATCGCCGCGGCCGTGCACCGGTCGTGGACGGCCCAGTTCGCCGGGTTCGCGTACTGGTTGAGCCAGACGAGCCCCGGGTCCACCGCCAGCCGCTCGTGGATGTAGGCGATCCGGCCGCCCAGGTAGCCGCCGCCGGGGTCCGGCCGGTCGACCTCGACCACCTCGGCCCCGAGGGCCCGGATGATCTCGACGCTCAGCGACGGGGTGTTGGGGTCGGTGACGCAGAGGAAGCGGTACCCCTTGGCGGCGGACACCATCGCCAGGGCGATGCCGAGGCTGCCGGAGGAGGACTCGATGAGGCTGCACCCGGCCCGGACGACCCCGCGCCGTTCGGCGTCCTCGACCATGCTCAGCGCGGTCTTCAGCTTGATCGACCCGGCGGGATTGAGACCCTCTATCTTCAGATGGAGATCGATGTTCTCGGCCGCGCCGGCGAGATGCAGGAAGACATTGTCCTGGATCATCTCGTACGCGTTTTCATAGATCAATGCTCGTCAACCCCCAATCGGATAATTCAAGGCCGGCCGGTGAATTCGCCTGTCGCCCATTTCCCGCCGCTGCGGGCGGCCCGTTCACCACGGGCAGCACGACCAAAGCGTAGGAGCCGCCCCGATGGCGGGACAGGCAACTGCCCGGCAGCTTCCGACAGGCAGGAAAGTTGCCGTTCCGATTCCTTGTCGCGCACCGCGGGACCGTGCCGTACTTGAGCCATGATTCCGAGGAATTCCACGCTCGCGGCCGGCGGAGAGCTGACCCTCGGCCAGGAAGCGCTCTGGCTGATCCAGAATCTCGAACCGGACAGCGCCGCCTACAACGTCACCGCGGCCCTGAGCCTGGACTTCCCGGTGGACGCCGCGGTCCTGGAGTCGGCCGTCCGCGCGACGGTCTCGGGCCACCGCCTGCTCGACTCGGTGTTCCGCAGCGACGCGGTCGGCCGGGTCCGCCGCCACCCCGGAGCGGCCGCGCGGGCGGCCGCCCTCCTGGAGGTGCACGACCTCGACCTCGAAGGGGAGGAACTGCGGGACTTCGCACGGGAACTGGCACGCCGCCCGTTCCGGCTCGACCGCGAGCCACCGGTCCGGGCCGCCCTGCTGCGCCCCCGCGGCGGCCCCGACGTCCTGCTGACCGCGGCCCACCACATCGTCGCCGACAACGTCTCCCAGCTGCTGATCTGCCGTGAGATCCTCTCGCACTACGCGGCCCTCACGGCGGGCACCGGACACACCGGACAGGACGACGGCGCCGCGTTCGAGGAGTTCGCGCGGCGCCAGCGCGCGTACCTGGAGTCGCCGCGGGCGGACCGGGCGAAGGCGTACTGGCAGCGCGAACTCGACGGCGTGGCCCGGCACGCGGCGCTGCCCGCCGACCGGCCGAGACCCGCCGTCTACCGGTCCGAGGGCGCGGAGACCGACCTCGTCCTGCCGCCCGACCTGGTGGCCGGCCTGGGCGAGGCGGTGGCGGCGCGGAACGTGACCGCGTTCGCCTTCCTGGTCTCGGTCTTCGAGGTCCTCCTCTACCGGTTCGGCGGGCAGACCGACTTCCTCCTCGGCTACCCGGTGACCCAGCGGCACGGCGAGGAACTGCGGGAGGCGATCGGCTACTTCGTCAACACCCTCCCGCTGAGGGCGCGGCTCGACCCCGACGACTCCTTCGACGCCGTCCTGCGCGGCACCGTCGCCGGGCTGTGGCGGGGCCTGATGCACCGCGACTACCCGTTCGCCCTGCTGCCCCGGCTCGCCGACCTGCCGCGCGACCCCGGCCGGCCCGGGCTCGTCCCGGTCCTGTTCGTCCTCAACGAGCCCGACGAGGCGGACCCGATCGCGGCCGCGCTCGAACCGGGCCGGTACGTCGAGCACGCCGGGCTCCGCGGCGCGGAGTACTACCTGCCGCAGCAGCAGGGCCAGTTCGAGCTGACCCTCCAGGTGACCCGACGGGCCGCCACCGTGCAGGCGAAGCTCAAGTACAACACCTCCCTGTTCACCGAGCGCACCGCCCGGCAGCTGGCCGAGGACTACCTGGCCCTGCTGCGCTCGGCCGTCGCCGGCACCCTCCCGACCGCCCTGCGCGAGCTGCGCGGCCGGCCCGAGGACCGGCAGCAGCAGTCACCGACCCCCGGAAGCGAGAGTGGAACGATGAAGAGCACGAGCACCGGCACCGGACGTGCCGAACGCGTCGCGCAGATCCGTGACGTCGCCGTCGCGGTGTTCTCCGTGGCACCCGAGGCGGTCGAGGCGGCCGACTCCTTCGAGGCCGACCTGGGCATCGACTCCCTGCTCGCCGTCGAGTTCACCGTCGAGCTGGAGAAGGCCTTCGGCGTCGCCCTCCACGTGAACGAGATCCCCGAGCTGATGGCCGGCCTGGACCGCGCCTACGAGGTGATCGCCGGCAAGGCCGGCTGGTAGGCGCGGCGCCGCCCCGGACTCCCCGTACCGCCCCGGACTCCCCGTACCGCTCCGGGCTCCCGCACCACCTGGCACCCCGGGTCACCCCGTAGCGCCTCGCACCACGCCACCCCGCATTCCGCACACCACCCCGCATTCCGCGCATTCCCAGAGGAGCGTGACTCTCACGATGGCAACCACGACCGCCGGGCACGGGCTCGGCGCACCCGGCACCGACGACCCGGACGGCGGAGCACCGGGCCGGCTGGAGCAGCTGACCGCGGCCGGCTGGGTGCTGCCCACCGGGATACCCGGACTGCTGGGCTTCACCGCGAAGTTCGAGTCGGTGCTGACCCGGCTCCAGGCGGAGCTGACCGCCGTCGACCCCTCCGCCTCGCCGGGCCCGGCCTGGTACGCGCCGGTCGTCCCGCGCGCGAACATCGACCGCGCCGAGTACGCCGAGAACTTCCCGCAGCTGCTGGGCACCGTGCACGCCCTGCGGGTCGGCGAGGCCCCCGAGGGCCGGGCCGCCGCGGCCCCGGCGCCCGGCGAGCGGTCGGAGACCGACGTGGTGCTGGCGCCGGCCGTCTGCTACAGCGTCTACCCGCAGATCGCGGACGGCACCATCGAGGAGGCGCGCTTCTTCGACGCCGTCGGCCACTGCTACCGCCACGAGGCGACCAGCGAGTACGGCCGCTTCCGGGCGTTCCGGATGCGGGAGTTCGTCGTGGTCGCCGGCCAGGACGAGGCCTGGGAGTGGCGGGACGCCTGGATCGCCCGCTGCGAGGCGCTGTTCGCGCGGCTCGGTCTGAAGGTCTCCGTCCAGGCCGCCAGCGACCCGTTCTTCGGCCCCGGCGACCGGTTCATGCGCTCCAGCCAGCTCCAGCAGAACCTCAAGTACGAGTTCCACGCCCCGGTCCACGACACCGACCCGGGCACCGCGATCGCCTCCGCCAACTGCCACAAGGAGCACCTGGGCGAGCGGTTCGCGATCGACTTCGCGGGGGAGGGCCCGGCGCACAGCTCCTGCATGGCCTTCGGCCTGGAGCGCACCATCTCCGCGCTGATCCACGCGCACGGCGACAACCTCGACGACTGGCCCGACTTCGGCTGAGCCGGTACCGAACGGGGCCCGGTGGTTCCGGCGGCGTACCGCCGGAACCACCGGGCCCCGGTGCAGCATTCGGGCTCCTGCGGATCCGGGCTCCCCGAGGAGGGCCCGGGGAGAGACCGGTCCCGAAGCGGGCCGGCCCCGAGGGTGTGGCGCCCGGGCAGAGGTCCGGCCCGGGCGGAGGCCGGGTCCGGACAGCGGTCGGGCCCGGGGGGAGGGAGGCCGGGCCCGAGGGAGGAGGGCAGGCCCGGGGGAGAACAGGTCGGGCCCGGGGGAGGGCTCAGGCCCGCCCGCCGCGCTGCAGCACCTCGGCGACGAAGGGGGCCAGCCGGTAGTGGTAGTGGAGGACCGGCTCGGGCAGCAGCAGCGAGGTGTCCAGCAGGTCCGAGACCAGGGTGAGCGGGTTCGGTGAGGTGCCGCGCCCCAGCCGGTCGTACTCGGCGGTGACCTCGTCGAGGACGAACCGGCGCGCGGGCAGGGCCGCGATCCGCTCCAGCAGGACCCGGTGGTCGTCGCTGAGCAGGTCGATGCTCCACCGGATGGAGTCGGTCACCGACCGCTGGTGGCGCAGCAGCGCGTGGTCGTTGGACCAGAGCATCTCCGGCGTGGGCCCGTACGAGAGCATCAGCCGGATCGGGACGGCCCGCAGGCACTCGGCGGCGAACTCGATGTAGCGCGGCAGGCCGCCGAGCCGCCGGCACAGCTCGGCGATGAGCGGGAGGTCCTTCTCCAGCTCCGCGGCGGCCCGGGACTCCGTCCCGACGTGTCGCAGGAACAGTTCCACGGCCGGCGCGGCGGAGAGCGGCTCGCCGGGCGCCTGCTCCAGCGGCAGCGGCTGGATCTCCCGGTTGGCGCCGAGCCGTTCGGTGAGCCGGCGGCGCGCCGTGATCAGGATGTGCACGGCGGGGAAGGCGGTCTGGAGCTCCCGGGTGGCCGCCATGACGCCGGCCGGGATGTGCTCGGCGTTGTCCAGGACGAGCAGCACACTGGTCTCCGCCTCGATCCCGGCCGCGCTGCCCCCGCCCCCGCCCCCGCTCCCGGCGGGGACGGGGGCACCGCCGCGGCCCGTCGGGCGACCCCGGGACAGCTGCCGGCGCACCCGGGACAGGACCTCGGCGGTCTGCGCCTCGCCGGCGCGCTCGGCCCTGATGTCGCCGAGTTCGACGACCTCCACGCCGTCCCGGAAGAAGTGGCCGACCTGGGCGGCCACGCTCAGCGCCATCCGGGTCTTGCCGACCCCGCCCGGTCCGAGGAACGTGGTCAGCCGGTTGGCCCGGACCGTGTTCGCGAGCTGCTGCTGCACCGAGGGGCTGCCGACCGGGGCCGGGTTCGACCCCGGCATGCCCCGCCACCCGGCGTGGTCCTGGCCCTCGGTGCCCGTCCGCTGTTCGTCGGCCACGCCGAGCGCGTTCACCAGCAGGTCCACCGAGGAGCGGCGCGGGTTCTGCACCCGGCCGAGCTCCAGGTTCCTGATGGTGCGCACGCTCAGGCCGGAGTACTCCGCGAGCTCCTCCTGGGTCCAGCCGCGCTGGATCCGCAGCGCCGCGATCAGCCGGGAGTCCCACGCCGGGAGCGGGCCGCCCAGCAGCGTGCGTTCGTGGGTGTATTCGAGTGTCATCGGTACCCCCGGGATTGAAGTTCGAACAGCTCGGCGTAGAGCCCGCCCCGGTCCATCAGCTCCCGGTGGCTGCCCTGTTCCCTGACCTTTCCGCCGTCGAGCACGATGATCAGGTCGGCCATGCCCACGGTCGAGAACCGGTGGGAGACCAGGAGGGTGACGGTGCTCCGCTGCCGGCCGGCCCGTGCGGCGGCGGCGAAGCGTTCGAACAGCGCGTTCTCGGTGTGGGCGTCCAGCGCGGCGGTCGGCTCGTCGAACACGGCGATCAGCGGCTCGGTCCGCATCAGCCCGCGGCCCAGCGCGAGCCGCTGCCACTGGCCGCCGGACAGCTCCGCCCCGCCGTCCCAGCGGGTGCCGAGCCGGGTGTCCAGCCCCTGCGGCAGGCCCTCGACGACGCCCGTGGCGTCGGCCCGTTCCAGTGCCGCGCCCACGGCCTGCCGGTCCCCGATCCGCGGCAGGTCGCCGACCCCGACCGTCTCCAGGACGGGGAACTCCAGCTTGGCGTAGTCCTGGAACGCGGCCGCGCACCGCGCCCGCCACTCGGCGGTGTCGCAGTCGGCGAGGTCCACGCCGTCCACCAGGATCCGCCCGGAGCCGGGCCGGTAGAAGCCGCACAGCAGTTTGATCAGCGTCGTCTTTCCCGCGCCGTTGTCCCCGACCAGGGCGACCACCGCGCCCGGCGGCAGCCGCAGGCTGACCCCGTCGAGCACGCCGCGGCCCTGCTCCGAGCCCGGGTAGGCGAAGCCGACGTCCTGCAGCTCGATGCCGCGGCCCAGGGTGGCCGGCAGCGGGGTCGGCTCGGCGGGGGAGCGCCGCTCGCCGGCCACGTAGTCCTGGAGCCAGACCAGGCGCTGGCCGACCCGGAGCACCACCAGGAAGTAGGTGCCGTACCGCACCGCCGTGCCGACGGTGGCGCTCAGCTGGGCGGCCAGGCCGAGCACCAGCACGACGTCGCCGGCCGTGGCGTGGCCGCGGACCGCGAGGACCAGGGCGAGCGAGACGGCGCCGATGTACCCGGCCGCGGAGATCAGCGCGTCCAGCGACTGCAGGCCGGCGCCCTTCCAGGTGGCCCGGTTGCGCTCGCCGACGACGGCCCCCGAGGTCCGGTGGTGGCGCCCGCCCAGCAGGCCCGTCAGGCCGTAGACGCGCAGCTCGCCGGCCGCGTTCGTGGAGGTGCCCAGCTCGAACAGGTGGGCCCGCAGCCGCTCGCGCTCGCTGGTCGCCTCCTGCGCCCGGACCGTCAGGTCGCGGCTCCGCTTGCCGAGCCAGAACGACACCACGGTGAGCACGGGGAGGCAGAGCAGCAGCGGGTCGACGCCCGCCAGCAGGATCGCGGTGACGGTCAGGGTCGCCCCGACCCGCAGCACGCCGGCGGTCGCGTTCACCATGCCGGACAGCTGGAACTGCTGCTCCCGGATCCGCTGCACCTGGTCGAGGTACTCGGGGTACTCGTAGTGGGCCAGGCCCTCGGCCCCGCCGATCAGCCGCATCAGCCGCCGGCTGGCCACGGCCGTGGCGCGCTCCTGGACGGTGAAGAGGCAGTGCACGTAGTAGAAGACCGAGGTCAGGGCGGCCGCGACGGTGATGCCGAGCATCACGGCCGCGCCGAGCCCCAGCCCGACGTCCTCGGAGACCGCCGCGTCCACGATCATCTTGGCGCCGAGGCCGCCGATCGGGACGGAGATCTCGAAGACGATGCCGGTGAGGAACTGCATCGCCGCGTGCCACGGGGCCGCGCCGAATCCGATCCGCATCAGCTCCCGGAACGCCTGGAATGACTTACGCATGTCCCGCCTCCGCTGCGGTCCGGAGTTCGATGCCCGTCTCCGCGCCCTGTTCGGGGTCGGCGAAGCGGGCCGCCTGGATGTCGAACATCGCCGCGTAGCGGCCGCGCCGGGCCAGGAGTTCCTCGTGGGTGCCGTCCTCGGCGACGACCCCGTCGTCGAGGACGATGATCCGCTCCGCGCACCGGACGGTGGAGAAGCGGTGCGAGATCAGGATCGTGGTCAGCCCGGCGGTGAGTTCGAGGAACCGCTCGTAGATCTCCGCCTCGGCCCGGACGTCGAGCGCCGCGGTCGGCTCGTCCAGGATCAGCACGCGGGCGCCGGCGTCGACGGCGAACATGGCCCGGGCCAGGGCGATCCGCTGCCACTGCCCGCCGGAGAGGTCGGTGCCCCCGGTGTACTCGGGCGAGAGCACGGTGTCCCAGCCGTTCGGGAGCCCCTCGATCAGGGCGAGCGCACCCGCGCGCTCCGCGGCCGCGCGCAGCCGGTCCCGGTCGCCGGCGTACCGCGGCGCCCCCATGCCGATGTTCTCCGCCGCCGTCAGGTGGTAGCGGGCGTAGTCCTGGAACAGCACGCCGATCCGGCTGCGCCAGACCGCGGTGTCCAGCTCCGTCAGTTCCTGCCCGTCGATCCGGATGCTGCCCCCGGTCGGCGTGTGCAGCCCGCAGAGCAGCTTGACCAGCGAGCTCTTCCCGGCGCCGTTGTCGCCCACGATGGCCAGCGAGCGGCCGGCGGCGATGTCGAGGTCGACCCCGCGCAGCGCCTCCCGTTCCGTCCCGGGGTAGCGGAACCGGACCCCGGAGAAGCTGATCCGGTCGGCGGGGAAGGCGGCGGGCAGCTCCGCGCGCCGCGGCTCGGCGGCGTCGGGGGAGCCGGAGAGCCGCTCGTCCAGACCCAGGACCTGGGGGACGGCGGCCCCGGCGAACGAGAGGTAGGCGTTGTTGTCGTCGAACGCCGTGTAGTTGTTGGCCAGCGCCAGGGCCTGGGTGAAGACGGCGACGCTGCCGAGGCCGATGTGGTGGTGCACCGCGGCCCACGCCAGCACGCCGTACGAGAGCAGGTTGACGAGCGCGATCGTGCCGGTGGCGCCGAGCACCACGCGCGGGCGCGGCTTGCGCTCGCGCCAGACCGGTTCGGTCGCCTCCTGCCAGGACGCGGCGAACCGTTCGAGCAGCCAGTCCAGCAGGCCCCAGAGCCGGACCTCCTTGGCGGCGGGCCGGGTGAGCACGAGGTCCCGCAGGTACTCGGCCTGGCGCAGCAGGGCGCTGCGGCCGAAGCCGACCCGGCCGACCCGGAAGTACTCGCGCTGCATGAAGTGCACGACCAGCGGCCAGGTCACCAGCCACATCAGGCCCACCCACCACTGGAAGGCCAGCAGCGCGACCGCCGCGGCCACGGCGCGCAGCCAGGCCGGCAGCACCACCATGAGGGCGGCCACCGCCTGGCTCGGCCGGTCGGTCTCGGCCATCCCGAGGCCGCGGACGACCCGCAGGGTGTCCAGGACGTGCGGGTCGGTCAGGTGGGCGGTGCCCTCCGGCCGCCCCACGGCCGCCATGACCCGCTGCTGCAGCTCCCGGTCGACCTCGCGTCCCAGGGTCTCGCCGAGCGCGGTGAGCAGCGGCGCGAGGGTCTGCTGGAGCAGGACCAGCCCCCCGGAGACGGCCAGCAGGACGAAGGTGTGGTTTCCGGCGGGGGAGGAGAGGCCGGTGTCGAGGGTCGCGCCGATCGAACCGATGAGCAGACCGGTCACCACGGCGACCGCCACCGGAAGCACCGCGGCCACCAGCACGCCGAACGCCCCCAGCACCGCCTTGGTCCGGTTGACCCGGGGCAGCAGGCGCAGGAGGTTGAGGATCCCGTGGAGGGTCGGCGAGAGCCTGGGCCTTCGTTTCAGGGGGATGCGCAGGAGGGCCATGGGGTGAGCACTCTTCCTGTCTGTCGACGGTCGCGTGGCTGGCGGAGGAGCCGGTTCAGGAGGGCCGAACAGGTCGGGAGCCCGGCGGGGCCGGGGCCGGGGGTGCGAGGCCGGGTCCGCGGCTCCCTCGCCGCGGCGGGTCACGACGGCTCGCCGTGGGTCACGACGGGTCGCCGCGGTTCGGTACGGACTGCTGCGGGTCGCGACGGGGGTGATGCGGGTACTGCGGGGCGCTGCGGGTACTGAGGGGCGCTGTGCGTGCGACGGGTCACGGTGACGTGGCGGTGCGGCGCCCCGGGCGGTCGTCAGGGAGACCGGCGGGGCGCCGCGCCGTCCGGTGCCGCGCCCGGGCCCGGCCGGTGGTGCGGCCGGGGTGGGTCCGGAGAGCGGCGACCGGTGTCCCGTCGGCGGTCCCGAACCTAGGAACGCCTGATTCGGAGGCGGTATGGGGGCGGTATGGAACGGCTATTCGCCGTGGTCGGAGGCGGTCCGGCGGTGGGCCGTGGTCCGTGTTCCGTGTGCCGTGGGCCGTGCGGCCCCGGCCGGTGGCGGGCTCCGGGCCGTCCCCGGCGGGAGCCCGGTACCGGCCGGGGACGGCCCCGACGGCCCCCGGGCTCGCCCGGGCGTCGGTGCCGTCAGGTCAGCACGGCCCCGTTGTCGGGCCGGTGCCGGCGGCTGCGGCGGTGGTCCAGGTGGACGAAGACGCGGTGCAGCCAGCGGTCGTTGCCGTCGTAGCGGGGCGAGAACGCGACCCGTCCGTGGACGACCAGCCGGTTGTCCACGAAGATCATGTCCCCGGGGCGGAGCACGACGTCGGACCGGACCTCGACGAGTGCTTCGCGCAGCTGCGCCAGGGACTTCTCGGCGCGCTCGTCCAGGGCCCGGGTGGCGTGGAAGTCGACGCAGATGTCCGGGTCCTCCGGTGCGCCGCCGAGCACGGGGTGCGGGCTGGAGAGCCCCGCCGCGTGGAAGGAGGGCGGCGCCTCGGTCATGAAGCGTGCCTCCCGCAGGACCGCCCCGGCCTCCTCGTCGAGCAGCGGCAGGGCGTGCCGGATCGAGGCGACCTGGGTGCCGACCTGGTCCTCGTGCGCGGGGCGCAGGCACAACAGCCCGACGTAGTCGGGGCGGTGGGGGTGGAAGGCGTTCTCGGTGTGGAACTCCAGCTGCACCGAGCCGCCGTTGCTCTGGGAGCCCGCGAGCGCGGGCACCGGGACGACGTTCTGGACGAGTGCGCCGAACTTCTCGTCGCGGTAGGCGATGACCGTCCCGAGCTCGCTGCCGAGCAGGACGGCCAGGGCGGCCGGGACCGTGGTCCGGCGCTCCACCGAGTCCGGCACGGTCGGGGTGGGCGGCAACGCCTCCGCGGACACCGGGAGGTTGCTGATCGTCAGGGTTCCCGCGGCGCCCGCGTCGTGCCGGAAGGTCCGGACCGCACGGCTCAGCCGGCCGGGCAGCCGGCAGCTCTCCGTACGGGCCGCGGCCTGCCAGCCGGGGTCGTCGACCAGCCCCGGGCCGGTGTGCGCCAGCTGCTGCGCCAGCGCCTCCAGTTCGGCCCGCTCGCCGCCGGTGAGTTCGAGTACGGAGGTGTCTCCGCGGTGGTCGGTATTGGTGCTCGCCATGGTTGAGGTCACGCTGGTTCTCCTCGTCGGAATACCCTTGAGGCGACCGGGGCCTGTCCTCTCGGATGAGAGTCGCCGCGGAATGCACAATCGCCGTGCGGCGACCGACGGCGATTCTTTCCCGGCACGTCGCACGGTCTCCAGGCAGCCAACCGGCAATTGGGGGCGGGTAACTTGCCTGCCGGATGCCTGTCCTGGGGCGGGCGCGGAAAGCAAGCTTTCCGGCAAGCTCGATCCAGGAGACGGAGCCTTGCCGTGCAGCCGAACTTTCGGACCCGAATACCTCCGCCCCCACCGGCGGACGCCCGCCGTGACGGCCGCGCCGGCGACGCGGCCCCGCTCGGCTGCCGCGCCGTCGAGCGCCTGCTGTGCGAGCTGTGGAGCGCGCACTTCGGGCACGGGGTCTCGCCGTACGACGACTTCTTCGACCTGGGCGGCGACTCGCTGGCGATCACCGCGATCGTCGCCGCCGCCCGGGAACGCGGCCTGAAGCTCCGGAGTTCGGCGGCGCTGCGCCACCCGACGCCCGCCCGGCTGGCCGAGCACCTGACGCTGGGCGGCGCCGCACCGCGCGGCACACCGGCCGTCCCGCCCGGTGTCCTCGCCCTCGATCCCGCGGCCGCCGCCGCGGTGTCCGCACCCGCCTGGACCGCCGCGGACACCCGGCCGGTGCCGATCGCCGAGGGCGACCCGGCCGGGCCGCTGTTCGTCGTGCACTCGGACCGGCACGCCCCGGCCGAGCGCGCGGCGGTCGCGCAGTGGACCGGCCGCGCCGCCCACGGCTACGCCCTCCCGGGTGCCCACGGCCCGGTCCCGCCGTTCGGGAGCGTCGGGGAGGTCGCGGAGCGGCTGCTCGCCGACCTCCGGGACCGCCGGCCGGACGGGCCCTACCGGCTGGCCGGCTTCGGCCACGGCGCGGTGGTCGCCTTCGAACTGGCCCGCCGGCTGCGCGGCGAGGGCGCCGAGGTCGCGCTGCTGGCCCTGGTCGGCCCGCCCGCCGGGCCGGTGCCCGGCGAACCGCCCGCCGCCCTCGACGAACTGCTCGGCCGGCGGCTGGCACTGCTCGCCGGGCGGTTCGGGCTCACCGGTGACGAGACCCTCGCCGAGATCCACGACCGGATCGGCGAGGAGGACTGGTACGGCGACGAGGTCCGGTCCGGGGACCTCCCCCGGCTCCAACTGGCCTGGGCCCGGCTCGACCTGGCCGTCCGGGCCTACGCGTACGAGCCGTACGACGGCCCGGCGGTGCTGTTCCTGGACGGCACGGACCCGCATCCGGCCGAGCGGGCGTGGGCGGACGCGGCCGAGCCGCCGGGCGTCCACCGGCTCGACCACGGGCTCGAATCCCCCCTGGCCGTCATCCGCGACCCGCAGGTGGCCGCCACGATGAGGAAGGCGCTCGACGTATGAACGGCGGTACCACCAGTGCAGCGGCGAACCGGGTGATCGCCCGGCTGAGGCCCCCCGAGCGGCCCGCGCTGCGAATCGTCTGCTTCCCGCACGTCGGCGCCGGCGCCGCCGCGTTCAAGCCCTGGCTCGACCACCTGCCGCCGGAGGCCGACCTCTGCGCGGTCCGGCCGCCCGGGCGCGAGAACCGGGTGCGGGAGGCGCTGCTCACCGACGGGCACGCCCTGATCGACGAACTCCTGCCGCAGCTCGCGCCGTTGCTCGACCTGCCGTACGTGGTGGTCGGCCACTGCTCCGGCAGCGTCCCGGCCACCGAGCTGGTGCGCCGGCTCGCCGCCGTCGGCGCGCCCCCGCCGGCCGAGCTGGTGGTCTCCTCCGCCGAGGGGCCGCGGGTGCGGACGGTCGAGGACCCGCCGCTGCACCGGCTGCCGCGCGCCGAGCTGCTGGCCCGGGTCGTCAAGTACGGCGGCATGGCCGAACAGGTCCTGGAAGACCAGGACCTGATGGCCATGTTCGAGCGCATCCTCCGGGCCGACTACCAGGTCGTCGAGACCCTGGAGTACACCCAGGGGCCGCCGCTGGAGGTGCCCGTCACCGTCGTCGGCGGCCGGCGTGACGAGTTCGTGAGCGCCCCGTCGATGGCGGCGTGGAGCACCGAGACGAGCCGCGAGTTCACCCTCCACCTGCTGGACGCGGGCCACTACATCCTGAACGACGCGGGCCCGCTGATCGGGCGGATCGCCCGGCGGCTGCTGGAACGGGAGGACGCGGCGTGAGCGCCGGAGACCTGAGGCTGCCCAGCGCGTGGCGCGCGGACCGGGCGGAGGCGACGGCCCACCGGGCCGAGGTCCGCTTCGACGACCTGGCCGAGGCCCTGGACGCGCTCGCCGCCGAGGCGGGCGCCGACCCGCTCGCCGTGCCGGCGGCGGCGCACGTGAAGGTCCTCAACTCCCTCGTGGAGGAAGCCGAGTTCAGCACCGACGTGCTCTGGGGCGGCGAGGGTGAGGGCGGCGGCGCGGGCGAGGGCGAGGGTGCCGAGGTGCGCGGCCCCGGCGTGCGCAGCCTCACCGTGCGACCGGGCGCCGCGCGGACCTGGCGGGACCTGGTCGGCCTGGTCGCGGCCGCCGTCCGTGCCCTGCCGCCGGCCGCCGTGCCGGAGGACGGGACCGCCCCGCTCACCGACCACGTGCTGTTCGCCGCCGACGCGGCGGACCTCGGCAAGCCGGACGAGCCGGGCGACCCGGCCCACCGCCACGGGCTGCGGGTCGGCGTCGACGGCCGGACCCTGGTCCTGCGGGCCGACGGCCACCTGTCCGCCGCCGACCTGGACCGGCTGGCCGTGATGTACCGGCGGGTCCTGGAGGCGATGGCCGCGGCGCCGGAGGGCGACGCGGTGGCCGCCGTCCTGCCGGACGGCGAACGGCACGCCGTGCTGCGCCGCTGGGCGCTCGGCCGGACCGTCCCGCGCGAACCCGTCGGCGTCCTCGAACTCTTCCGGCGGCAGGCGGCCCGGACACCCGACGCGCCCGCCGTCCGGGCCGACGGGAGGACGCTCGGCTACCGCGAACTCGACCTGCGCTCCAGCAGGGTGGCCCGCCACCTGCTCGCCCGCGGCGCGCGCCCCGGCATGCTGGTCGGCGTCTGCCTCCGGCACGGGGCGGACCTGCTGCCGACCCTCCTCGGGGTCTGGAAGACCGGCGCGGCCTACCTCCCGCTCGACCCGGACCTGCCCGCCCAGCGCCTGCGCGGGATGGTCGCCGCCGCCGGCTGTCCGCTGGTGGTCACCCGCTCCGAGCACCGCCCGCTGTTCGCCGGCCCCGAGGGGACCGACCGCCCCGACGGCCCTGCCGCGGCCGACCTTGACGGCCCCGACGGCACCGACGGCGCAGGTGCCGAAGGCCTCGACGACGGCGCGTTCGTCCTGCTGGACCGGGACCACGCGGTGATCGACAAGCTGCCGCCGGACCTCGTCGACACCCCCTCCGGCCCGGCCGACCTGGCGTACGTCATCTACACCTCCGGGTCGACCGGCGCGCCCAAGGGCGTCATGGTGCACCACGCCGGCCTCGCCAACTACGTGCTCTGGACGGCCCTGGAGTACGCCGCCCGGGGCACCGGCGGCTCGCCGCACTTCAGCTCGATCGGCTTCGACCTGGGCGTCCCGAGCCTCTACACGCCGCTGGTCGTCGGGCAGCGGGTGGACCTGCTGCCCGACCCGCTCGACCCGGCCGACCTCGGCGCGCTCCTCGTCGACGGCGCGCCCTACAGCTTCATCAAGATGACACCGGGCCACCTGAACCTGCTGAGCACCGACCTCGAACCCGAGGAGGCGCACGGCCTCTCCGGGCTGGTGATCGCCGCCGGTGACGCGTTCCCGACCGAACTCGCCCGCCGCTGGCACGAGTTGGCCGGCCCCGGCGGCACGCCGGTCGCCACCGAGTACGGCCCGACCGAGATCACCGTCGGCAACTCCGGGCAGATCATCACGGAGCTGCCGGCCGACGGCCTGGTCCCGCTCGGCCGCCCCATCCCCAACACCACGATGTACGTCCTCGACGACCGGCTCGAACCCGTCCCCGAGGGCGTCCCCGGCGAGGTCTACGTCGGCGGTGCCGGGGTGGCCCGGGGATACCTGGGAGCCCCCGCGCTCACCGCCGAGCGCTTCGTGCCCGACCCCTACGGGGCGCCGGGGGCACGGCTGTACCGCACCGGCGACCGGGGCCGCTGGCGCCGGGGCGAGCTGGAGTTCCTCGGCCGCACCGACCACCAGGTGAAGATCCGCGGGTACCGGGTGGAGCCGGGCGAGATCCGCGCCGTGCTGCAGCGGCGCCCCGAGATCGGCGAGGCCGTGGTGATCGCCGTCCCCGGGTCCTCCGGGGCCCCGCGGCTGGCCGCGTTCCTGGTGCCCGCCGAGGGCGCCGCCGTCGACGTCGCCCTGGTCCGGGCCGACCTGGCCGGGGACCTGCCCGCGTACATGGTGCCCGCCGAGTTCCGGGTCGTCGGCGGGATCCCGCTGACCGCCAACGGGAAGGTCGACACCCGCGCGCTGCAGGCAGGCCTCTGACCCGCGCGGAGTCGCGCCGCCGCCACCGGCCCGCGACCCGCCACCCCACGTACCCGAAGCACTCAGGAAAGCAGGATCCGGTGAGCGACACGGCTGCGGACAGGACGTACCAAGTAGTGGTCAACCAGGAGGAGCAGTACTCGATCTGGGACGCGGACCGCGAGCCGCCGGAGGGCTGGCGGGCCGCCGGCTTCTCCGGCGACCGGCGGCAGTGCCTGGCCCACATCACCGCGGTCTGGACGGACCTGCGTCCGCTCAGCGTCCGCGGCGGGCGGCCCGCCGCGCAGAGCGAGGCGAGGTAGCCGATGAACCGCCTGCTGCCGGAGCTCTTCCTGGAGCGCGCCCGGGAACACCCCGACGCCCCCGCGGTCCTCGCCGGGACCGGGGAGAAGCTCACCTACCGCGAGCTGGAGCGCTCGGCCCGGCGGGTCGCCGGCGCCCTCGCCGGGCTCGGCGCCGGACCCGAGTCGGTCGTCGCCGTCCTGATGGCCCCCGGGCCGCGGCTGGTCGAGACGCTGCTCGGTGTCTGGCTGGCCGGTGCCTGCTACCTGCCGCTCGACCCCTTCGCCCCGCCCGCCCGGCTGCGGCAGGTCGTCGAGGCGGCCGGGGCGAGCCTCACGGTCGTCGACCGGACGTGGGCCGACCGGGCCGCCGGGCTCGCCCCGGCGACCACCGCCCACCCGGTGGACGACCTGCTCGCCACCGGGGACCCGGACACCCCGCCGCTGCCCGCCACCGGTCGGCGGGCCGCCTACGTGATCTTCACCTCCGGCTCCACCGGCGCGCCCAAGGGCGTCGTCGTCGACCACGCGGGCATCGCCAACCGGGTGCGCTGGGGCGTCCGGGCCCTCGGCCTCGGCGCGGACGACCGGGTCCTGCAGAAGACCCCGCTCACCTTCGACGCGGCCGGCTGGGAGATCTTCGGCCCGCTGGTCTGCGGGGCCCCGGTGACCTTCGGCCGCCCCGACGCGGGGCGCGACCCCGCCGAACTCGTCGCCTCGATCCGCGAACAGCGGGCCACCGTGGTGCAGGTCGTCCCCACGATGCTGCGCCTGCTGGCCGCCGAGCCCGACCTCGCCTCCTGCACGACCCTGCGGACCGTCTGCTCGGCGGGCGAGCCGCTGCACGCCGAACTCTGCCGGCGCGTGCTCGCCCAGGTCGACGTGGAGATCTGGAACACCTACGGGCCCACCGAGTGCTCCATCGACGCCCTGGCGCAGCGCTACGACCGCGCGCAGCTCACCGGGGCCGTCCCGATCGGCGAGCCGATCGACAACGCCCGCGTGCTGCTCCTCCCCCCGGAGGGCGGCGCCGGTGAGCAGGGCGCCGTTGAGCAGGGCGCCGGTGAGCAGGGCGCCGTTGAGCAGGACCGGAATGACGCCGGTGAGCCGGGCGGGGAGGACGGCGGTGCCGCTCCCGGCGAACCGCTGTACGAGCTCTACCTGTGCGGCCCCGGCGTCGCCCGCGGCTACCACGGGGACCCGGCCCGCACCGCCGAACGCTTCCTGCCGGACGCCGCCGGCCCGCCCGGGGCCCGGATGTTCCGCACCGGTGACCTCGTCCGCCGCCGCCCGGACGGCGCCCTGGAGTTCGCCGGCCGGGCCGACGACCAGGTGAAGGTCAACGGCATCCGGATCGAGCCCGGCGAGGTCGAGGCGGCCCTGGAGAGCCACCCCGAGGTGGTCGAGGCCGCCGTCCGGGCGGTCGACGGACCCGACGGCACCCGGCGACTCGCGGCCTGGGTGGTCACCTCGCGGCGCGGCGCGGCCGCGGACCTCGTCGCCCACCTGCGCGACCGGCTGCCCCCCGCGCTCGTCCCGGCGCTGGTCACCGAGACCGACGCGCTGCCCCGCACCAGCAGCGGCAAGACCGACCGGGCCCGGCTGCCCGAACCCGACTGGTCGCTGCCGGCCCCGCGCCCGGCCGCCCTCCCCGGTACCCACCCCGCCGCCGAGCCCGTCGCCGAGCCCGTCGCCCCGGCACCGCACACCGCCGAGGAGCGGATCGTGCTGGCGGCCTGGCGGCAACTGCTCGACACCGACGGGATCGGCCTCGACGACGACTTCTTCCGCCTCGGCGGCCACTCGCTGATGCTCACCCGGCTCGCCGCCGCGCTCACCCGGGCCTCCGGGCTGGACGTGCAGCTGCGCGACCTGCACTACGCGTCGACCGCGCGGCAGCAGGCCGGACTGCTCTCCCGGGCCTCCGCCGCGCAGCCGATCGAGGCGTTGGCGCCCGGCGCCCGGCTGCCGCTCTCGCACGCGCAGGAACGTTTCTGGGTCCTCGACCGGATGGCCCCCCGGAGCCGCGAGTACCTCCTCCCGATCCTGGTCTGGCTGCCCGCCGAGGTGCCCGCCGACCTGGTCGAGGACGCGCTCGCCCGGCTGGTGGAGCGGCACGAGGTGCTGCGCACCCGCTACGTGATGGACGGCCGGGGCCTGGCCGCCGTGGTCGAGCCCGCGGCGGCCGCCCCGGTCAAGCTGCGCACCGTCGAGACGCCCCCCGACCAGGTCGCCGAACTCGTCGCCGAACAGCTCGGCGAGGGCTTCGACCTGGCGACCGCACCGCTGTTCCGGGCCGCCCTGCTGCGCGACGGCGGGCCGGAGCAGCTGCTGCTGCTGGTCTGCCACCACATCATCGGCGACGGCTGGTCCTCCCGGCTGCTCGAACAGGAGCTGCGCGAGACGGTCGCGGCACTCGGGCAGGGCCGCGAGCCGGCCCTGCCCGAGCCGCCGCTGCGGTACGTCGACGCCGCCGCCTGGCTCCGGGCGCAGCTGACCGACGACCTGTTGGAGGAGCAGCTCGCCTACTGGCGCGAGACCCTGGCCGACCTGCCCGCGCTGGAACTCCCGACCGCCCGCGAGCGCGCGGAGCAGCGCCGCATCGACGGTACCGGGGTGGTCGTCGACCTTCCCGCGCCGTCCGTGGAGGCACTGGTCGCGCTCGGCCGCCGGACCGGGGCGACCCCGTACGTGGTCTTCCTGACGCTCTGGACGGTCGCCCTCGCGCGGGCCGCCGACCAGTGGGACTTCGGGACCGGCTCGCCGCACGCCGGGCGGGTCCGCCCCGAACTGCACGGCGTGGTGGGCCTCTTCCTCAACACCGTGGTCCTGCGGCCCCGGCTCACCCCGGACCTGCCCTTCGAGGAGGCGCTGGCCGTGGTCGAGGAGACCTGCCGGGAGGCCTTCGCCCGGCACGCGGCCCCCTTCGAGGCCGTCGCCGAGGCCGTCGCCCCGGCCCGCGACCTCTCCCGGACCCCGCTGTTCCAGAACCTCTTCGCGCTGACCGGCGACGAGGCGATCGGCCAGGTCCCGCGCCGCCGTGACCTCGAACTGCTCGGCGAGGCCTGGACGGTGTCCCGCACGGACCTCGCGCTCACGCTCTGGCCGTACCCCGACGGGAGCTACGGGGGAGCACTGGAGTACTCCTCCGCGCTCTACGACGAGGCGGTGGCGGCCGAGCTCGCCGGGCGGCTGCGCGACCTGGCCGAGCGGTTCGCCGCCGACCCGGGACTGGCCGTCGGCGCGACCTTCCCGTCCCGTCCGGACCGGACGGACGACACGGACCCGACGAACACCACGGAGAGCACGGAGATGACGGAGTCGGCGCAGGCGACGGCGGTACCCGGGGTGACGGCGGCCGAGCCGGGGACGGCCGCGGACACCGCGGCCGGCGGACGGGAGACGATCCTCGGCTTCGTCCGAGAACTGCTCGAACTGCCGGACGTCGGCCCCGACGACGACTTCATGACCCACGGCGGCAACTCGCTGCTCGCCGCCCGCCTGCTCTGGAACATCCAGACCACCTTCGGCGTGGAGGTGTCCATGCGGGCCTTCTTCGACCGTCCCACGGTGACCGACCTCGTCCGGGAGGTCGAGGAACTCCTCCGGGAGTCCGCCGACGCCCCGGACACCCACGCCCCGGACACCCACGCCCCGGACACCCACGCCCAGGACGCCGCCGACCGGCAGGCGTCCGACCGGCACGCCGACTCGAACGGGAAGGACACGTGATGGCGGCCGCACCGGCACCGGGACGGCGGACGATCGAGCGGGCCGACCGCAGCCGCCCGCTGCCGCTCTCCTCCGGCCAGCAGCAGATGTGGCTGCTCCACCAGCTCGCCCCCACCAGCCGGGCCTACCTGATGACCTGGACGCTCCGGCTCACCGGGCCGCTGGACACCGAGGCGCTGCGCCGCGCCTGGGAACGGCTGGTGACCCGCCACGAGATCCTCCGCACCCGCTACGGGCAGATCGACGACGAGCCCCACCAGGTCGTCGACCCGCCCGGGCCGTTCGCGCTGCGCCTCGTCGACCTGGCCGAGGAGCCGGCCGCCGACCGCGAGGAGCGCGCCGGGCAGATCGCCGAGTGGGAGCGGCGCCGGCCCTTCGACCTGACCCGGCACCAGCCGGTTCGCGTCACCCTGATCGCGGTCCGGCCGGACGTCCACCTGATGGTCGTCAACATCCACCACATCGCCGCCGACGAGGACTCCTACCAGGTGATCGTGGCGGAGCTCGCCGCGCTCTACGGCGAGGAGAGCACCGGGACGCCCGCCGGGCTCGCCGAACCGTCCGTCCAGTACGCCGACTTCGCGGTGCGGGAGCGGGCGCGGACCACGGACACCGCGCTCCGCCCGCACCTGTCCTACTGGCGCGACACCCTCAAGGACGTCCGGGACCTGCCGCTGCCGCTGGACCGGCCGCGCCCGGCCCGCGCCGACCGGCGCGGCGGCCTGGTCGAGCTGACGGTCGCGCCGGAGACCGCCGCCGGCATCCGCGCGCTCGCCTCGGCCGGCCGGGCCACCCCCTTCATGGTGCTGCTGGCGGCCTACCACGTGATGCTCGCCCGGCTGACCGGCAGCGACGACGTCGCGGTGGGGCTCCCCGTCTCGACCCGGACGCCGGACCTGGACGGACTCCTCGGCTACACCGTCAACACGGTCGTCGTCCGGTCGCGGCACACCGCCGGACAGACCTTCAGCGACGTGGTCGCCCGGATCCGCGAGGGCGTGCTCGACGCCTTCGACCACCGCTTCGTGCCGTTCAAGCGGGTGGTCGACGAGGTGAACCCGGCCCGCGGCCTCGACGGCAACCCGCTGTTCCAGGCCGCCTTCGACATGGAGGCGGCCGGCGAGGACGGCGGCTTCCGGCTGCCCGGCCTGACGGTCGAGCGGACCGGCTCCGGCGTCGCCCCCGACGCCAAGTTCGACCTGAACATGCACGTCGCCGCCGTCGACGACGGGCGGTTCGTCGTCCGGCTGGAGTACGCGGCAGCGGTGCTCGACGAGGCCACCGTCAAGGGCTGGGCCGCGGCCTGGGAGCCGCTGCTCGACACCCTGGTCCGCGACCCGCTGGCGCCGCTCGCGCCGCTCCCGGCCGTCGGCGAACCCCTCACCCGGTCCTGGGAGGAGCCCGGCGCCCCCGACCGGGCCGCAGCCCCGGAACAGGACGACGTCCCGGCCCCGGCCCCGGGCGTCACCCGCTCCACGGCCGCGCTCACCGAGACGCTGCACCGGATCTGGGCCGAGGTCCTGGAACTCGACGCCGTCGGCCCGCAGGACAACTTCTTCGACGTCGGCGGGGACTCGCTGCGCGCCGTCGCCCTCTCCGGCCGGCTCCGCGCGGAGGGCCTGGAGGTGTCGGCCACCGACATCTTCGCCTACCAGAGCATCGAGGAACTGGCCGAGTGGTGCGCCGGGCAGACCGCCGGCACCGGGCCCGACCTGCCCGTCCCGCTCGCCCCCTTCGCCCAGCTGTCCCCGGAGGACCGCGCCGCCCTGCCGCCCGGCACGGTGGACGCCTACCCGCTCACCGCGACCCAGCTCGGCATGCTGATCGAGCTGCGGGCCCGGCCCGACGTCAACACCTACCAGGACACCACCTCCTACCTGGTCCGCGACGAGGAGCCGCTCGACCACGCCGCCCTCCAGCAGGCCGCCCAACTGGTCGTCGACCGGCACGAGGTGCTGCGCACCGGCTTCGACCTGAACCGCTACTCGGTGCCGCTCCAACTGGTCCACCGCACCGCCCGGATCGACGTCGGCGTCACCGACCACGGCGTCCTCGGCCCGGGCGGCTGGCGGCCCGCCCTGGAGGAGTACGCGGCCGGCGAGCGCCGCAACCCGATGGACACCGCCGCCGCTCCGCTGATCCGCGTCCACGGCCACCGCGCCGAGGACGCAAAGGAGTGGTGGATCACCATCACCGAGTGCCACCCCATCCTGGAGGGCTTCAGCTTCCACACGATGCTGATGGAGATCCTCACCGGCTACTACGAGCTGCGCGCGGGCCGCACCCCCGCCGAGCCCGAGCCGGTGCCCTTCCGGTACGCGGACCACGTCGCCGCCGAGGCGGCGGCCCGCGAGTCGGAGGAGCACCGCGCCTACTGGCGCGGCGTCGTCGAGGGCCGGACCGGCACCGCCGTGCCCACCGCCTGGCAGGGCGACCGGGCGCTCGCCCGCGAGCGGTACCAGCACATGCTGGACTTCCGCGACCTGGAGGACGACCTGCGCCGGCTGGCGAGCGAGACCGGCACCTCCATGAAGGCGGTGCTGCTGGCCGCCCACATGAAGGTGATGAGCGCGGTCGCGGCGACCGAGGACTTCTACACCGGGCTGGTCTGCGACACGCGGCCCGAGGTCCTCGGCGCCGACCGGGTCCTCGGCATGTACCTCAACACGCTGCCGTTCGCGATGCCGACCGGGGCGCGCACCTGGGGCGGGCTGGTCAAGGCGGTCTACGACGGCCTCACCGGGCTCTGGCCGCACCGGGTCTTCCCGATGCAGGTCATCCAGCAGGAGTTCGGCCCCGGCGGCCGGCTGCTGGACGTCTTCTTCAACTACCTGGACTTCCGCCAGGTCGACAAGAGCCTGATCGACGAGGACGCGACGTACAACGACAACGACAACGAGTTCGCGCTGCACGTCTTCACCATCTCGGGCATCCTCAAGCTCAACACGACCAGCCACCGGCTCAGCCGGGCCGCCGCCGTCCGGCTCACCGCCCTCTACCGGACGGTCCTGGAGCGGATGGCCCTCGGCCCGGAGGGCGACGCCCGGGCGGACTGCCTGCCGGCCCGGGAGCGGGAGAGCCTACGGGTCCTGGACCGCACGACGGACCCGGTCGGTGCCCAGGCCGGCGTCCCGGCCGGCGACCCGGCCGACGCCCTGACGAAGGGCCTCACCAAGGGCCTCACCAAGGGCCTCACGATGGGCCTCGCGAAGGACCGGACGGACAGCCGCCCGGAGACCGTCACCGAGGCCTTCGCCCGCGCCCTGGCCGAGCACCCGGACGCCCCCGCGCTCCGGTACGGCGACCGGGTCACCGCCTACCGGCAACTCGACGCCCGGGCCGAGGAGATCGCCCGGGGCCTGCGCGACCGGGGCGTCGGCCCGGGATCGCTGGTCGCGGTCGCCCCCGAACGCGGGCCCGACACGGTCGCCGCCGTACTCGCCGTCTGGCGCCTCGGCGCCTCCTTCGGCCTCGCGCCGGACGCCTCCGGCAGCCCTGCCCTACCCGTCCTGCCCGTCCTCGCCCAGCCCTCGGTGATCGCCGGGGACACCGCCTGCGTCCTGCCCGGCACGGCCGGCACCCCCGACACGGCGGTGACGCACCGCGCCCTCGCCCGCGCCCTGCACCGCGTCCGGGCCGAACTCGACGCGCGCGGCGCCGGCTCCGGCCGGGGCTCGTCCTGGCTCTGCGCCGCGCCGCCGGTGACCTCCGCCGGGCTGGTCGAAGTGCTCGCCGCGCTCACCTCCGGGGCCTGCGCCGTCCTCACCTCCGCCCCGCTGCCCGAGTCGGTCCCCGAGATGCGGGAGCTGATCGCGGGCGGGCAGGTGACGCACCTGTGGACGACCCCGCTGGTCGCGGAACGCGTCCTCGACCCCGCCCCGCGGCCGGTCACCGTGCTCCTCGGCGGCGACGTCCACGCCGGCCCCGCCCCGGCGGCCGGCCTGCGCTCCCGGGCCAGGGTGATCGACGTCCTCGGCGGTGACGGGCTGATCGGCCCGGTCGCCTTCGACGGCAGGCCGGGGCGCGGCCTGGCCCTGCGGATCGCCGACGACCGGCTGCGCCGGCTGCCGGTCGGCGTGGTGGGGGAGCTCTGCGTCGAAGACCCGGACGCGGACGCCCCTGCCCCCGGCAGCCCGCCCCACCCCACGGGCCGGCTGGCCCGGCTCGGCCGCAGCGGGCGGCTGGAGCCGCTCGGCCCGGTCGGCAGCCCGCACCGGACCGCCGAACTGCTCGGACTGCACCCCTCGGTGCGGGACTGCCGGGTGGTGGTCCGCCAGGACCCGGCCGGCCCACGGCTGATCGGCTACGCGCGCACCGCGACCGAGGAGTTCACCCCGGACGAGGTGCGCCGGTCGCTCGCCGAGCGCAGGCTGCCCCGCCACCTCATCCCGGACGCGCTGGTCGTGCTCGACGAGTGGCCGCTGACCGCGTCCGGCACGGTCGACGAGGACCGCCTGCCCGAGCCGTCCGCCACGCCGACCGCCGACGGGACGGACGAACTGCCGTGGGACGACCGCTTCGAGGGCCTCCTGCGTGACGTCCTCGCCGCCTCCTCCTTCGAGGGCGAGCTCGAACCGGACGTCCCCCTCGCCGATGCCGGGCTCAACTCGATGGCCACCGTCGGCCTGATGGTCGCCGTCGAGCAGCTCTACGACATCGTCTTCCCCGACGACTTCCAGGTCGTCGACATGTTCCGGACACCCCGGATGCTCTGGGAGGCGGTCAACAGCCTGCGTACGAACGGTATCTGACGGACCACCACACACGAGCCGGGGCCGGCACCGACACAACGTCGGCGCCGGCCCCGGCCGTTGAGGAAGAGCGCGGCGAAGGCGCACACCGCCTCGCCCTCCACGGAGAAGCAGCCCCGGGACCACGGCCCGGCGTTGCACTTGGCCGGCGGACACAGAAACGCCCACCAGCATCCCGACAATCCGAATCGGCCCGCCAGGCGAAACCGACGGACCGTCACGAAAGATCGAGGCCAGTCAGGCAAGGAGGTCCCGGTAACCGCCTTCCAGTGCTGGTGACGTCGTTGGTCGTCCTGAATTCCACCCTCCGAACACGGCTGAGCAGCCCTACTACCGGCCCTCGGGGACGCCGCCGAGGGCCGGCAGCCGTCACGTCGCCTGGCCCGGCGTCGGAATGGAGTCGACGAGACGGTCCACCGCGCGGTTCCGCCTCCAGAAGGGGAATCGGGGCAGCCGGTGAAGTGCGTCAAGGCTGGCCGCCAATGCGGGCGAACCCAGATGAGCCCGTCTGCCGGTGCTCTCAAGGCGACGAATGAACCGACACAGAGCCGCCGGGCTCCACCAGTCTGGGGATCGGTCCGGCACGGCGAACTTCCACGTCCGCGGCGGGCCTTGCAGCGGCCGCACACGGATCCACGACTCCGTGGTTCCGGGGGCACGATAGGTGAGGCCGCCACCGACAGTAAGGAGGAACATGGCGATGTTCAGTGCCGAGGACTTGAAACCGATTTCCTGGAAATCTATTTCGATCCACCCTATCTCATCCCAGCGAAAACCCTCCCCCGTGCCATGTTGAATGCCGTTCTGATCGAATATCAGCGACCTTCCGGCCTGGTCGCGAAGGTCGAGACACGCGAAGTCCACCGCGCATCGAAGCGGACCGTACGCCGTGTTCATTCACACCCCCTTGAATGCGGCTTCTGCCTGCCCGGCGACCTCGCGCCGTCGGCCAGGCAAGGCCTTCGAGCCGGTGCCACTGGTCAGGCCTGGGATTCCCGGTACCTCCTTCCTCGTCGGGCCGAGGCGTCGCGGCGTTCCCCGAGCCCGTGTTCCGGCGTCGAGGTCGTCTGCTTCCAACTGGGCTCCTGAAGCCATCCTCCTGCGTCGGTCTGACGATCGCGGTCGAGCAGCTCTACGAAATCGTCTTCCCCGACGACTTCCAGGTCGTCGACATGTTCCGCACCCCCAGGATGCTCCGGGATGTGATCAACGACCTTCGCTCGGAGGATATCTGACGTGCCACCACCTACGGCCGGGGTCGGTGCTCACAACGCGCCGGCCCCGGCTCCACCAGTCCCGGCGCCGGCGACCTCGGGACCTCGTCCAACCCGACTGCCCCGGCGCGCGAGGAAGGCATCCATGTCGGGCCACTCGGACGGACGACGATCGACAGATTCACGCATCGGGCTCCACCAGTGACCGACACGCACACGGTCAGCCGCTCTCAGGCCGGTGTCCGACACCGTCCCCGCGCAGCGCAGCGCAGCACGGACCAGGGCAAGGTCCTTGGCGGGGATGGCGAGTTCCCAGTGGCGATCGGCGGCCTGGAGGGACAGTAGACGGAACACCCCTCCGTCGATCGCTCGGCTTCCCGGACCGGCGACCGGCCCGGCCCCACGGACGTGGAACGGAGGAACCAGGGAGACGTCCTCGCCGGATCCGCCGAGGAGCCGAAACGGCCGCCACACCACCGGCGGCGTCTCGTCAGGATCCAGAATCAGCGAACCGCGTCGAAAACGGTGGCCGTCCCGTACGAATGCGGAGACCTCGCGAGCCTCGCCGGCGTTCAGTGCTACGACGTCCGCCCGGGCGCGATGCCCGGCGTCTCCGGTGAGCAGCCCGATGAGGCGACTCGGGTGAAGGAACAGATCCGTGAAGGTCTGCGTCCCTGCGGCCCGTCGTGGCTTCCGTCCCACCGTCGCCCCCTGCCTGCCGGTCGGTCGGATCCAGAGCAACGGGGAGGCGGGTATGCGGTCTCGGATCCCCAGCCACCATGTCCGCATGACACAGGTGGTCTTTTCGTGACCTCCCGCCCGGTCGCTCCTTCGCCGCACCACCCCGAATCGGTGGAGCCGATGGCCGGCCCTTTCCGTCACCGCGCTACGACGGTCCCGAGCGCACGAGGTCCGGACGGCAGGCACCGGAGGTCAGACCGGTGGATCAGGGGCTACCGCCTGGCGTTGCACTTGAATTGCCCGCTGATCTGCTCAACCGAACGTACACCTTTGACGGTCCAGTAGTGGTCGGGTTCGAGGACTGCCGCGGCGGCTTTCTCCGTGTCGGCCACGTCCCCCGCCGAGCCGCGGTCCGAGCGGTAGCCGATCTCCAGGAGCTTCGGAAGTACCGGTACCTCCTCCTGGACGGTTCGCTCGGCGAAACCCTCCGGAACCCATCCCGGGCCTCCGGACTCCGATGTCCCCAGGACCACGACTCTCCCGGCAATCGCCTCGGAGGATGTCGGATGTGCCGCATCGAACAGCTCCCTGCGCGCACCTGCTACATCGGCACCCCGTACACCGATGATCGATTCTCCCGTACGCGGGGTGTTGTACAGCAGTGGGGGCGTCCCTCCGCCCATCGTCGCTTTCAAGCCCCACTTCGGCGAGGCTCCGAGGCCAAATCCCGTCGCGCAGCCCCGGCCCCACAGCGCGCCGCAAGCTCCCCCCTTGGCCACGGCGATGGCGGTCGACGGCGCCCACCGCCCGACGCCTTGGCGCCGCTCCGCAGACGACGACACCGCATAGTGCCCGACCAGACCACCGGCGAAGATGGCAGCTCCTCCGACCATCACCATAGCTCCGCCACAAGCGACGGTGGCGACACAGGTGCCGACCGCCATCGCAGACACAGCGCCGACTCCCATGTCTACCAGTTTGTGCTTCCAGTTGGCCCCCCAATCCCGCTTCGTCTCGTTCCATCGGTTTTTCACGTCATTCCACTGATTGCTCGGGCTCAGTGCCCCACGGGCACTCCGGCAAGAACCGTTCTTATTCTTGCCGAACCAGCAGACCCGGCCGTCGAGGTCGTACTGGTTGATCGGGTCGCCAGAGGAGTACTCGTAGGCGTTGGCGCTACCGCCAGGTACCGGGTCGACGGAGAGGAAGCGGCCGGTGGTGGGGTTGTAGAGGCGGACGCCCATGAGGACGATGCCGTCCTGGGTGTCGGCGGAGCGTTGCTTGGCGCCGAGCCAGCCGTAGCGGGTGGCCGCCTGGCCTGCGGCCGGGTTGCCGTACTCGTCGGCGTCGAGGAGGACGGGCGTGGTCAGGGCCGGGTCGGTGACGAGCACCACCGAGCCGAAGAGGTCGGTGAGTTGGAGCTTGACGGTGGTCGCGGTGGAATTCATTGTTCCGGATCGAACTTCCGAACGGGGTCGACAACGGGGCCGACAGGTGCAGGTCCGGTCCGCTCGCCGACGGGAACGATTCCGCTTGTGTCGCCCTCTTGCGGGCATGAATTCCCGCCGTGCGGCCGGAGAACAGAAAATTCCTCCACCCGGCAGGTGGAGGAATTTCGGGGTCCGCTTTCCGGGGAAAGCGGACGCGGCCCGGCCGGAGCCGGGCCGCGTCGCTGGTGGGCCGCGTCGCTGCCGTGGCCGCGTCGGGGCTACGGCAGCGGGTCGACGACGATCTCGATCGCCCTCGCGGCGGCCAGGGCGTTGGCCGCGGCCTCCTCCCGGTCGGCGCCGTACGCCACGATCTCGCCGACCCGGGCCCCCGAAGCGGTCAGCGGCGGCACCGTCCCGCCCGGCTCGACGGACACCCAGCTGTACTCGACCCCGGGCGAGGCCCAGGCGGCGTCGACGCCGCGGACCTCGCGCACCACGCCGGGGGCCGCGTCCAGGAAGCGGACCGCCGCTCCCCGCACCGGCGCCGCGGCCATCTCCGGCGCCTTCCCCTCCAGTACGTCGAGGTAGCCGCGGAACAGGTCGCTGCCGTAGGCGAGCCCGATCAGGAACGGGATGTAGCCGCCGGGGAGCCGGGCGGCGCATTCGAGGAGGTGCGGTTCCCCGTCGCGCAGGATCCACTCGGCGTGCAGGATGCCGGTGCGGAACCCGGTCGCGGCGACCAGCGCGTGCATGGCCGGCTCCGCCGCCGCACCGGCCGGGGCCGGCACGATGTGGCCGCGCTCGACGGGGTGCGGGCCGGGGTAGAGCTGCGTCTCGGTGGTGTTGAGGAACACGACGCGGCCCTCGTGCACCAGCGCCTCGACGCTGAACTCGCCGCCGTGCAGCCACTCCTCGACCACGTAGCCGGCCGGGCCCGCGTGCGGGGTGCGCAGGTGCGGCTGGTCGGCCGCCTCCGTCCGCTTCCAGGCCTCGTCGATGTCGTCGTCGGGGCCGAGGAGCTGGACGCCGAGGCTGCCCTGGAGGTGGGTCGGCTTCAGGACGCACTCGCCGCCGTGCGCGTCGCGGAAGCGGGCGACGTCCTCGGGGCCGTCGATCCGCTGCCAGTCCGGCTGGGCGACGCCGGCCGGCCGGGTGGCCTCGCGCAGCAGGGCCTTGTCGCGGAACAGCCGCACGGCCGCGGGCCCGCCGTTCGGCAGCCCCCACGCCTCGGCCAGTTCGGCGGCCGGGACGACCGTGTACTCCAGGGCGGGCAGGACGGCGCGGACGGCCGCGGGCCGCTCGACGTGGTCCGCGAGCCGCACCGCCCCGTCCTGGACGGGGGCCGCGACGAACCCGGCGGCGCAGCGGAACCGGGGGAGCTGCCCGGCGACGTCCCGGGCCTCGCAGATCGCCGGTTCCTCGACCACCAGGACCGAGCCGGCGGGCAGGACCCGCTCCAGCTGGTTCAGCAGTCCGACGCTGAACCCGACCACGACGTGGGTGACTTCGGGCGAGCCGGTGGTGTCGGGAGAGATTTCGGGGGCGGTGTCGGGAGAGTCCATGTGCGTGTTCACGCCTCCTCGGCGGGGGTGATGGTTGCTTCGATCCGGTTCAGCGCTTCGGTCAGGGCGCGATCGCAGGCGGCGGCGTCGGGGCCGGTCGCGACGACCGCGGCCAGCCGGGGCACCACGCCGCGGGGCGGGAGCAGCAGTTGCTGCCCGGGCTCGGCCAGGGCCACCACCCGTTCCACGCCCGGTACTTCGCGTGCTCCGGCGACGTCCAGCCGGGCCACCGTGCCGTCCTGCCCGGGGTAGAGGAACCGCACCTCGGCGCAGTCGTCCCGGGTCGGCCGCAGGTCGGGGGCCAGGCCGAGTGCCGTGTCCATGGCGGCGGCGGTGAGGTCGACGCCGGTGGCGAGCCTGCCGAGCAGCGGGATGTAGTCGCCGCCGAGCCGCCCGTTGAGCTCCACCAGGCGCGGTCCGCGTGCGGTGAGCCGCAGTTCGGCGTGGGTCACGCCGGTCGTGACCCCGAGTGCCGCGTGGATCCGGGTGACGAGGTCGGTCAACTCGTCGGCCCACGGCTCGTGGTGCCACGGCGAGACGAGGTGCCCGACCTCCTCGAAGAACGGGGGGTAGCCGATCCGCTTGCGCGCCAGGTTGACGCAGTGCACGTCGCCGGCGAGGACCACGCAGTCCAGGCTGACCTCCGGGCCGTCCAGGTACTCCTCGATCAGCAGGCCGTCGAGCGGGTCGAGGCCGGCGAACGCGGCCCGGTCGGCGTGCCGGTGCAGCGCGGCGAGTTCGGCGGGCGAGCCGGCCAGCACCACGCCGCTGCTGCCCGCCAGGGCGCGCGGTTTGACCACCACCGGGTAGCCGATCCGGTCCGCGGCCGCGAGCGCCGCGTCGAGGCCGTGCGCGACCGCGTAGCGGGCGGACGGCAGCCCGGCCCGCTCCAGCAGCTGCCGGGTGCGGAGCTTGTCACGGCAGTTGCGGACGGCCTGCGGGGTCATGTGCGGGAGTCCGAGCCGCTCGGCGGCCTCGGCGGTCCGCTCCAGCAGCACCTCGCTCCAGGTGAGCAGGCCCGCCGGTGCCGCGTCCCCGGCCAGGGCCTCGGCGACGGCCCGGGTGAGCGCGTCGACGTCCTCGGTGTCCGCGACCAGGTGGCCTTCCAGGTAAGGCAGTTCCCAGTCGGCCGGGGCGTCGTTCACGGTGGACACCCGGCCGTGCGCCGCCGCGTCCCGGAGCGCGTACTCCCGGTAGACGCGGCCGCCGGTGCCGATCAGGACGACGTGGGGCGGGCGGGACCGGTCGACCGGCTCGCAGCGGTAGTCGAGCCGGGCGGCCGTGCGGGTGATCGCCCGCTCAACCTCGGCGGTGCCGCGCCCGCGGAAGCGGAACCGCGCACCGGAGTGCTCGTACCCGGGGAGGTCGGCGAGGAGGCTGCCGGGCGCCGGGAGCCGCTCGGCGTACGGCCCGTCCGCCAGTCCGGTCTGCGGTGTCGCGGCGACGACCCGGCACGGGCGCTCGGCGGGGGTCGGGACCAGCAGCCAGCCGCCGTACTCGCCGTCTCCGCCGTCCTCCTCCGGACCGGCCGGGAGCGGGAGGGCGGGCAACGGGCGGCCGAGCTGGATGTCGACGGCGGCGGCCATCAGGTCGACGCCGTGCACCTCGCGCCAGACGAACGGGACCTCCGCCCCGCCGGGCCGGGCGCCCACCTCCAGGACGTGGAACTCCGGTTCGGAGCCGTCCTCGGCGGCGAACAGTTCGAGGTGGAACACCCACGGGTCGGCCGACATCGCCAGGACGGCGCGCCGGGTGAACTCGCCGACGGCCTTGAGCAGCACGGGGTCGTCGATCTCGACCGAGCCGAGCGCGTCCCCCCGGGTGAAGTCCAGGCAGGTGTTGAGGTAGCGGGAGGCGCGCCAGACCCGCAGGTCGCCGTCGGCGGCGACCCCGTCGACGTGCAGGATCCCGTGCGGCAGGTACGACTGCACCAGCAGGGGGACGCCCGGCGGGAAGACGTACCCGGCCAGGTCGGCCGGCCCGTCGAGCCGGGAGACGTGCGAACTCGCCGTCCCGCGCACCGGTTTGAGGATAACCGGCCAGCCGTGCCGGCCGGCGAACTCCGCGACGGCCGGGTGGTCGGGGGCGGGCCCGGTGGGCGGCACCGGGACGCCCTGCGCGGCGAGCCGCCGGGCCATCGCCAGCTTGTCGCGGAACGGCCGGAGCCGGGCGGGCGTCTCGCCGGGCACGCCCAGCTCCTCGCGGAGTTCGGCGGCGACGTCGAGGTCCACCTCGTGCAGCGCGACGATCCGTGCGGGCGCGCCGTGTTCGGCGCTCAGCCGGTCGACGGCGGCCCGCACCGCGGCGCGGTCCTCGGTGCTCGGCACGACGGCGACGGCGGCGGCCGAGGCCGGCAGCGCGGCCCGGGCACGCGGGGTCGTGACGTAGCTGACCCGGTGCTCGGAGTGGTCCAGGTAGGAGGCGTAGTCGGCGTAGGAGTCGGTCCACCGGTGGAGGACGACGACATGGTCGGAGGGCACGGGCGACTCCAGGGACGGCGGGCGGGGAACGCGGGGGCGGCGGTGACGGCCGGTCAGGGGGCGGAGCCCGCCAGCCGGGCGACGGTCCCCCGGAGGAGGTCGAGGGTCAGGGCGTCGGAGAGGCCCATGGTCCGCAGGCGCAGGTCGAGCGACTGCTCGCCCGCGTTGGTGACGCGCAGGTAGCAGGGGTGTCCGATCAGGGAGAAGGGGACCTCACGGATCGGCCCGGACTCGTGGTCGGAACAGGGCGGCGGCGCCTCGCCCGGCAGGAAGTTGAACGCGAAGGTCGCCTGGTGGGGCGTGCGGCCGCGGCGGACGGTGTCGCGCAGCGCGTCGACCTCGTCCACGTCGTACATCCCGTACCGGAAGGCCGTCAGGCTCCGGGTGTGGACGTGTGCGGCGTACGGCCCGAAGGCCTCCGGGCCGGCGTCGAACGAGGCCGTCGCCCACTGGTTCATGGAGCTGACCACGCCGTTCCACGGCGGGACGAAGCGGTTGGAGGACATCAGCTGCCCGACCAGGTCGCCCGGGCCGGCTGCGAGCGCCACGGTCCGGGCGAAGGCGGCCAGCACCACGCTGGACAGCGGCACGGAGAGCTCCTCGGCGAGCCGCCGCGCGGCGGCGTGGGCCTCCCGCGAGCGCACCGTGTACTGGTGCGCCTCGCCCGGCGCGGAGCCGCCCTGCGCACCGCTCGCGCCGTCACCGCCGCCGCTGCGGCCGCCTTCGCTGCCGCCACCGCCTTCGCTTCCGCCGCCGCCCGGTGCGCCGAGCTGCGCGGCGGAGAGGCCGAAGATCCGCTCCCAGTACCCGGTCAGCGCCGCACGGCGGGCCCCGCGGCCGGCGGCGTGCTGCCACAGCGCCAGCTCCCGGGGGGTGGGCGGCGGCGGGCCGTCCACCGGCTTCCCCCGCTCCAGGGCGGCCTGGAACTCGGAGGTCAGGATGCCGATGCTCCAGCCGTCCGCGACGATGTGGTGCTTGACCACCACCACCGCGCGGGGCCGGCCGTGCTCGGTCGCGACGCGGAACCGCCAGGCCGGTGCGGCGGTCAGGTCGAAGGGCTCGGCCGCCAGCGCGGCGGCCACCTCGTCGAAGCTCTCGGCGGTGCACTCGACCGCGCCGGAGTCGATCCGGTCGAGGGTCGGCAGCACCCGCTGGGTCGGCGCGAACGGGTCCGACAGGTCGTAGACGGTCCGCAGCGACTCGTGGCGCGCGGCGAGCGCGCGGACGGCGTCCTCCACCTCGGCGACGGTGACCCCGGCCCCGTCCCCGGGCGGTACCCACACCGTCCGGACGTTCGCCTCGTGCCACCGGTGCCGCTCCAGGTGCCGGACGTCGCGCCAGACCGACAGCTGGCCGTACGACAGGGGGACCGGATCGTTCACGACGCGCTCCGTTCGTTCGTGTGGCGCCCGACTCGCGCCCGGGGGTGACGCCGGGTCAGCCTAGGAGCGCCGCCACGGGCGGGAACAGGCAATCGGGCGGCAGTCGGGGCCGCGGCGGGCAGGCAGCAAAGTTGCCTGCCGACTACCTGGACGCACCCCGGGGGGCAACCCACTGTGGGGGTCAATCCGAGACCCGTCGGGCCGACGACGAGAGGTGATCCTGTGGCCGAGGAAACGCCGGAACTCCGGCTGTTCGCGACCGTTCCGCCGCTGACCGCGGACCGGGACGGCTACCTCGGGACGGTCCGGCGGACCGCCCGGCTGGCGGAGGCGGCCGGCTTCCGGGGCGCGCTCGTCTACTCCGACAACAACACCGTCGACCCCTGGGTCGTCGCGCAGGAAGTCCTCACCGCCACCGAGGACTTCGCCCCGCTGGTCGCCGTGCAGCCGGTCTACGCGCACCCGTACGCGGTCGCCAAGAAGATCGCGAGCTACGGCGTGCTCCACGGGCGCCGGATCGCGCTCAACCTGGTGGCGGGCGGCGTCGTCGGCGACCTCGCGGCCCTCTGCGACGAGACCCCGCACGACGACCGCTACCTGCGCCTCACCGAGTACGCGCAACTGGTCGTCCGGCTGCTGTCCGGCGCCGGTCCGGTGACCTTCGAGGGCCGCTACTACAGCGCCCGCAACCTGCCGATGGTCCCCGCGCTGCCCGCCGGGCTGGCGCCCGAGCTCTACATGTCGGGCTCCTCCGAGGCCGGACGCCGGGCCGCCGGGGAGCTCGGCGCCGTCCCCGTCCGCTACCCCCTGCCGGCGGGACCCGGCACCGAGGGGGACCTCGGCGCACTCGGGGGCGGCGGCGTGCGGATCGGGATCATCGCCCGCGACACCGACCACGAGGCGTGGACCACGGCCCACGAGCGCTTCCCGGCGAGCCGGGCCGGCCGGCTCGCGCAGATGCTGGCGCGCAGCGTCTCCGACTCCGAGTGGGTCGCCCGGCTCTCCGCCAGCGACGAGTTCCCCGGCGGGCCGGACAGTCCCTACTGGATGGGGCCGTTCCTCAGCTACGCGACCTACTGCCCCTACCTCGTGGGCAGCCACGAGAAGGTCGAGGCCGAACTCGCCCGCTACCTCGGCGCCGGATGCCGGACCTTCATCCTGGACACCGCGCGCGCGGAGTCCGACCACGCCGCCGCGGCGGCGGCCTTCGCCGGCGCCCTGCGCCGCCTGGACGGGCCGCGCACGGCACCGGTGCGGCCGTGAACGCCGACACCGGTACCGGCACCGGCGTCGGCGTCGACGTCCCCGCGCCGCCGGTCACCGACCCGCGCGCGCTGCGCCGCCTCTTCGGCGCCTTCCCGACCGGCGTGACCGTGCTGGCGGCGCTGGTCGACGGCGAGCCGGCCGGCATGACCGCCTCCTCCTTCGTCGCGGTGTCGCTGGACCCGCCGCTGGTCTCCGTGTGCGCCGGGCTCTCCTCGACGACCTGGCCGCGGCTGCGCCGCGCTTCCCGGCTCGGCGTCAGCGTGCTGGGCGGCGGCCAGGAGGGGGTGTGCCGGCAGCTGGCGGCGCGCGGAGTCGAGCGGTTCGCCGGGCTGGACTGGCACCGGACCGGGGAGGGCGCCGTCCTGCTCGACGGTGCCTGCGCCTGGTTCGACTGCTCGGTCGACCGCGAGGTCGCCGCCGGCGACCACCGGATCGTCCTGCTGCGGGTGCACGGCATGGGCGGCGACCCGCAGGCCCCGCCGCTGGTCTTCCACGGCAGCCGCTACCGCCGGCTCGCCGGCTAGCGACCGCCGGCCGGAGCCCCGGGCGGCGACCGGGGCGGGGCCCGGGACAGGGGACGGCGCCGCCGCCGGCACCCGGGCCGCGCCGACCGCGACCGCCGGCTAGCGCGCGCGGCGGGCCGTCACCGGGACCGGGATCCGTCGCCGGGGGGCCCGCCCGCCGTCGGCGGGGCCCGCGCGGCCCGCGCGGGGGCGCGGCGGCTGCTGGTAGGCACCCTCCCGCGCGTACAGGTGGATCAGCCGGGGCATGGCGTAGACCGCCCGGTGCGCGGTCACCTCGTCCACCGGGGAGGTGACCATGCCGGCGCCGATCAGGGCCTCCAGCTGCCGCAGTGCGGCTCCCTCGTCGCAGCGGAGCGCGGCCGCCGCCTCCGCGAGGGTGAACGGCCGACCCAGCGGGAGCCGGCCGAGGAGCAGCAGGGCGTCCCGGCCCGACGGCGTCAGCTCCCGCCAGCAGCGGGCGAGGTGCGGACGGACGGCGACGTCGCCGGCGGCGAGTTCGTCGAGGACGGCGTCCGGGTCGGCCAGCCGGGCCGCGTACTCGCGCAGTGGGAGGTGGCGCAGGACGGCCAGCTTCAGCCCGCTCGCGCGCACCGCGAGGGGCAGCATCCCGGTCGCGTCGACGATCTCCTCCGCGGCCGCGAGGTCGCTGCGCAGCCGGTCCGGGCCGATGATCCGGCCGAGCAGTTCCAGCGCCTCGGCCGGCGAGTAGGGCGGCGGTTCGACCCGGTGCACGGGTGCCAGGCCCGCGAGGCGGACGCGCGAGGTGACCACGGCGGCGCTGTCGCCGTCGGCCGGCAGCAGGGCGCGGGCGACCGTCTCGTCCGGGACGTCGTCGAGGATCAGCAGCACCCTGCGGTCGGCCAGCCAGGCGTGCCAGCGGGTGATCGTCCGGCAGGGGTCGTCGGCGGACTGCTCGGCGGCCATCCCGGCCAGCCGTGCGACGTCGGCCAGCACCTCCTGCCACGGCCGGGGCGTTCCGTCCTCGGTGCGCGACCGCACCAGCAGCCGGCCCTCCGGGAAGTCGGCCTGGAGCAGGTGGGCGATGCGGACGGCCAGCGTGGTCTTCCCGATGCCGGCCGGCCCCACCAGGGCGGCGACCCGCCCGCCGTCGGCGAGCAGTTCCCGCAGCTCGCGCAGCTGCTCGGCGCGGCCGGTGAAGTCCGCGGTGTCGGGCGGGAGGACGGTCCGGGCGGGGCCTCCGGCCGGTCCGGACCGGCCGCCGCGGCGGGCGGCCAGGATGCGGCGGTACTGCCGCTCCAGGGCCGGGCTCGGCGACAGGCCCAGCTCGCGGGCGAGCAGCTGCCGGTAGCGGTCGTAGGCGGCCAGCGCCTCGGCCTGGCGGCCCAGCACGTGCAGGGTGTTCATCCGGGCCGCCAGCAGCCGTTCGCGCAGGGGGTGGCGTTCGATCAGCTCGCCCACGCCCTCCGCGACCGCGGCGATGGCGCCGCCGCGTTCCAGTTCCGTCTCGGCCCAGTCCTCGTAGCCGCTGAGGCAGCGTTCCTCCAGCCGGGCGGCCTCGGCCCGGACGGTGGGGGAGCAGTGCAGGTCGGCGAACGGGTCGCCCTGCCACAGGTCCACCGCCTGCCGGAACAGGGCCGCCGACGCGTCGAGTTCGCCGGCGGCCGCGGCGGTCCGGCCGGCCTGGGCGAGGTCCTGGAACCGCAGGACGTCGTACTCCGGCCGCTCCACCCGCAGGCGGTAGCCGCCGTAGTCGTGGACGATCCGGGCGCGGTCGCCGTCGCCGCCCTCGCCGGCCTCGTCGCCGAGGAGTCTTCGCAGGGCGGAGACGTAGACGTGGAGGTTCTTGCGGGCCGTCCGCGGCGGTTCGTCCTGCCACACGGCCTCGGTCAGCAGGTCCAGCGAGACGGGGCGGTTGGGGGCGCAGAGGAGCATGGCCAGCACGAGGCGCTGCTTGGGAGGCCCGAGCGGCACCGGTCGTCCGGCGACCGTGACCCGGAGGGGACCGAGGGTCGAGAACCGCACTGTGGTCCGCCGCTGCTCGTCCAAGGACTCCTCCAACGGGTGTCGGTCGCGGTGGCCGGCGTGGCGGGGGAGTCGGCCGGAGGCCGCTCGCACCGGGCCGGTCCGGCCGGCGCCGTACCAGGGGGCGGGCCGCCGCCCCCCAACCATGATCTTCCCGATCCGCGCGCGGCCGGACAACGGGGGACCGTGCCTATGTTCTGGCCCCCGCCCCCGACCAGTCCGGTCCGTGCACCCCCATGAACCGGACAGGCCAAGCGTCCGGCACCGCGTACGCCGCCGCCCGCCCGGGCCGGGCGCGTGCGAACCGGCCACCGCCCCCGGAGGGCCGGTGGCCGGGACCGGGTCAGGCGGCCGGGACCGGGTCCGGCGCGCGGCGGCCGGTCCGGTGCGCGCCGGCGCCCGGTCCGGTACGGGGCGCCGGGCCCGCCGCTCAGATCAGCGTGCGCCAGTAGTACCAGAAGCGCGCGAGGACCAGCAGGGCGATCACCGCGTACCAGAGCGCCGGCACCACCCAGTGGTAGCGGCCCGCCTCGCGGACCGCCGGGCGCAGGGCCCGCGGCACCCGGATGACGCCGGAGCGCAGGTTGTGCAGCGTGGTGTACCAGAACAGCGGGATCATCGCCGCCCAGACGACCATGCAGTACGGGCAGAGCGCGCCGATCCGGTACAGCGCCTGGTACATCAGCCAGCTCACGAAGCCGATGCCGAACACCGTCCCGGCCTGCAGGCCCAGCCAGAACCAGCGCCGGTAGGAGGCCCCGGCCAGCAGTCCCGCGCCGATCGCGACGACGACGGCGAAGCCGGCCAGGCCGAGCAGCGAGTTCGGGAAGCCGAAGGCCTCGGCCTGGTCGCTGCGCATGATGGAGCCGCAGCTGATGATCGGGTTGATGTTGCAGTTGGGGACGTAGGACGGGTCCTCCAGCAGCCGGATCTTGTCCAGCGTGAGGACGGCGGAGGCGAAGAGGCCGAGTACCCCGCCGATCACCAGCAGCAGGGCGAACGGCCGGCTCGCGCCGATGCCGGCGCGGCGGGCGGGCGCGGCGGCGCCGTGCTCGGGGGCGGGGGCGGGGCCGGGGCTGGGGGTCGGGCCGGGGCCGGGGGCCGGGACGGCGGAGGTCACCCGGTCACCTGCTTGACCATCGCGGTGAAGCGCTCGGGGGTGGCGGGTGCGCCGCCGGAGAAGACGTCGAGCTTCTTGCCGTCCAGCCGGACGGTGGGGGTGCCGGTGACGCCGCTCTTGTCGAAGGCCTTGTTCACCTGCTCGGCCCACGGCACGTACGTCCCGTCCTGGACCGCCTTGACGAAGCCGTCGGTCTTCAGGCCCGGCACCTGGCCGGCCAGGTCGAGCAGGTGGTTGACGTCGGCGAAGGCGTCGTCCCGCTCGTCCGGCTGGTTGGCGTAGAGCACGTCGTGGAACTGCTTGAACTTGTCCACGCCCTCGTTCAGCGCCGCGCCGGCGGCGGCCAGCGCGGTCCGCGAGCCCTTGCCGCCGAGGCCCTGGTCGAGGAAGGTCGCCAGGTGGTACTCGATCTTGTACGTGCCCGCGTCGGCGAGCTGCTGCATGGTCGCGCCGGTGGTGGTCTCCAGCTGCTCGCAGTACGGGCAGCGGAAGTCCTCGTAGACCTCCAGGGTGTGCGGCGCGTCGGCCTTGCCGTAGGTGATCACGGTGCCGTCCGCGCCCACGTTGGCCGGGGTGACCAGCGGGCCGGAGGCCGCGGTGTCACCGGAGCCGGAGGAGCCGCCGACGGCGAAGGCCACGCCGGCCGCGAGGGCCAGCACGACGGCGGAGGCGGCGCCGACCACGGTGCGGCGGCGGATCCGGGCGGACCGCTCGGCGCGCTCGCGCTCCTCGCGCATCCGCTCGGTGGCGGCCCGGCGGGCGGCGGCCCTGGTGGAGCTCTTGGCGTTCTTGGCGTTGCCCGGGGTCTTCGGGGTCTTCGGGTTCGTGCTCATGGGGAAGTCGTCCTGGTGCTCGTGGCGTGCGTGCGGGCGCGGTGGGACGACCGGCGGAGGACCGTGTGGACGGGTCGCTCAGCAGGCCGGCGCGGACACCGGGGGACCGCGCCGGACGGCGGGCCGGAGCAGGACGGACTCGGCGGGCACCCGGGCCCGGCTGGCGCGCGGGAACGGCACCCGGGCGACCGGGCGGGCCCGAAGCGGGGAGGCGAGCAGCAGCACCCAGCGGGCCGCGGCGGCGAGGAAGCGCCGGGCGAAGTCGCCCGGCATCCGCACGGAGCCGGCCAGGCCGCTCAGCGCGGCGTCGGCCCGGCGCAGCCAGAACGCGGCGGCCAGCGCGATCGCCGAGTGCAGGAGGAGGAGCAGCAGCAGGCTGGTCGGCCGGGAGAGGCCGTGGCCGACCAGGAACCCGCCGAGCGAGCCGCCGCCGCAGAGCAGCGGTTCGAGGCCGCGGGCGGCGCCGGGCGGCAGCGAGGGGCAGGTCGACTGGGCGAGGTCGAACAGGGCGCTCAGGCCCAGCTGCAGCGGCAGGAAGACCGCCGCGATCGCCGGGTAGCCGCGCTCGCGGCCGGCCAGGGCGAAGGCCACCGCGAAGACGGCGCCGCCGGCCAGGGCCAGCGTGCCCACCGGCAGCGGGCGGCCGGTGACCAGCACCTGCCCGAGCCCGGCGAGCAGGACGAGCAGCGCGGCGAAGACCGCCGCGCGGAGCGTCCTGGAGGCCGGGCCGACCGGGCCGGTGTACGTGTGCATGGGATCCGAGTCTGCCACAGGTTGAAACCCGGACGAGTGGTCCGGCCGTTCCCTGTGAAGATCCTCACCACCGGCCCTGAGCTGGACTTATATGCCGTTTACGTCTTCGATGCCGGGCGCCTCGACGACCGGTTCGGCGGGCCGGGCGGCGGCCGCCATCCGGGCCTCCACCAACTCCCGGAACAGCTCCAGGTCGGTGCGGACGGCCCGCTCGATCGCCCCGGCCTGGGCGAAGCCGCGCGGCCCGCCGAACGCATCGTGCACCGCCTCCGGGTCGTACTCGATCCGGACCTGGAGCCGGGTGTGCTCCCGGTCGAGCGGCAGCAGGGCGAAGGCGCCGTGCAGGTCGAGGCCGTCCAGGGTCCGCCAGGCCATCACCCGGCCCCGTCCCCGGTCGGTGATCTCGGTCTCGACGTCGTGTTCGGTGCCGGAGATCTCCACCCCCAGGTGGGCGAGGTTGCGGCCGTGGGGCTGGGCGCTGCGGACGCCGTCCACGAAGCGCGGGTAGTCGTGGACGCGGTGCAGCTGCTCCCAGGCGGCGAGCACGGGGGCGTCGA
This sequence comes from Kitasatospora sp. NPDC042419, assembly GCF_056437345.1. NCBI lineage: Bacteria > Bacillati > Actinomycetota > Actinomycetes > Kitasatosporales > Streptomycetaceae > Kitasatospora > Kitasatospora sp. NPDC042419. Next base: position 280,064 of record NZ_JBWKAW010000006.1, read on the forward strand.
TGTCGATCTGTTCCTCCAGCGTGCTCATGGCGGGGCAGCCTCCTCGGTGGTGCGGCGGGTGGTGCGTCGGTCGTGCGGCCCGCGTTGCGCGGCCGGTGCCGGCGCCGGTGCGTCCGGTGGCGATGCGGCCGGAGACGGTGCGGCCGGTGGTGCGCGGTCCACCCTCCAGCCTGCGCCGGGGGCGGCCGGTCGGCAAAGAGAGCCCCGGGGCACGGGCGGCCGACCGGCACCGTCGCGGGCGGGGCGGCATCGGGGGTGGCAACGCGGGCGGAGGGCGGGCGGCTGCGCGAGACTGGGCGCATGCCGGAGCTGCCCGAGGTCGAGGCCCTCACCGCCTTCCTGTCCGAGCGGCTGACCGGGCGCGTGATCGCCCGGGTGCAGCCGGTGGCGATCAGCGCCCTGAAGACGTACGACCCGCCGGTCACGGCGCTGGAGGGCCGGACGGTGGGCCCGGTCGTGCGGCACGGGAAGTTCCTGGACGTCGAGGCCGACGGCCTGCACCTGGTGGTGCACCTGGCCCGCGCGGGCTGGCTGCGCTGGAAGGACAGCCTGCCCGCCGAGCCGCCGCGGCCGGGCGGGCGGAACCCGCTCGCCCTGCGGGTGCGGCTGGAGGGACCGGACGGGGACGGCTTCGACCTCACCGAGGCGGGCACCAGGAAGGGCCTCGCGGTGTACGTGGTGCGGGACCCGGCCGAGGTCCCCGGGGTGGCCCGGCTCGGACCGGATCCGCTGGACCCGGCGTTCACCCGGGAGCGCTTCGCCGACCTGCTGCGCGGCGAGCGGCGCCGGATCAAGGGTGTGCTGCGGGACCAGAGCGTGCTGGCGGGCGTCGGCAACGCCTACTCGGACGAGGTGCTGCACGCGGCCCGGATGTCCCCGTACAAGCTGGCGTCCGGCCTGTCGGAGGAGGAGACGGCGCACCTGTACGAGGCGCTGGGCTCGACGCTGCGCGAGGCGGTCGAGCGCTCGCGGGGGCTGGCGGCGGGCGAGCTGAAGGCGGAGAAGAAGCTCGGCCTGCGGGTGCACGGCCGGACCGGCCTGCCGTGCCCGGTCTGCGGGGACACCGTGCGGGAGGTGTCGCTCGCCGACTCCTCGTTCCAGTACTGCCCGACCTGCCAGACCGGCGGCCGGCCGCTGGCGGACCGGCGGCTCTCCCGGCTGCTCAAGTAGTCACGCGGCGCGGGCCCGCCCCGCGGCCGCCCTGCCCGGCGAGCGGCGGGCCGGGTCCGGTCGGTGCCCGGCGGCGCGGGGACGGACGGGTCCGGCGCGGCGGGTGGGCCGTGCCGGACCCGTCCGGTCGCGGGCGTCGGGGGGCGGGCGTTCAGAACTGCGCGCTGTTCGAAGCTGCGCGGTGTTCGGAGCAGCCGGTGTCGAGAGCTGCGCGGCGTCCGTCGCAGCGGGCGTTCAGAGCTTGCGGGCGACGCCGCCCCAGTAGTACGCGGCGTACGGGTCGGCGGGCTGCCCGTTGTCCGGGTGCCAGGCCATGACGGGGGAGACGCCCGGCTCGACCAGCTCCCAGCCGTCGAAGAACCGGGAGACCTCCTCCTTGGTGCGCGGGACGAGCGTCATCCCGCCGGCCCGCGCGGCGTCGGCGACCTTGCCGACGGCCTCCGGGTCGAAGTCCTGGGTGGGGTGGGTGAGCGCGAGGAAGCTGCCGGCCGGGAGGGCGTCGCGCAGGGCGGCGACCTTGCCCCACGGGTCGTCCTCGTCGGCGACCAGCATCAGTACGGCGATCATCAGCAGGCCGACCGGCTGGGAGAGGTCCAGTGTGGAGGTGAGCGCCGGGTCGGACAGCAGCTCGGCCGGCTTGCCCAGGTCGGCGTGGATGTAGGTGGTCCGGCTGGCCGGGGTGGAGACCATCAGCGCGCGGGCGTGGGCCAGCACGATCGGGTCGTTGTCCACGTACACGACACGGGTGCCGGGGCTGGTCGCCTCGGCGATCTCGTGGGTGTTCGGCGAGGTCGGGATGCCGGTGCCGAGGTCGAGGAACTGGCGGATGCCCTGCTGTTCGGCGAGGTACCGGACGGCGCGGCCCTGGAAGGCCCGGTTCTCCTTGGCCATCGCCTTGACGCTGGGCACGGCCTGCTCGATGGCCTGGCCCATGGCGCGGTCCGGCGGGAAGTTGGTCTTCCCGCCCAGCCAGTAGTCGTAGACGCGGGCGGAGTGCGGGGCGGTGGTGTCGACCCCGTACTTCTCCCACTGGCTGAGCTCGGCGGCGTCGTTGTCGGGCTGGTCGGCGAAGTCCTGACTCGTCGTCATGGCCACGTCCTCTGAAGACAGATCATCACACTGGGAGAGGTCAGACTAGCGGGCCCGGTTCGGTTCCGGTCACGGGGAGGGCGGATGAGCTGCGGTTTGGGCCGTCGGAGTGGTGATCGAGCCCGTCGGGGTTGCCGCCGGGAGGCGGGCCGGTGAACGGGGGAGACATTCGTCATGCTGTCTGATCGTCAGATTACTTCGCGAAGATTGCTGCTGGTCGCGGCGGGGATGTCGCTGCTCGGGGTCGCCGGCTGCCGGGGTCCGGTGTCGGACGGGGACGGGGGCGGGGGCGGGGGCGGGGGAGCGCCGGGCGGTGCGGAGGCCGCCGGCGGCTCGCCCGGCCCGGACGCCGCCCCCTCGTCGGCCACCCCACCCCCGTCCTCCTCCCCGTCCCCGACCTCCACGCCGGCCGCCACCCGGTCGCCGTCCGCCACCCCCGCCCCGACCACCGCCTCCTCCCCGCCCTCCGCCGCAGCGCCGTCGGTGCCGTCGGCCGCGCGGGAGCCGACGGTGGCCGAGACCCGGCCCGTGTACGAGCTGGACGCCGAGCGGCGGGTGGTCGCGCTGACCATCGACGACGGCCCCGACCCCCGGCACACCCCGACCGTGCTGGCGCTGCTGGAGCAGTACGGGATCCGGGCCACCTTCTTCCTGATCGGCGAGAACGCGGTCGAACACCCTGGGCTGGTCCGGGAGATCGCCGCCCGGGGCCACCACATCGCCAACCACACCTGGACCCACCCCGACCTGCGCAGCCTCTCCGAGGCGAAGGTGCGGGAGGAACTGGAACGCACCTCCGAACTGCTCCACCGGACCACCGGCAAGGCGCCGACCTGGTTCCGCGCCCCCGGCGGCGACTGGTCCTCGACGTCGCTGAAGGTGAGCGCCGACCTGGGCATGCGGCCGATGGCGTGGTCGGTGGACCCCCGGGACTGGGCCAGGCCCGGGACGGGCGTGATCACCGACCGGATCCTGACCGACGTCCGGCCCGGGGCGATCGTGCTCAACCACGACGGCGGCGGGGACCGTTCGCAGACGGTGGCGGCGCTGAAGACGTACCTGCCGGTGCTGATCGACTCCGGCTACTACTTCACCGCGCCGCCGGGGTGAATTGCCCCGATCGAAAGAAAGGTCGCGGGAATTTGCCATAAACCACCCGAAAGGATGGATTGGAAGAATCGTTTCGCCGGATTTTGCGCCTCATAGGGTGATCTCGCACCAATTCATCAGGTACCACCGAGTACCGCCCTGAAAGGGCCACCCGCCATGCGCCTCCGCAACACCCTGCTCGCCGTCACCAGCGCCATCGGGCTCGTCATCGCCGTCCCGGTGTCCGCCAACGCCGCCGACGGCGTGTTCCGCTACACCTACCGGGAGGGCCGGGTCGAGCACTCCGGCGAGGTGGTCGATCCGAAGGCCGAGGAGTGCGTCGACCTCCCGGGGGCCACCGAGGCCGACGCGGCCTTCTCGCCCGTGAACCACACCAACGGGACGGCCGTCGCCTTCCTGGAGTTCGGCTGCGTCGGAGACGTCTACAGGGTGCTGGACCCGGGCGCCTCGGCCGGTCGGCGGCTGCACGTCCGCTCGGTGCTGTTCTCGTAGCCGCGCCGGTCGGTGCGGCGCCGCGGTGGAGCGAATTCGCACGAAGCGCGGGACAAGCGGGGAATTGGTTGAGACCATTCCGGTGAACCGGCCGTGAACGCGGGCCGGTCGACCGCGCGACGACACCGGGAGCGGCCGTGCCGATTCGAACAGCCGGGCTCTCCGCCCGGGCCCGCAGACTGCTCGTCCTCGCAGCCGTGCTGCTCCTCGCGGCAGTCGGCTTCGGGGTCCAGCGGGCGATCGGCGGCGGCGACGACGCCGGGCCGGGAGGCGGCGGCCGCGGTGAGCCGGCCGCCGTCCCCACCGGCCCCCGCACCGCCGACCGGATCGTCCCGGTGCCGCTCTCCGCCACCCCCGGCTCCGGCCCCGGCTACCGGCTCACCGAGCGCACCGTCGTCCGCGCCGTCACCCCCGGCCCGGACGCCCCGGCCGAGCAGACGGCCGAGGTGCGGCGGATCGCCGGGCAGCTCGCCGGGGCGCTGCGCCGCCCGACCGGCTTCCCGGTCGAGACGACGACCGCCGCCGACGCCGCCGCGGCCGACGGCATCAGTCTCGTGCTCGACCCCGCGCTCCCCGCCGAGACCGGAGCCGAGGGGTACCGGCTGACCGCCGGCACCGCCGGCGTCCGGATCGCCGCCCGCACCCCCGAGGGCCTCTACCGCGGCACCCAGACGCTCCGGCAACTGCTCCCGCCGCAGATCGAGACCCCGGTCCGGGCCGCCGACGGCACCGACTGGACGGTCGCGCCGGTCACCGTCGAGGACCGCCCGCGCTACGCCTACCGCGGCGCGATGCTCGACGTGGCCCGGCACTTCTTCACCCCCGCCGAGGTCAAGGGGTTCATCGACCGGCTCGCCCTCTACAAGGTCAACCACCTGCACCTGCACCTGACCGACGACCAGGGCTGGCGGATCGAGGTGCCGTCCCGGCCCGCCCTCACCCGGGTCGGCGCCGTCAGCGAGGTGGACGGCACCCCCGGAGGCTTCTACACCGCCGCCGACTACCAGGAGATCGTCCGGTACGCGCAGGAGCGCTACCTGACCGTCGTCCCCGAGATCGACCTGCCCGGCCACAGCAACGCCGTCCTCGCCTCGTACCCCGAACTGGACTGCAAGCGCAGTGCCCGCCCCTGGCCGTACACCGGGATCGAGGTCGGCTTCTCGACGCTCTGCCCGACCGGCGACGCCGTCCTCGCCTTCACCCGGGACGTGATCACCGAGCTGGCCCGGATCACCCCCGGCCCGTACCTGCACATCGGCGGCGACGAGGTGAAGAAGATCTCCGAGGACGAGTACGCGGAGTTCGTCCGGCAGGTGAACGCCCAGGTGCTGGCCGCGGGCAAGACCCCGGTGGGCTGGAACCAGGCCGCTCCGGGCGGGGTCGGGGTGCTGCAGTACTGGGACGGCCGGGGCGGGCGCGACGTCGAGCTCCGGCAGGCCGCCGAGCGGGGCGCCAAGGTGATCATGTCGCCCTCCGGCCGCAGCTACCTGGACATGAAGTACGAGTCCTCCTACCCGCTCGGGCTCGTCTGGGCCGGCACGATCGACGTCTGGTCCGCCTACACCTGGGACCCGGACGACCTGGTGAAGCTGCCGACCGGCTCGGTGCTCGGGGTCGAGGCGCCGCTGTGGACCGAGACCCTGGACACCCCGTACGAGCTGGACCTGATGCTGCTGCCCCGGCTGCCCGCGATCGCCGAGCTGGGCTGGTCGCCGAAGGCCGCCCACGACTGGGACCGGTTCAAGCGGCGCCTCGCCGAGGAGGGCCCGCGCTGGGACGCGGCCGGGTACGCCTTCGAGCGGCGGCCGGAGGTGCCCTGGCCGCCCGCGCGGTAGCCCCGGGCGGTCCCGGCCCCGGTCCCGGTTGGCACGGGGCCCGCGGCCGGGGGCTGGGGGAACGCCCGGTGGCGGCGTAGCGTGACGAGGGGAGGGTTCGCGCAGGTCCCGAGTGGCGCAGGAGGAACGATGTCCGAACGGGAACCGGACCCGGCGAAACAGGAGGAGTTCGCGGGTCGCGTGCTGCAGGTGCTGAACGACGCCTGCCTGGGGCTCATGACCAGCGTCGGCCACCAGACCGGACTCTTCGACACCATGGCCGGCCTCGCCCCGTCGACCAGCGGGGAGATCGCCGGCGCCGCCCGGCTGGACGAGCGCTACGTGCGCGAGTGGCTGGGCGGCATGGTGGTCGGCGGCTTCGTGGAGTACGAGCCGGAGCACGGCCGCTACCGGCTGCCACCGGAGCACGCGGCCTCGCTGACCAGGGCCGCCGGGCCGGACAACATGGCGAGCCTGATGCAGTACCTCGCGCTGATGGGCGAGGTCGAGCAGCGGATCGTCACGGCGTTCCGCGAGGGCGGCGGTCTGCCGTACTCGGCCTACCCGCGGTTCCAGGCGCTCCAGGGCGAGGAGACGGCCGCCGTCTACGACCGGGTGCTGGTGGACCACGTGGTGCCGCTCGTGCCGGGCCTGACCGAGCGGCTGCGGGCCGGCATCGACGCGGTCGACATCGGCACCGGGCAGGGCCACGCCGTGAACGTCCTGGCGAAGGCCTTCCCGGCCAGCCGGTTCACCGGCGTGGACATCTCCGAGCAGGGCATCGGCGCGGCCGAGGCCGAGGCCGCCGCGCACGGTCTGGACAACGCCCGCTTCGTCCTCGGCGACACGGCCGGGCTGACCGGTGCCTACGACCTGGTCACCGCGTTCGACGTGATCCACGACCTGGCCCGCCCGGCCGCCGCGCTGAGCGCCGTCGCGGGTGCGCTGCGGCCCGGCGGCGTCTTCCTGATGGGCGACATCGCGGCCAGCAGCCGGCTGGAGGAGAACGTCGACCACCCGCTGGCCCCGGCCCTGTACGCCCTCTCGACCTTCTACTGCATGACGGTCTCGCTCGGCGAGGGCGGCGCCGGGCTGGGCACGGTCTGGGGCGAGCAGACGGCCCGGCGGATGCTGGCGGAGGCCGGGTTCACCGCGGTGGACACCGAGCGGGTCGAGGGCGACGTGCTGAACGTCTACTACGTGGCGCGGCGGGACGGCGGCAGCCCGGCGTAGCCCGCCGCCGGCGCTGCGGTGTCGCCGCGTCGCCGCTGCGGTGCCGGGCGGGCCCTGCGGGTGGCCGCGGCGCGGGCGCGGACGTAGGTTCGAAGGGTCCGTCCGAGTGAAGGAGGGCGTCGATGACCGGCAACGGCTACGCACACCCCGAGGCGCTGGTCGACACGGAGTGGCTGGCCCATCACCTGGACGACGGCACGCTCCGCGTCGTCGAGGTGGACGAGGACACCGGGGCGTACGAGCAGGGGCACATCCCGGGGGCGGTCGGCTGGAACTGGACCACCGACCTGCACAGCCCGGTCGGCCGTGACTACATCGACCGCACGGGCCTGCAGCACCTGCTGCGGAGCGCCGGGGTCGAGGACGACACCACCGTGGTGCTGTACGGCGGCAACAACAACTGGTTCGCCGCGTACGCCTACTGGCTGATGCGGCTGCGCGGCTTCGGCCCGGTCCGGCTGCTGGACGGCGGGCGCAAGAAGTGGGAGCTGGAGGAGCGCGGACTCACCGAGGAGGTCATGGACTACCAGCACAGCTCGTACCGGCTGACCGGACCGGAGCACCCCGAGGTGCGGGCGCTGCGGGACGAGGTGCTCGCGAGGGCCGAGGTGTTCGCCAAGCCCGGTTCGGACGCCGTGCTGGTGGACGTCCGGTCGCCGGCCGAGTACCGGGGCGAGGCGCTGGCGCCGCCGCACCTGCCGCAGGAACAGGCGCAGGTGCCCGGGCACATCCCGGGCGCGGTGAACATCCCCTGGTCGCAGGCGGCCAACGACGACGGCACGTTCCGCTCGGCGGAGGAGCTGCGCGCGCTGTACGGAGTGCAGGGCGTCGAGTCCGAGCGCGAGGTGATCTCCTACTGCCGGATCGGCGAGCGCTCGGCGCACACCTGGTTCGCGCTGACGGAGCTGCTCGGGTTCCCGCACGTCAAGAACTACGACGGCTCGTGGACGGAGTACGGCTCGCTGGTGCGGGCGCCGGTGGCGCTGGGGGCGTGAGTCCCGCCCCAGGAGGGCCGGACGTGGCGCGGGCGCGGCGCCGCCATTTCGGCCTGTTTCTTCTCATGAACATTTCATCTCCCAGGCGTGAGACGGGGCCCGCCGGGACAAGGATCGTTCCGACCCGTTGTCCCAGCGATCCTGTGGAGGACCCCTGTGCGCAAGAGGCTGATCGTCTCTGCCGCTGCCGGCGCGCTCGCCCTGCTCCTGTCCGTCCCCGCCTCCGCCGCCCAGGCGGGCCAAGGCGCGGCCGGCATCGGAGACTCCTACTACCCGAACGCCGGCAACGGCGGCTACGACGTCTCGCACTACGACATCCGCCTCAAGTACCAGCCCGTCACCGACGAGCTGGAGGGCACCACCACCGTCCTCGCCACCGCCACCCAGGACCTCGCCCGGTTCAACCTGGACTTCGTGCTCAAGGTGAAGGAGGTGCTGGTCAACGGGCGCCCCGCCAAGTTCGCCGCCACCGGTGACCAGGAGCTGGAGATCACCCCCGCCCGGACGATCGCCCGGGGCAGCCGGATCACCGTGGTGGTCCGGTACGCCGACAAGCCCGCGGAGGTCCGGCGCGACGGCTACTCCGCCTGGATCCGCACCCCCGACGGCGGCGTCGTCGCCAACGAGCCCGAGGGCTCCGCCTGGTGGTACCCGAGCAACGACCACCCCACCGACAAGGCGAGCTTCGACGTCTCCGTCCTCGTCCCCGACGGCACCCAGGCGATCAGCAACGGCACGCTGACCCAGAGCTCGGCGGCCGGCTGGACCCGCTACAGCTGGCGCCAGCCCAAGCCCCAGGCCACCTACCTGGCCACGCTGGCGATCGGCAGGTTCGACCTCACCACCGACACCACGGCGAGCGGCATCCCCGTCACCACCGCCTACAGCAAGGACCTCGGCGAGAACGACGGCGCCGCGCGGGCCAGCGTCGAGCGGACCGGCGAGATCGCCGACTGGCTGAGCGGCTACTTCGGGCCCTACCCGTTCGGCTCGCTCGGCGGCTACGTGCCCAACACGCGCACCAGGTACGCCCTGGAGACCCAGACCCAGGTCTTCTACAGCCCCGCGCAGTTCGCGCGCGGCGCCAACACCGGTGTGGTGGTGCACGAGCTGGCGCACCAGTGGTACGGCGACAGCGTCTCCGTCCAGCGCTGGAGCGACATCTGGCTCAACGAGGGCTTCGCCCGGTACTCGCAGTGGCTGTGGTCCGAGCACGAGAACGAGGGCACCGCCCAGGAACTGGCCGACTACACCTACGCCCTCTACCCGGCGGACCACGCCTTCTGGACCGTCAAGCCGGGTGACCCGGGCCCCGACAACCAGTTCGCCGGCGCCGTCTACGACCGCGGGGCGCTGGCCGTGCAGGCGCTGCGCAACACCGTCGGGGAGGAGAAGTTCTTCCGGATCCTGAAGGGCTGGCCGACCGAGCGCAAGTACGGCAACGCCACCATCCAGCAGTTCCAGGCGTACGCCGAGCGGATCTCCGGGAAGCCGCTCGCGGGGCTGTTCGATACCTGGCTGTTCACCGCCGGGAAGCCGGCGGTCGGCTCGGCGGGCGCTTCGGCGGGCGTCGGGGCGTTCGGGGCGGCGGGCCAGGCGGCGGGTCAGACCGGTCCGGCGGCGGGCCAGGCGGCGGGTCAGGCTCCGGGCCTCGCGCCGAGCGGCAAGGCGGACGTGCCGGCCGAGCCGAAGTCGTGGAAGAAGATCCAGGAGACCAACTCGGTCCACGACCACAAGGGCTGATGCCCGGTAGGGGAACCCACGGTCCGGCCCCCGCGCTCGTGCGCGGGGGCCGGACCGTTCGTCGCCGGTGGCGCGGGCCCAGCGGCCGTCACCCGGACCGACCGGGCCGCCCGCCCCCGCCGTCCTGGTGCGGCGGTCAGCCGGACGGGACGGCGAGGACCTCGGCCTCGGTGAGGATGAGGTCCTCCATGCCGTGGAGGAAGCGGGCCATGGCGGGCCGCGGGAGGACCGCCGGATCGGCGGTCATGGCGAGCTGCAGGGCGTCGGCGGTCTGCAGGGCGTCCAGCGCGTAGCTGAGGCCGGGACGCGGGTCGAACTCGGTCGGCCAGGTCAGGGTGGTCCGCGCGCGGGCTTGGTCGAGCGGTTCGGTGGTGGGCGCGGCGGCGGTCGCCAGGGTGGCCGGCAGGAGGTCGCGGGTGTCGTTGAAGATGCACGACCGGTCGGCCAGCGGGACGTGCTCCGCGGTCAGCCGGTCGATCTCCGCGTCCAGCAGCCGCTTGTCGTAGTAGGCGTGGCGGTAGGCGGCGATCGCGGAGGCCTGGGTCCGCCGGACCGTTTCGGCGAAGTCGCCGGCGGCGTCCGGCAGGTGGAAGATGCTGTCGCTCGCGATCACGCTCGCCGCGTCGGACAGGCCCGGCAGGAAGCGGTTGCTCACGATGACCTGGAGCACCGCGTCCGGTGAGCCCGACAGCTCGGCGGTCATCGCGCAGGCAGCCGCCAGAAGTACGGAGGAGGAGCTGGCCCGGTACGCGGCGCCGACCAGGTCGACCGCGCGGAGCAGGGCCGGAGAGCTGAGCACCGCGTTCGGGAACCGCACCGGCTCCGCGCTGGTGGGCGGGAAGAGTCGCGGCGGCCCGAGCCGCAACTTGCGCAGGATGTGCGCGCGGGCGTTGGCGTCGCGGCGTCGTCCGCTCGGTGACTGCTGGAACTCCGCCTCCTCCAGTGGCTGCTGGGGCGCGCGCACGGCGCGGACGGACTCGGGGGTGGCGCCCAGCGCGAGCGCGGTGAGGTCCTGGATCAGCCGGCCCATGCCGCCGCCGTCCACCGCCGTGTGGGAGAGGACCAGCGTGATGTGCCGGACCAGGCCGTCGGCGATCACCAGGCCGACCCGGAGCGGCCACTCGGTGGCAGGGTCGAACGGGTCGGCGGCCAGGCCGTCGTGCAGCTCGCGCCCGGCGGCGGCGAGTTCGGCAGGATCGTCCTCGCAGTGGCGGGTGTGGACCGTCAGCCGGCCGTCCGGGTCGACGGTCTGGCGCAGCCTGGTCCCGTGCTCGTCCGGATGCAGGCGGGTGTGCAGGGTGTCGTGCAGGTGGAGCAGGGCTCCCAGGGCGTCCAGGGTGGTCCGCAGGGGGACGCCGGGGTCCACCGGGGCGGCCGTCGTGATGTTGTAGCGCGGCCGGTCGCCGGGGGTCAGGCGGCTGATGGCGTCCCAGATGGCCTGCTGGCCCCAGGTGGCCGGGCCGCTGCCGGATCTGCCGTTCGAGAAGCTGATGTCCAGGGATCGACTCGTAGTCACCGTGGTGGTTCTCCGATGTGTGGTCCGGGGATCGGTGGTGCTGCGGAGGGTGCGGTGGGAGCCGTAGGGAGAGTCTGGCGCACCGCTCGGAGATCGTCGAGACTCCGGCTGCGCCGCGGCGGCCGCGCGGAGGCGGCGTCCGGGACGGGGCGGATCTGCGGATGACGGCACCTCAGGGCTGTTCGTGAGCCGCAGGATTGAGTCACTTGAAGGTCAATTCCGGTAATCATCTTCGGAATCAAGGTGGAGTGACGGTGAAGGGCGGCGACCCATGGAAGCATCTGACATGTGAAGCGTGAAATTGCACGCCTTCGCGTTCCTGACTCCCTGTCCGTTCGAAGGAGATCCATGATGAAACGATTCACCGCGATCCTCGCCGGCGCCGCCGCGATGTCCGCCCTCGGTGCGGTGAGCGCCACCGAGGCCACCGCGCAGGCCGCCACCGGCGCCACGTCCACCACGGCCACCACGTCCACCAAGACCTGTGCCGACGGTTGGGAGGGCATCCTGCGCACCCAGCTCTGTGCCATCGTCGACGGCAACCAGGTCTCGCTGTACGGCTACGCCACACCGTCGTCCGTCAGCTGGAACCCGCAGATGGTCTCGTTCAGCCTCTCGGCCTCGGTCGTGGGCGGCGCCTCGCTGGGCACCGACAACCAGAACGTCCTCATCGGCGTCGGTGGCCGCCCGGTCGGCAACGTGGCCGGTACCGTCCCGTGCGGGTCCACCGTCACCGGGAGCTTCTCCGTGACCAACTGGGGCTGGCCGCCGTCGACCGCCACCGTCTCGGTGCCCGTCACCTGCTGATCCCGCACGGGGCCGCGTGCCGCGGGCCGGCCGTCCCGGTGAGGGGCGGACGGCCCGCGGGCGCGTCGGCCCGCCCGCGCCCGCCCGTACCGGCTGCCGCTCCGTGCCGGTCCGTGGCCGCCCGTGCCCGGCCGGTCCGGGCCGGTCCGGGCCGGTCAGGACCGTTCGGCCGTGACGACGTGGTAGTCGAGCAGGCCGTCGCGCCAGGTGTTCAGGAAGTTGCGGGTCCAGTGGCCGGACGGCACGGCGCCCTCCAGGTAGCGGTCCAGGCCGGGCCAGACGTCCTCGCCGATGGACTCGGCGGCGATCCGGCCGAACCCCGCGTCGGCGAGGTCGGCGGTGAAGCCGTCGAGCGGATGGGCGACGTCCAGGCCGTCGGCGAAGCTGCCGAGCAGGATGCTCAGCCGCTCGGCGGCCTCCGGGCCCTCGGCGCTGAAGAACGTGGTCACCACGAGCCGGCCGCCGGGCCGCAGCACCCGGGCCGCCTCCCGGGCGAAGCCGGTCAGCTCGCGGAAGTGCTGGGCCGCCTCCACCGAGTACACGCCGTCCAGCGAACCGTCCGCGAAGGGGAGTTCGTCGGCCGAGCCGAGGATGTAGCCGAGCCGGTCCGGGAACGTCGCCAGGGCCTTGGCGTTCACGGCGCGGGCGCGTTCGACCTGGTCGGGGTGGATGTCGACGCCGGTCACGGCCGCGAAGCGGAACTCCCGCAGCGCGAGTGCCGCGCCCAGGCCGCGGCCGCAGCCGACCTCGGCGAGCCGCAGCGACTCGGTCGGCGAGGGGAAGGCGCGCAGCACGCGGCGGTACAGGTTCTCCTGGCTGAGGACGCGGTCCTCCGGGGTGGGCTCGGTGGTGTCGATGCCACGCCAGTCGCCGAAGTTGATGAAGCCTCCGGCGAAGCTCGCGGCCTGGGACAGGTCGTCGGCGCCGTAGGTCTGGCGTACGGATGCGGGGATGCGGTCGTTGGTCATGGGTCGCTCGGTCTCCGTGTGAGGGCTGGGGGTCTCGGCGGGTCTCGTCGAGGTTCGGCGGGTCTCGTCGAGGCTCGCCGAGGGGCGGGGTGTTCGGCGTGCGGGCGTGTCGAGGCGGTCGGCCGGGGCGGCGCCCCGGACGGTTGCGGCACCGCGGATCGGGTCAGTTGGGGCTGAGGCGTGTGCCGTGGTGGCGTGCCGGTGTCGGGCCCGGGTCGTCCGCCCCGGAGGTGCGCTGCACGGGGGAGGGGGTCCGGCGCCGGTCCATCGCTCGCCCTGCCTTCCTGACTCGGGTGCCGCGCCGGTTCGCGGGCGCGCGCCGCAGTACGTACCCAAACCTGCCGGGCGTGGAACTACCCGGATGAGCGGGTTTGAGGAGGGAAAGGGCAGGTCGGGAGGGGTGGGAGTGATACGGGATGATGAGCGGCCCGGTGGGGCGGCATCCGGGGCCGGCGGGGGCGGTCCAGGCGGGCGGAAGTCGCTTGAGGGGCTGCGGGGGATTGGGGAGACTGGGCGGTGACCGTCCGGAGTTCGGCAGTGGAGAGGGGACCGGGATGAACGGGCAGGGGGAGCGGGTCGCACCGCCGCTGACCGGTGGCGAGCGGGAGACGCTGCGGGCGTACCTGGACTTCCACCGGGCGACGCTGGCGATGAAGTGCGAGGGGCTGACGGACGAGCAGTTGCGGTCGCGGTCGAGCCCGCCGTCGACCCTGACGCTGCTCGGGCTGGTCCGGCACATGGCGGAGGTCGAGCGGACGTGGTTCCGGCGGGTGATCGCCGCGGAGCCGGTGCCGCTGGTGTGGTCCCCGGAAGGGGACTTCCAGGCCGCGTACGACGCCGACGGCGCGGACCGGGCGGAGGCGTTCGCGGCCTGGACGGAGGAGGTCGAGCACGCGCGGCGGATCGAGCGCGAGGCGGAGTCGCTGGACGTCACCGGGTACCAGCCGCGCTGGGAGGCGGAGGTGTCGCTGCGGCTGGTGATGCTGCACCTGATCCACGAGTACGCCCGGCACAACGGGCACGCCGACTTCCTGCGGGAGGCGATCGACGGATCGGTGGGCGCGTAGCGGCGGCGGGAGCGGCGGGTCGCCGGGTCGCCGGGTCGCCGGGTCGTCGGGTCGTCGGGGCGGCTCCGGAGCGGGGCCGCCCGGCCCGCCCGCCCCGCGCTACTGCGCGTCGATCGCCCGCAGCATGTCCAGCCGGGCCGCCCGCCGGGCCGGCCAGACCGCCGCCAGCACCCCGATCGCCAGGCCGAGCAGCAGGAACAGGCCGAGCCGCGCCCAGGGCAGCACGATCCCGTACCGCGGGAGCGAGGACCTGGTGAGGCCGCCGCACGCCCAGGCCAGGAAGACTCCCGCGCCGATGCCCAGGGTCGCGCCGAACAGCGAGATCACCACCGACTCCAGACGCACCATCTGCCGGACGCCCCTGGTGTCGAGGCCGATCGCGCGCAGCAGCCCGATCTCCCGGGTCCGCTCGAAGACCGACATCGCCAGGGTGTTGACGACGCCGAACACCCCGATGACGACGGTCATGCCGAGCAGGCCGTACATCATGCCGAGCATCGCGTCGATCGGACCGGACTGCTCCCTCGTCAACTGCTCCTGGTTCTGCACCCGGAGGAGCGGACTGTTGCCGAGGGCACTGCGGATGTCCTGGTCGAGGCCGCCCGTGGCCCGGCCGGACGCGGCCTTGACCAGGATGCTGTCGAGCTTCCCTCCGTTCGCGTACGGCAGGACGTCCTCCATGGTGCCCACGGCGCCGCCGACGGCGCGGGTCTGCCGGTAGACGCCGACGACGGTCAGCTCCTTCCCGTCCTGGCCGAAGCCCAGCATGCCCCGGAAGGTGTCGCCCTTCGCCAGGCCGGTCTCCTCGGCCAGCCTCTCGGAGAGCGCGATCCTGCCGGGGCCGACGTCCGCGAGCGAGCCGCTGCTGAACTCCAGGGCGGAGACCCTGCCGAGCCGCCGGGGGTCCGCGCCGGTCAGCGTGGCGTAGTGGCCCCGGGCACCCAGGGTCGAGGAGGCGACGGGCGCCGACTCCGCGACGCCCGGGACGTCGGCGACCTTCGCGCCGAGTGCGGGGTCGAGACCGGCGGAGCCGCTGTAGGACACCTTGTAGTCCGCGGTCAGGTGCCCCACCGCCTCCTCCGCGAGAGCGGCGTTCATGGAACTGCCGGTCACGCTCAGGCCGGTGATCAGGGTGAGCCCGATCATCAGCGCGGAGGCGGTGGCGGCGGTGCGGCGCGGGTTGCGCAGCGCGTTCTCCCGGGCGAGCTTGCCGCCGACGCCGAAGAACCGGGTGGTGACCGCCCCCGCGAGCCGGACCAGCGGCCGGGACAGCAGGGGCGCGAGCACGATCAGGCCGGTCAGCGCGAGCAGCGAGCCGAGTCCGGCGGCTTCGAGGTTGCTGTCCGCTCCGTTCCTCTGCGCGGACACGTACAGCATGACGAGGACGCCGGCGCCGGTGAGCAGCCCGCCGAGGCTGTTGCGGACCACCGTGCTGCGCCTGGGCGGCGTCAGGTCCACGGCGGTCAGCGCCTCCACCGGCGCGATCCTCGCGGCCTTGCGGGACGGCAGCCAGGCCGCGAGTACGGTGACGCCGACGCCGACCAGCAGGGACCGGACGAGCGCGTCCGCGGAGACGACCAGGGGACCGTCCGGCAGGTCCGCGCCGGTCGCGTCGAGGACCGGGCCGACGGCGGTCGCGATGCCGATTCCGAGCGCGATCCCGGCCGCGGAGGCGCCGAGTCCGAGCAGCCCGGCCTCGGCGAGGACCGCACGGACGACCTGGCGGCGCGACGCCCCGACGGCGCGCAGCAGCGCGGTCTCCCGGCTCCGCTGGGCGATCAGCATGGTGAAGGTGTTGGCGATGACGAAGACGCCGACGAACAGCGCGACCCCGGCGAAGGCCAGGAGCATCCGGGTGAGTTCCTTGGTGTTCTCGGCGATCTGCGCGGCCTGCTCGTTCGCGAGCTGGGCCCCGCTGGTGACCGTGATGCCCTCGGCGGGCAGCAGCGCGCGGATCCTGCCGGTGAGCTCCCGGTCGTCGGTGCCGGGTGCGGAACCGACGGCCAGTTCGTCGAACCGGCCCGCCTGCAGGAAGAGCTGCTGTGCGGTGCCGGTGTCGAAGAGCGCGAGGCTGCCGCCCGCGGTCACGCGCGGGTCGTCGGTGTCGACGGTGCCGACCAGCGTCTTGGTGAGGGTGGGGCCCTGGACGGCGAAGCGGACGGAGTCGCCGATGGCGTAGCCGGCCTTCTCGGCGGTGCGCCGGTCCAGCGCCATCTCCCCGCCGGCGGTGGGGCCGCGTCCGGCGCTGACGGGGAAGCGGCTGTCCCGGTCCGTGGCCGGGGTGTCCGGCGAGTAGTTGGCCGCCAGGTTCTGCCTGCTGTTGTCGGCGTTCAGCGGCCGGCCGTCCTTGGCCGCCACGGTGGCGGTGCCGTTGACGACGGGGTGCACGGACGTGACGCCGGGAACGGCACGGACCTTGTCGGCGAGGTCGGCGGTGAGCGCCGTGGACCGGGTGCCGTCCGCCCGGCCGTCGGGGTTCGGCAGGGACGGGGCCTGGACGGAGACGGCGACGCCCTTGAGGTTCTTGGCGGAGGCGCCGCGGAGCGCCTGGGTGACGGTGTCGCCGAAGACGAGCGTGCCGGAGACGAAGGCGACGCCGAGCGTGATCGCGAGGGCGGTCATGACCAGTCGGGCTTTGTGCGCGAGGACGTTGCGCAGGGCTGTTCGCAGCATGGCGGTGGTGGTCCCGGTTCTGGGGTGCGTGGCGGAGGTGCGCGGCGGGCGCGTGTGGCGGAGGTGGGCGCGGGCGCGGGGGCGGACGTGCGTGCGGGGAGCGGTTCAGCTCGGGCGCGCCGTTCGGGCCGTTCAGCTCGTGCGGGCCCTGGTGTCGAACCGCCTCATCCGGTCCAGGACGCCCTCGGCGGTCGGCGCGAGCAACTCGTCGGTGAGCCGGCCGTCGGCGAGGAAGACCACGCGGTCGGCGTAGGCGGCGGCGGCCGGGTCGTGGGTGACCATCACGACGGTCCGGCCCCACTCCCGTACGGAATCCCGCAGGAAGCCCAGGATCTCGGAGCCGGAGCGGGAGTCCAGGTTGCCGGTCGGCTCGTCCGCGAAGACGATCTCCGGCCGGGACGCGAGGGCGCGGGCCACCGCGACACGCTGCTGCTGGCCGCCGGACAGCTGCGCGGGGCGGTGGCCCAGCCGTCCGGAGAGGCCGACGGTCGCCACGACCGTGTCCAGCCACTGCCGGTCCGGCCTGCGGCCCGCGATGGCCATCGGCAGCGTGATGTTCTCCAGCGCCGTCAGCGTGGGGAGCAGGTTGAACGCCTGGAAGACGAAACCGACGCTGTCCCGGCGCAGCCGGGTGAGCTGCCGGTCGCTCAGACCGGAGAGTTCGGTGTCGCCGATCCGTGCGGAGCCCGAGGAGACCGAGTCGAGACCCGCCATGCAGTGCATCAGAGTCGACTTGCCGGAGCCGGACGGCCCCATGATCGCGGTGAACCGGCCGCGTTCGAACTCCACCGAGACCGAGTCCAGGGCGACGACCCGGGTCTCGCCGTGGCCGTAGACCTTGCACAGGCCGGTGGCCCGGGCGGCCGCGGGGCCGGTGGAGGAGTGGGCGGGCGAAGGGGCGGCTGCCTGTGTCGACATGTCAGCTCCGGAGCGACGGGGACGAGGTGCGGTGACTTCCTCTCATCCTCGGCGCGCCGTGCCGCCGAACCGTCGGCCTCAGGGCGTGAGCCGGGCGTCTGCCGAAGGTCGGGCCCGGGGCCGCGGGTGGTCCCACGGGCGGACGGCCGCCTCCGTCCTTCGGCAGAGCCGGCGCGCGTGGCCGCCGCTCAGGACAGCGGAGCCGGCGCGTGGCCGCTCAGGACAGCAGCCCCGCCCGGTAGGCGAGGACCGCCGCCTGGACCCGGCTGTCCGTGCCCGTCTTCACCAGGACGGCGCTGACGTGGGTCTTCACCGTGCCCACGCCGATCCCCAGCTGACGGCCGATCTCCGCGTTGGCGAGACCCCGGCCCAGCAGCGTGAGGACGTCGAGTTCCCGGCCGGTGAGCGTTGCCAGCCGCTGTCCCGGGACGGAACCGGAGACCGGCGCCGACGCCCCCTCGGGGGCCGGCCGGCCGGCATCGCCGTCGAGCATGCGCTCGATGACGGTGCGGGTGACCCCGGGCGAGAGCACCGCGTCGCCGGCGGCGGCGGCCCGTACCGCGCTGATCAGCTCCTGCGGGCCCTCGTCCTTGAGGAGGAACCCGGTGGCGCCGGACCGCAGCGCGCGCGTCACGTTCTTCTCGTCGCCGAACGTGGTGAGCATGACGACCTGCGGCCGGGGGTGGAGGGCGAGGAGCCGTTCGATCGTGGCGAGCCCGTCCAGCACGGGCATCCGGATGTCGATCAGGGCCACGTCGGGAAGGGTCCCGGCGGCGACCCGCACGGCCTCCTCGCCGTTCGCCGCCTCGCCGACCACCTCGATGCCTTCGGCATGGCGCAGGATCAGCCGGACGCCGTGCCGGATCAGCTCCTCGTCGTCGGCGAGCAGGACCCGGACCGGGCGGTGGCCGGAAGCGGGCAGGTCGCTCGCGGGCAGGCCGCTCCCGGGCAGGTGGTCGGAGGCGCGCAGGTCGGAGGCGGGCAGGTCTGTCACGGGGACTCCCAGGGTGGCGTGCGCGACACCATGGGGACGGTGAAGCGGTCGATCGTGGCCAACGTATCGTCACGGAAGCAGAAGCGGGTGATCCGGAGGTGATCGGGGCCGCCCGCGGCACCCGCGGCAGCGGTACTCCCGCGGCCGAAGCCCGGGGCGGCGGTGCTCCCTTGGGCCGCGCCCTCGGCCGGCGGCGTGGAGTCCGCGGTCGGGAACGTCGAGTACATGCAGCTCGTCACGGACTCCTGGTGGGCCGGCTCCCGACCCGTCGCCGCAGCGCGCGCCGCGGCGTCGTCCCCGTACACGGCATCCATCACCATCGCGCGGGACATCCCGATCCGGGGCGGCTCGTGGGTGTAGGGGGCGGGATCCGGGAACGCCTGGCTGACCAGCAAGAGGCCGCACATCATCATCACGCCCACGCCCATGAGGCCGACGAGCCCGCCGAGGGCGTTCACGGCGCGGCGCCGGACACCGGCGGGGGAGGGGCCGGCGTGCGGCTCGGACGGGGGTTCGTGCGGCGAGGCACCTGCGGCGGCCAGGCCCGCTGCCTGGTCCGGGTGCGCCGGGATCCGTGCCGTCACCGCGAAGCCGCCGGCCGGCGTCGGGCCCGCCTCCAGGGTGCCGCCGAGCAGCGCCACCCGTTCCCGCAGCCCGGCGTGGCCACGCCCCGACCCCAGGCCGGTCTCCGCCTCCGGGGCCACGGGCGGCATCCCGTTGCGCACGAGCACGTCCACCCGGTCGTCGGTGTGGGTGACCACCACGGTGACCCGGGCTCCGACGGCGTACCGGTGCACGTTGGTCAGCGACTCGCGCACCACGCGGTGCACCGCGCGCCGCACCTGGGCCCCGCGGCCGTCCAGGTCGGGGCCGTCCCAGGCGAGGTCGACGGGTATGCCGCCGCGGCGCGACTCCTCGGCCAGCGCCTCGACATCGGATCGGGTGCCGGTGCTGTCGGTCAGGGCGTCGGTCCCGGTGTCGCGGCCCAACGGGCCCAGAACACCGAGCACTTCGCGTAGTTCCCGCATCGCGTCGGCGGCGGCCCGGCGCACCAGGGCCGCCTCGTCGCGCAGTTCGGGCGACTCCTTCTGCAGTGCCATCTCCAGGCCGCCCGTGTGCAGCGAGACCAGGCTGAGCCGGTGGCCGATCAGGTCGTGCATCTCGGCGGCGATCCGGGAGCGCTCATGGATCCGGGCCTCGCTGTCCGCGAGCCGGCGGGCCGCCTCCGCGGCGGCGGCACGGTCCCGCAGCGCCCGCAGCAGCCGGTCCTCCTGTCCGCCCGAGATGCCGAGGAGCCCCGGCACCACCAGCGTGGTGGCGGCGAGCACGGCGCCGAGCGCGAGCCCGAACGGATGGCTGCCCAGCCCGACGCCCGGGGTGAAGGCGGTGCAGACCAGCGTCGTCAGCACGGTCGAGGCGAACAGCACGGCGCTCCGGCGCCGGGGGGCCGTCAGGTGCCTGGCCGCGGTGTACGCGGTCATGGCGGCCGGCAGCCCGGCGGCGGGCAGCAGGCCCAGGACGGCGGAGATGCCCAGCAGACTCGCCACGGGGAAGCGACGGCGGACGGCGAGCAACGTGAGGGCCACGGCGCCGAGGAGGAGCTGGACCTCGACGGACGGGCCCCGGCCCCGCAGGATCAGCTGGGTGAGGAGCATCAGCGACGCACCGCCGGTCACTTCCGCGAGCGCGCGCCACAGCCCCCGGCTCTGCTGGTCAGGGGGCGTGAACGGGGCTCGGGAGATGGGGGCCATCGGCCAATTGTCGGGGGCGGTGGTGCGCGTCCGTATGCGACCTGGGGATGAGGTCCTGCTCCGTCGAAAGCAAGGGGCGGGGGTCGGGTGCGCCCGGAGCAGCCCGGCTTCGGGGGGCGGTTCCGCTCACGGTCTCCGGCTCCGTCTCCCTCTCTCCGCGTGCGGGGGCCTTGGGGCCCGGGGCCGGGAACTGGGGCCCGGGGCCGGGCGCACGGCACCCGCCGGGCCGGTGCCGGGGTCACCAGGGTTCGCGCGGGAGTGCGACGGGGCCTCGGGGTGGGAGCAGGCGGGTATGGGTTCCGGGGTGGGCTCCGGGGTGGGCCGCCGGGGAAGGCGTCGGAGCGGGCGTCGGGGGTGGGGTGGTCCCGGTGAGGGGACGGAACCTGGGGGGGTCGACCAGGTGCTGCCACTCCTGGTCGGGGTGGCCGGGGACGGTCCGGCCGGCGTCGGCCCAGGTTCGGGCGAGCTGGGCGAAGATCGGCGCGTCGTGCAGAAACGTTTCGTCGATGGCATGGCCCGACGGCGGGAAGTCATAGCTCATACAGGGCATAACGAGCGAGGCGGGCGGCCGCAACCCGTCCGGGGCCGAACGCGACTCCCGGTCGGTGGTCGGTGGTCGGTGGTCGGTAGTCGGCGGCTGGCAACTGGTGGTCGGTGGTCCGTGGTCGGCGGCCGGCGCCTGGTGGTCCGTGGCCCGGCGGTCGGCGGCCGGCGCCTGGTTGTCCGTGGCCCGGCGGTCGGCTGTCGGTGGCGGCTGCGATGATCATCGGCATGAACGCCCCGACCGCCACCGCCGTGACCTGGACCGCCGACCTGCCCACCACCGTCCGGCTGGTCCGTACGCTGCACGACCTCGACCAGTGCTGGACCAGGGCGGACGTCGAGCGTCTGGTCGCCGACGAGCCCGACTGGAAGATCCGCCGTGAGTTCGCCGACATCCTGGTGGTCGGGCTCCAGGCCTCCCTCCGGTGGCCGCTCGGCGCCGAACTCTTCCTCGGCACCACCGTGCCCAAGGCCACCACCTACCGACGGGCCTGGCTGCCGCTGCTCGACTTCCGGCTCCCCGTGCCCGACGAGGAGCGCCGCACCGCCCTGCGGACCCTCTCCGAGGCGCTGCGCGGCATCGGCTCGCCCGTCGCGGTGCCGACCGCCGCCGAAGGGTTCGGCCTGCGCTGGCAGTCCGCCGAGCGGACCATGCTGCTCCAGGCCAACGACCGCCGGGCCTGGATAGCCGTCCAGCCCCACGTGCGGGACGCCGAGCACGTCAGCCCCGAACTGCCCGCCGTCATCGCGGCGTTCGCCCCGCTGCTGCACGACGTGGCCGGCGGCCGCTGCACCCGGGCCGACATCGAGCGGGTCGCTGCCGAACGGCCGCGTTGGTCGGCCGAGTTCGTCGAAGCACGGGCGGAGATCCGCACCCCCGACCCGGAGTGCACGCCCTGGTTCATCCGGTTCGGCGGCCCCGCGGACTCGTACAGCCTGTTCCAGCTGCACCGGTTCGAGGAGGAGGCCACGCTGGAGCGGCGGCGCGCCGTCTTCGGCGAGATCCACCGGGCCGTCTGCGGAGTCCTCGGCGAGCCGACCCTCTTCGGCGGCGGCCCCGACGGGCCCGACCTGCGCTGGCGCGAGGCCGGCGACGACCCGCGCCTGCTGCGCCTGCGCGCCGACCGGTGGTCGGTCTGGCTGGAGACCGCGCCGGCCGAGGAGGTCGAGGAGGAGGAGTACGGGACCTTCGAGCACTTCGGCCCGACCGAGGGCCCCGACGGGCCGAGCGACTTCCCCCGGCTGCCGTACAGCTGGCAGCTCCATCTGTTCGGCGCGCCCGGCGACCTCCCCGGCTACCTGCCCGGCGGTCGCCTCGCCCTGTCGCTGCCGCACCTGCGGGAGGGGCTGGAGAGCCTGCTCGCCGCCTGGATCGAGCAGCTTCCGGTCCAGCGGCCGGGCGAGAAGGTCACGTTCACCCTCGCCTCGCCGCTGGTCAGCGGCGGGATCGCGTTCACGTACGACACGGTGAAGGGCATCCTGCTGCGGGTCGGCCCGCGCGCCGGCGACACCGCCGAGGTCGCCGCGGCCATGGCGGCGGACGGCTGGCAGGCGGCGGGGAGCCGCTTCAAGGCCCAGTTCAAGGTCCCGACCGAAGCCACCGCCGGGGAGGTCGCCAGGCTGATCACGACCGAGCTGGCGGCCCGGGGCATCACCGGTGGGTCCGGGCTCGGTCTCGGCCACGGCCGGTTGACCGCCCGTCGCGTCGGCATCGGCACGCCGACGCACGGTGCGCAGGGGTTCTTCCGGGTGACGGGGCTGGGGCTGGAGACCTCCTGAGGGTCGGGCGGGGTGGGGGCGGGGTGGGGGCGGGGTGTCGGTCGGTCGGGTGGAAGTCGGCGGGTCGGGCCGTCCGGCTGTGCCCGGTCGACCCGGTAGGCCGCCCGCCCGCAGTGGATCCCTGTGCGCGCAGCCGCAGGGCTGGTCGAGGGTGACGAGGCTGCGGGGCTTCACCAGCTCGTCCGGAAGGCTCTGCACCAGGGCCTTCGGGAGGGGTCGGGGATCGGTCTCCTCCGGGAGGAGGACCAGGACGGAGTCCCCGTGGTTGCTCGCGGGCCGTGCCGGTCAGGCTGACGGCCATACGCGCGAAGGCGAACTCGACCAGCATGCCGAGCTCCTCGTGCAGCGCGGGCTCCATGCCTGCGGAGTACCCGGAGAAGTGCTCGATGCTGAGGCGGGCCATCCACTTCAGCGTGTCATCGAGCGGGATCATCGCCCGCTCCTTCGCTGCCGTTCCGCCGGCGCCCGCCCACAGTCGTGGCGGGGCGACTGCTCGTGAGGGGAAAGTCCGAGAGTTCTCGGCTCCGGTATCGGTCGGTGAACTCATCTGGCGGTGGCGTGAGTTGGCCGAGGCCGGTCCCCCCGGCGGGCTCTCCGGGTGGCGACGGAAGGGCCGTTCGGGCCGGGGCGGGGGAGCCGCCCGGCCGGGAAGCCGTCGGCCGGGTGAACAGGAGTCGAAGGTTCGGTTCCGCCGCCCGTGTCGTCCGTATCCCCTCGGCCCGTGCGGGGCCCGGCAGTTCGGGACAACGGGCGCTCACCAGGAAAGGTGTGGACCAATCCTGACATTCCCTATGCTCTCACTCTGATTCACCCTGATCACCCTGAACCTCTTGAACACTTTGATCACCCTGATCACCCGGGACCAGCCGGATCACCTGATCGGAACGCGGTGGGGAGCGGCAGTGCACATCAACCTGCTCGGACGGTTCGAGCTCCAGGACGACCGCGGCAGGACCCTGCCGCAACCCGGCCCGAAGCAGCGCGCGTTGCTCGCGGCACTCGCCCTGGAGCTCGGCCGGGTCGTGCCGGCCGAGCGGCTGCTCGACCTGCTCTGGGACGGTGCCCCGCCGCGCACCGCCCGCGCCGCCCTCCGGGGGCACGTCACCGCCGTCCGCCGCCTGCTGGCCGCCGCGGCCGACGGCATACCCGCCGTCGGGTCCATGACCGAGGATCCCGACGGCCTCCACCTGGTCACCCGCGGTGGCGGCTACGCGCTGCTCGGTGCCCCCGACGCGGTCGACGCGCTCCGGTTCGAGCGGCTCCTCGCCGCCGCGGAGGCGTCAACGGCAGAGGTGCACGTCGCGGAGGCGCACGTCGCGGAGGCGCGCGCCGTCGAGGAGCCGGCCGCGGTGGCGCCCGCCGCCGATCCGGTGGTCCTGCTGCGGGCGGCGCTCGCCCTCTGGCGCGGCCCGGCCCTCGACGGCTGCGGCTCGGAGCTGCTCGCCGACACCGCCGGTCCCCGGCTGGCCACCGCTCGCCGGGACGCCGCCGAACGCCTCGCCGTCCACCTGCTCGCCGCCGTCGGTCCGGGCACCGGTGTCGGTCCGGACGTCGCCGTCGGCGCCGTCTCCGGATCCGTTGCCGACGTGCCCGTGGTGCCCGCGGTGGACGCGGTCGCCGTCGGCCGTACCGGCGGCCGGGTCGGTGGCGGCGCCGCCGGTCGGGCCGGCGGGACCGGTGCCCGGCCCGTCGGTCCGGGCGCGCAGCTCGTCGAGGTGATCGACGAACTCGCCGAGCTGGCCGCCACCGAGCCGCTGTGTGAGTCCGTCGCCGCCCTGCTAGCCCGCTGCCTCGACCGGGCCGGCCGCCGCGCCGAGCCCCACGGGGCCCACCGCGACACCGAGCCCCACGGGGCCGCCCGCCACCGCGCCGTCGACCGGCCCGCCGACGCGGACCTCGTCCCCGGACCGCGGCTGCCCGCCGCCGAGCCGCCTGCCGCCGAGCCGTCCGCTTCCGAGCCGTCCGCCCCCGAGTCGACCGCCGGTTCCGCCGATCCCGGGACGCCGACGGCCCCCGCGCTGCCCCGGATCGCGCGAGGCTTCGTCGGCCGCACCCGCGAACTCGCCCGCCTCGACAAAGCCGCCGCGACCGCCGACGGCCGTCCGCTGCTGGTCACCGGCCCGTCCGGCGTCGGCAAGACCAGCCTCGCCCTCCGGTGGGCCCACCGCCGCGCCGACCGGTTCCCCGACGGTCGGTACGCCGTCGACCTGCGCGGCCACGACGGGACCGCCGCCCGCACACCCGACGCCGCCCTCGCCGTGCTGCTGCGCGGTCTCGGCGTCGGCGCGGGCGAGCTGCCCGGCGGCACCGCCGAACGCTCCGCCCTGCTGCGGACCCTGACCACCGGCCGCCGTCTGCTGCTCCTCCTCGACGACGCCTCCTCGGCCGAACAGATCGAACCGCTGCTGCCCGTCGACCCCGGCGTCCTCGTCCTGGTCACCAGCCGCTCCCGGCTCACCGGACTGGTCGCCCGGGACGGCGCCGTACCGCTGCCGCTCGACGGCCTCGAACCGGCCGAGGCCGTCCGGCTGCTCGCCGCCGGGGCCGGCCCCGACCGGGTCGCCCGCGAGCCGGAGGCCGCCGCCCGGCTGGTGGGCCTCTGCGACCACCGGCCGCTCGCCCTGCGGGTCGCCGCGGCCCGGCTCGCCGCCGGCCCCGGGCGGACGGTCGCAGAACTCGTCGCCGACCTCGCCTACGAGCGGGTGCGCCTCCGGACCTCCGCCGCGGGCGGCTCGCCCGGCGTGGCCGCCGCCCTCGGCGTCGGCCGGCGCGCCCTGCCACCAGAGGCCGGGCGCCTGTTCACCCTCACCGGACTGCTCCCCGGCGACACCACCGACGCGTGGACCGCCGCCGCCCTCGCCGGCCTGCCGTCGGCCCGCGCCCGCGACCTGCTCGCCGCCCTCGACGCCGCCGGCCTCGTCCACGAGACCGGCCCCGGCCTGTTCACCCGCCACGACCTGGTCCGCCGCTACACCGGCGAACTCGCCGCCGCCCTTCCGCCGGCCGACCGCGACCGGGCGCTCAGCCGCCTCCTCGCGTACTACGTGGCCGCCGCCGATGCTGCTTCGGCCGTCCTCGGCCGCCGAGCCTGTGGCACCGCGCCCCCTGCGGCGGCCGATCCGACCTTGTCGACCGAGTCGACCTCGTCGACCTCACCGACCGATCCCGCCGGGCAGCCCGAACTCCCGGAATCCCCCGCACTCCCGGAACTCCCCGAGCTGCCCGAGCTGTCGGACCCGGCCCGTTCGGTCGACTGGTTCCGCCGTGAGCAGCACGCCCTGTCCGCGCTGGTCCGCACCGCCGCCGCACACGGTCACGACGAGGAGGCCTGGCGGCTCGCCTACGGCTGCGGTGCGCTGCACTACCACGACGGCGGCCACCTGGCCGAGTGGGAGGAGTTGACCCGGTACGGGCTCGCCGCCGCCGAACGCCTGGACGACCGGGCCGCCCGGGTGCGGCTCCGCACCGACCTGGGCATCGTGCTGGCCTGCCGGAAACGTTTCGCCGAGGCCGTCGCCGCCGCCCGGCAGGCCGCCGACGACGCGAAGGGGCTGACGGACACCGTCCTCCGGGACCGCTGCCTCACCGTGGCCGCCGGTACCCTCGCCGAGTCCGGCCGGGTCCACGACGCGATCGCCGTGATGGAGCGCGTCGTCGACTCCTGCGAGGTCCGGGGCGACGCCCCGCTGACCGCCCGCGCCCTCGACGGCCTCGCCGCCTGCCTGCACCAGGCGGGCGAGGCGGACCGGGGCCTCGCCCTCACGGAACGGGCCCTCGACCTGATCCGCGACGATCCCGACGATCCGTTCCAGGGCACCCTCCGGTTCAGCCGGGCCGAGGCGCTGCGCGTCCTCGGCCGGGTGGAGGACGCGCTGGCCGCATCGGGCGAGGCGCTCGCCGTCGCCGAGGAGCACCGTAACGCCAGGCTCGTCCTGCTCGCCCTGGACCTCAACGGCGCCGTCCTCGCGGAGCTCGGCCGTCCTGAGGAGGCCGCCGTCTGCCGGAAGCGCGCCCGGGAGCTGTGGGCCGTGCCGGGGCGGTCGGCGGCGGGGCGGTCGGGGGCCGACCCGACGGCCCTCGGCGCGTGACGCGCGGGGGCGCACCTGACGCGCGTGATGCACGGGGGCGGGGGCGGGGGCGGGGGCGGGGGCGGAGGAGCGGAGGCGCCGGGTGCCTTCCGACGAGGAGCCTCCCGGCCCCCGGCGCCGTAGGCACCACCTTCCGGGCCGAGGGCGACACGGGTGAGCAGCCGTCGCCGGCCCCCGGGCGGCCGGACGCCGTGCGGTTCACGGCGGGTTCGCGCTGCGGACGTGCACGGTGCGGGCCGACCCGGCGTTCGGCCTGTTCGAGGTCCTCGGCTGCAACCTCAGCCCGCGGTTCCGCGACCTCCCTTGTGGTGAACCACGACGGTCAGGCGCCCGCAACCAGCGTGCCGAGGGCCGTGCGCCGGTGGGTGACCGAGCGGCCCGTGCGGGTCGTCGTCGCCATGCCCGCCGATCTGAGCGCCGCCGCGTGGGACGAGGCCGTCGCGTTGCTGACGTGGAGGGCGCGGGCCAGGGATGTCGTGGTGTGGGGCTCGGCGAGGAGGCGCAGGGCGTCCAGCCGGGTGCGGCCCAGGACGGCGGCCAAGCCCTCGGCGGGGACGGCCGGGCGTCCAGCGGTGGGCGGGAGCCCGGGACCGGCCGGGTACGTCAGGACCGCGGGACGGCCGGGGGTGTCCTGAAGAAGCGGGCCCGCCGGGTGGTGGAAGGTGGGCAGCAGGACCAGGCCGCGCCCATCGAGGCGGACGTCGCGGTCCGGCGCTGCGCCGGGCCATTCCCACACACCCTCCTGAAGTCGGCTGCCCGGGGCCAGGACGGTCAACGTGGCGGCCAGGCCGTGCTCGGCGACCGTCAGGGCGTAGCGGGTGAACTCGTCGCGGTGCAGATCCTGCACGACGGACCAGACCGGGGCGAGGACCGTCTCGTACGCGGCCTGCTGGGCGCGGTGCAGGGTGCGCCAGGCCGTCACGTCGCCCGCGCGCAGGCCGCGGATCCAGAGCGGGGCGGGCACCGCCCCGTAGACCCGCTCCAGCTCGGCGCGGACGAGACCGGGGCCGGTGGCGCGGATCTGTTCGAAGCCGTCGGCCATGGTGTCACCGAGGACGTCGAGGAAGGAGGGCGGGCGGCCCGCCGGAACCAGGTCGGCGAGCGGGTCGGTTGCGGCCGGGAGGGAGCGCAGCACACGGACGCGCCACGGCGCGAACAGCGGCCCGCCACGCCGGGTCACGGCTGTCGTCAGGGCGGCGTGCAGTTCCTGGAGCGGCGCCGGGCGGGGTGCGAAGCGGATCCGGGCGAAGTCCCGCAAGGTGAACCGGATTCGCAGCACCCTCACACCTCCTCGTCCGGGGCCGGCCTTTCGGCCAGGGCCTGAACCTTCGCGTCGTGACGGTCCCCGCCCCAAGGATGTTCGTATGACTTCTCGACGCACTCTTCTGAAGGGCACCCTATTCGGGAGTGCCGCCGCCCTGCTGCCCACGGCTGCGTCCGCCTCCGGCGGCGGCTCGATCCTCCGGCTGCCCGCGCCCGCCGGCCCGTACCCCGTAGGCGTGCGGACGGTCCATCTGACGGACCCGGCCCGTACCGACCCGTGGGTGGGCGGGGTGCGGGAGTTGATGCTGACCGTCCTGTATCCGGCCCGATCGGTGCGCGGTTTCTCCCGGGCCCCTCAGCTCACCCCGGCCGAGGCCAGGGAGTTCGCCGGCCTCGCGCCCCACGTCCGTCCCGGACTGCCGCAGCCGGGAGCGGTGGACTGGGGCGCGGTCCTCACCCACGGGCACGTGGGCGCGCCGCCGCTGCCCGGGCGGCGGCCGGTGCTGGTGTACTCGCCCGGCGGCGGTGACTCCCGCACGCTCGGCACGACCCTCGCCGAGGACCTGGCGAGCCACGGCCGGGTGGTCGTCCTCGTCGACCACCCCGGTGACGCTTCTCAGGTGGAGCTGCCGACCGGGATGCGAACGACCGTCCTGACCGGACCGCCGGACCCGGCGACCTTCCGCACGATGGTGGATACCCGGATCGCGGACCTCCGCCTGGTCCTGGACCGGCTCGGCGGCCTGCCGCTCGCCCGGTTCACGGACTCCCGGCGGATCGGGTTGTACGGCCACTCCGCAGGCGGCACGGCGGCGGTGTACGCGGCCCGTGACGACCGCCGGGTCGGCGCGGTGGCGAACCTGGAGGGCTATCTCGACCTGTACCCGACGCCGGTCGTCCTCGACCGGCCACTGCTGCTGTTCCGCACCGACGGATTCGAGGGTGCCGCCCGCATCGAGTCCTCCTGGGCGGGCCTTCCCGGCCGCCGCGTGCTGCTTGCCGACGCGAACCACTGGGCGTTCACCGACTACGGCTCGCTCGTCGCACGGCTCCGGACCGCCGGTCTCGTGACGGCGACGGCGCGAGCCGCGCTCATCGGCACCGGCGACCCTGCGGTGACGCTCGCTGAGGCAAGGGCCCGGGTGGGGTCCTTCTTCGCCCGCCATCTGTCGTAGCGGACCCACGAGGAGGCGGCCGGTGGGCTGCTGCGGCCGCCCGGCGGGGCGTCGGTCGTCCGCCGTCGAACGATGGCGACCTCAAGCGGTCGGTGCTCACCGTTGTTCAGAAGGTCGGCGTGGGCCCCCGACGGCGTCCGGTGGCCATGGATCGCGCGAGGCCGGTCCGGGTAAGGAGCCGGGAGAGGCGTCGGAGGGGCCGGCGGAATCCGAGCGGATCCGCGGGCCCGTCGGGCTCACCAGCCCAGCAGGTACGCCCCCTGGCGCAGCCCCGCGAGCACGGCCCCGGCCGTCTCCGCCGCGGTCTCAGCGGTCTCAGCGGCCTCCGTACCCCCGGTACCCGTCACCGCGTCTCCCGCGCCCGGTGCCCCCGCCGCCTCCGGTGCCGCCGCCGCCTCCGGTGCCGCCGCCTCCGGTGCCGTCGCCTCAGGAGCCGCTCCCGGCGTACCCGCCCCGGGTGCCGCAGCCGCCGCCCCCGGTGCCGGGGGCAGCAGCACGTAGTGCAGCGCCGCGCCCGTCGCCCGGCTCTCCCGGCGGAAGGCGTCCAGCGTCGACGGCGTGACCGAGCCCTCCACCACCACCTGGTACCCGCCCGAGGCGAAGGCGAAGGCGGCCTGTGCGGTGGCGGCCAGCGCGGTCAGGTTCTGCCGCCGGGCCTCCGGCAGGTGCGGCGCCACGTACCCCTGCCGGACCGCCCGCCGGAAGTCCTCCGCGCGCAGGTGGACGCTCGGGAACAGCGCGTCCGCGACCAGCGGGGCGACCGCGCCGCTCCCGGCCCCGGCGGCCGGGTCGGAGAGGACGACCACGCTGCCCGCTCCCCGTCCGCCTCCGAGCTCCGGCCCACCTACGGTCGTACGGTTCACAGCTGCTGATCCCTTCACGGGCCGGGGACGGACGGGAGCCGGGGCGGGACGGCCGGAGCGCGCGGGCCGGCCCGACGCCGAACACAGGCGGGCCGAACCCGGCAAAGCGGACAGCCGACCGCCTCGTCCCTACGAGTGACTGCTGTCGGAGATCAACCTAGTCCACCGCGCGGCCCCGAGTCCTCCCCCTCCCGATACCTCCCGCCGGACCTCCCCGTCCTCCCCTCCCCGGCCCTTCCGGCCCCTGCTCCCCGGCCCCCGGCCCTCCGCCGCCGGCGCCACCGGCCCCTGTCTCCCGGTTCTGCCTTCCGGTCCTGCCTTCCTTCCCCCGGCTCCTGCACTCCTGCTCCCGGGCCCTGTTCCCCGGCCTTCCGGCTCTGGCTGCTGCCCCGCCCTGCCTGTCTCGCTCTGCCTGCCTCGCCCTGCCTACCCGGCCCCTTGAGCCCGCCCCGGGCCCCGCCCGGCCCGCGCTACTCCTCCACCCGCAGCACGATCGGGTTGGTGAGCGCCGCCATCGGGCCCCACGGCAGGTCCGGTCCCATGGAGTTGCCCTTCCCGGGCGTCCCGTCGGCCCGGGGGTGGCGCACCTCCGCCCGGACGAACGCCGCGAGCGAGGCCGTCGTCCGCCAGACCACCGTCCCGGCGCCGTCGGCCGGCAGCGACTCCTGGTGCAGCTGGCCCTCGTCGGTCAGGAACCGCACCGTGCCGTTCGGCAGGCCCGAGACGGCGAGCCGGACGTCCACGGGTGCGTCCGCCGGGACGGTCAGCTCCTCGCCGATGCCGGCCCGCCGGCCGTGGCCGGTGGCGGTGAACTCCAGCTGCACGGAGGACGATTCGGCCAGCCAGCTGCGCCCGGACCGGATCCCGTCGAGGACGTCGTCCGTGGTGAGGTCCTCGGCCAGCACGACGGTGTGCGGCGAGCCGATCACCTGCGGCGCGCTGTGCGCGTCGCTGTTGCCGACCGCCGGCAGCCAGGCCCGCCCGTGCCGCAGCGCGGACGCCAGCTGCGCGTCCCACCCGTCCACCGCCGACTCGTCGTCGTACGTCCACGGGCCGTTCCACACCTCGACGGCGTCGGCGTCCTCGTACCCGAACTTCCACTGGCAGGCGACGTAGGGGCAGAACGGGTGCGCGGGCACCACCAGTCCGCCCTGCCGGCGTACCTGCCGGGCGAGCCGCGGGAACGCCTCGTCCCGGGACCGGTACCGCCAGTCGACGAACTGGCCCGGCCGCAGGCCCAGGGCCAGCCAGTGCCCGTTCCGGGTGGTGACCTCCTCGCCGAGCACGACCAGCAGGTCCGGCCCGGCCAGCGGACCCCAGACGCCGTGCGAGGAGGTGGTGTTGTGGTCGGTGGAGACGATGAAGTCCAGCCCGGCGG
Organism: Kitasatospora sp. NPDC042419; assembly: GCF_056437345.1. Lineage (NCBI taxonomy): Bacteria > Bacillati > Actinomycetota > Actinomycetes > Kitasatosporales > Streptomycetaceae > Kitasatospora > Kitasatospora sp. NPDC042419. Next base: position 311,493 of record NZ_JBWKAW010000006.1, read on the forward strand.
CCCGCGCGCCGGCGGCCACCTCGGCGGGCAGCCGCCGTCCGTCCGAGTGCACGGTGTGCAGGTGGCAGTCGCCCCGGTACCAGGCCCGGCCGCGCCCCCGGGCCCGCTCCGGCGGGTAGGACGGGGTGAAGTCGGCCCCCGGGGCCCCGAAGCGCAGCGTCACGTCGACCCGGTACTCCAGCCCCTGGGGCGCCACCTGGTACGGGCCGAGCACCACGTGCCACCGGCCCGGCCGTACCGGACCCGGCAGGTACCCGGGCGTCGCCTGCTCGCGGCTCACCGTGAACTCCGTCCGGAACCCGCCCGACCAGCCGCGGAAGCCGCGCCCGCCGAGGTCGGTGCCGCGTTCGTCGAAGAGCCCGATGTCGCAGGAGTTCCCCGGTGTCCCGGCCGGGACGGTCGGCTTGTCGTACCGGTAGCTGACGGCGATCTCCCGCACGCCCGCCGGCACGTCGAACGGCAGGTAGACGAAGTCGGGGGCGCCGGTCGGCAGCCGCCCGGTGAGCGTGATCGTCCGCTCCGCCGCCCCGTCGGCCGTTCGGTCCGCCGCCCCGCCCGCCGTTCGGTCCGCCGCCCCGTCCGCGGCCTGGGCGGTGCCCGCCGCCAGGCCGAGGGCCCCCGCCGCGCCGGCGGCCCCGGCCGCGAGCAGCCCGCGCCGGCCCAGCAGCCCGTTCTCGCCGTGCACATCCTCCGCCATCAGATCCTCCGACTTCCCAGGGACGTTTTCCGCCTCCTACCCGCGCCCGTCACCCGGCCCGGTGAACCCCCGGTGAGCCGGACCCCACCACCACGCGGCGGCCCCGTGAAGGCCGCCCGGGTTGCGCGAACTGACGATCGGTCCCTTTATGGGACGTGGATCATCTGAACATCAGACAGCCCCGGAGCCTCCCCATGTCACTCAGTCGGCGGACCCTCCTGGCAGCCGCGGCCGGCAGCGCCCTGGCCGCCTGCCGGCCCTCCAGCCCTCACCCGCCGACCCCGTCCGCCCCTCCCACCTCTCCACCCGTCACCCCTTCACCGACCGCCACCCCCTCGCCCTCGACCTCGCCCCCGACCTCACCCACCCCGACCGTCACCCCCACCCCCGTCCCCACCCCCACCGCCACGGCCATCCCCGTCCCCCTCCCCAGCCGCACCACCATCACCACCCGCTACGCCGACAGCGACCCCACCGACTGGGGCCTCGACATCCCCGGCGTCCTCACCGCCCTCCCCGACGGCGAACGCGCCATCGCCCTCACCTTCGACGCCTGCGGCGGCCCCGGCGGCTCCGGCTACGACGCCGCGCTCATCGAGACCCTCCGCGCCCACGACGTCCCCGCCACCCTCTTCCTCAACGCCCGCTGGATCGACGCCAACCCGGAGGTCTTCGAGGACCTCGCCGCCGACCCCCTCTTCGAGATCGCCAACCACGGCACCGCCCACCGCCCGCTCTCCGTCACCGGCCGCTCCGCCTACGGCATCCCCGGCACCGGCGACGCGGGCGAGGTCTACGACGAGATCACCGGCAACCTCGAAAAGCTCACCGCCCTGCTCGGCCACCCGCCCCGCTACTTCCGCTCGGGCACCGCCCACTACGACGACATCGCCACCCGCATCGCCGCGGACCTCGCCCAGCCCGTCGCCGGCTTCACCACCAACGCCGACGCCGGCGCCACCCTCACCGCCGGCCAGGTCCACCGCGAACTGCTCGCCGCCCCGCCCGGCGCCATCGTCATCGCCCACATGAACCACCCCACCGCCGGCACCGCCCGCGGCCTGGCCACCGCCCTCCCCGCCCTCCTCACCGCCGGCCAACCCTTCACCCGCCTCTCCGACGCCTTCCGCTAGGAGTTGTCCGCGCGATCACGAGCGGAGCCAGATGACCAGTGCGGCGACAGTGACCGTGCCGAGGAGGATGTACACGCGCTTGCCATACCTGGTCGCGACGGCGCGGAAGTCTTCAACTTGTTGATCGCGCGCGCTCGACGACATTGCGCTTCTTGTCGCGCTCCTTGTCGAATCCGGGCGGCCGACCGTCGGTACTTCCCCGTTTGCGACGGTGCGCCGCCTGGTCTGCCGTCCCGGGGATGACGTGTCGGATCGCTCGCCGCCGCCGCAGGTAGCGGCGGATCCGGCAATTGCCGTACGCCCTGTCGGCACTGACGCTGTCAGGCGTGGCGCGAGGACGGCCGGTCGTGAGACGCGGAACCCGGATCTTGTCCACGACGGGCTCGAACCGGGTGCAGTCGGCGCAATGTCCCGGCGTGATGACCAGGGACAACGCCCGGCAGCGGCCCTCCGCGCTCAGGTGGATCCTGGGGTGCGACCGCCTCGGGACCGTCCGAGGGCCTCGCCGGCCGCCCGGGCGGCCGGCGAGCCGGGGCCCGGCCCGTGGGTGGTGCTCGGCAAGACCTTCAAGGGGCTGGCCGACCGGAAACTCGCCTGGCGGACAGCCGAGTTGCTCGCCCGGGAGACCGGGCGGGACGCCCGGACGGTGCCGGTCCGGCCGGAACTGGTCGAAGTCGCCTTCGACGGCCTCCAGCGCAGCCCCCGCTACCCCGCCGGGCTGGCCCTGCGGGGCAGCCCCAGTTGCCCCGCCGGGCAGCCCCGGCCACCCCGCCGGGCTGGCCCTGCGGTTCGCCCGGGTGGTGCGCTACCGGCCGGACAAGAGCGCCGCCGAGGCCGACAAGGTGGCCTCCGTAAGGGAGTTGGCCACCGCCGAAGGCTTGTGAGGCCGTCCGCGCGGCCGGGTCCGCCGACCCGTCCGGCGAAGTACCGCGGGTTGAAACGCATTGCGCCGCAATGGGGGGCACACACAGGGGCCGAATCAGCCATCCTCGATCCGGCCACCGCACCCCTCCGTGAACGGACCAGCGACGGCTAGGTTGACCGTGACAACGAGAGGCGGCCGCCGGGCAGCCGGCGCCGCCCTGGCGAAAGGTGCCCGACATGCAGGTGAGCGTCGACCGGGACCGTTGTTGCAGCTCCGGCATGTGCGTGATGAACGCCCCCGCGGTCTTCGACCAGGACGACCGGGACAGTCTTGTGATGCTCCGTCAGACCGTCGTGCTGCCCGAGCAGTTCGACGACGTCAGGCTCGCCGCCGAGCTCTGCCCGGGCCGGGCGATCACCGTCACCGGGGACGAGCCCGCGCGGACCGGGGCCTGACGGACCCCCGCCGCCGGCCCCGCAGACCGCCGGGGACCTTCCCGGGCCCCGAACCCCACGAGAACACCCGCGACGTGAGGAGACCTCCGCCTTGACCACCGCACCCACCGCCCCCGTCCTCGCACTGCCGGCCCGGCACTCCGGCGGCTGCCCGTTCGGCCCGCCGCCCGCGTACCCCGAGGCCGCCGCCACCGGGCCGGTGACCAGGGCCGAGCTGCCCGACGGCGACCTCTGCTGGCTGGTCACCGGCTTCGCCGAGGTCCGCACCGTGCTGTCCGACCGCCGGTTCAGTGCCGACATACGCCACCCGGCCTTCCCGCTGCTGGTCGCCGGCGCTCGCGAGCTGATCACCGACAATCCGGACTTCCTGCGGCTCGACGACCCCGAGCACGCCCGCCAGCGCCGCATGCTCACCGGGGAGTTCCTGGTCAAGCGGGTGGAAGCGCTGCGCCCGGAGATCCAGCGGATCGTCGACGAGGCACTGGACCGGATGACTGCGGGCCGGACCACGGCCGACCTGGTCACCGACTTCGCGCTGCCGGTGCCCTCGCTGGTGATCTGCCTGCTGCTCGGCGTGCCGTACGAGGACCACGACCGCTTCCAGAGCCTGAGCCGCACGATGCTCAACCAGGAGAGCACCGTGGAGCAGCTCCGGGAGGCCCAGGAGGAGGTCCTGGACTACCTGCGCGACCTGACGGCCCGCAAGCGCGCACACCCGGCGGACGACGTCCTCAGCCGACTCGCGGCGCGGGACGACCTGACCGCGGACGAGGCGGCCGGCATGGGCGTGCTGCTGCTGATCGCCGGGCACGAGACGACCGCGAACATGATCGCGCTGTCGACCGCGCTGCTGCTGGAGCACCCCGAGCAGATCCCCGGCCTGGCCGACCCGGCCACCCTGCCGGGCGCGGTGGAGGAGCTGTTGCGGCTGCTGACCATCGTGCACACCGGCCTGCCCCGGGTGGCAGTGGAGGACGTGGAGCTGGGCGGCGTCACCGTCCGGGCCGGGGAGGGCGTGATGGCGATGCTCTCCACCGCCAACCGGGACGAGGCGGTGTTCGGCGGTGCCGGCCATCGGGCGACGGACGAGTTGGACCTGGACCGGGACGCCCGGCGGCACCTGGCGTTCGGCTTCGGCGTGCACCAGTGCCTGGGCCAGCCGCTGGCCCGCGCCGAACTCCAGATCGCCCTGGAGACGCTGTTCCGCCGGCTGCCGGGGCTGCGGCTGGCCGGCGAGCGCGAGTTCCGTACCGAGTCGTTCATCTACGGGATGCGGTCACTGCCCGTGACCTGGTGAGCGGGGCCCAACGGAGGACTCTCACCGGAGTACCAGGCGGAGCCGTCCGGGCGATCACGTGCGGAGCCGGCTGACGAGAGCGGCTGCGGTGACGGTGCCGAGGTAGATGCATCCGCGCTTGTCGTAGCGCGTTGCGGCCGCCCGGGCGTGCTTGAGCTTGTTGACGGCCCGTTCCCGCTCGGGCAGATCACGCCAGTGCACACCGGTCCGCACCCGGGGCAGGATCCCGTCGATCACCTGCCGATGGTCCCGCCACCGGCCACAACGCCTGTTGCCGACCGGCAGGAACGGCCGCAGCCGTACCCACTCGGCCGGACAGCTCCTAACTGAGCGCTGCTCTTGCAAAGCAGATGTCGGCGGTTCGAAACCGTCCGCGCCCACCAGCCAAAATGCCCCGGACCGAGATCGGTCCGGGGCATTTGACATCTCAGGCCGACATCAGTGTCGACGCTTGAGCAGCCGGTCCATGTTCCCGAGCGCCTCGCGCTGGGTGTCCTGGGCTACGTGGGTGTAGACGTTCATCGTCAGCCCGATCTGGCTGTGGCCCAGGATCTCCATCACCACCCGCGGCGGCACCCCGCACGCGACGAGCAGCGTCGCGCACCCGTGCCGGGCGTCGTGCAGCCGGATGGTCGGGACGGCGGCGGCCTTGGAGACCCGGACGAACGAGCGGTAGTACTGCAACGGTGCTTATCATGACGAGGCTTCAGCTCTTGGGCTGTGGCCTCGTCGCTTGTAGTGGCTGGTGCGGGCCTGGTGCTGGCGCCGACGGCGCCATCGGGACCAGTGCAGGACGTGGGTGATGCTGTGGCGGACCGGCTGGGCGAGGCGGGTGACCAGGCGGCGGATTTCGGGGACGGTGAGTGGGATCAGGTCTGGCGTTCGAGCGCGTCCGGCCCCTTTTCGAGCTGCTGGGCGCGCAGGACGACGAGGTAGGCGTGGGCGGCCATGGCGAGTGTGATGTGCCGGTACCAGCCCTGGTGGCGGCGGACCTGGTAGTCGTCCAGACCGCACTGGCCCTTCGCACTCTGGAAGCACTCCTCGATCGCCCAGCGGGCGCCCGCGACGGCGATCAGTTCGTTGAGGGTGGTGTCGGCGGGCGCGTAGGCGATGTAGTAGGCGACCTTGTCGGGGTCGGTGATGCTGCGGCGGGCGAGCACCCAGTGCCGCCGGTCCGGGCGGTGCCAGGGACGGACCTCCACGCGTGCCCAGTCGTAGATCCGTAGGCCGTGGGCGCCTTCACCGCACGAGCGGCGCTTCCACTTCTGCCGGGACAGCCCCGCGACCAGATCGTGGAGTCGGTGGTCCATCGCCCAGCGGGTGACCACGGTGTCGTGGCGGGTGGTGGCGACGACGTGGAAGACGTCGGCCTGTTCGAGCTCGGTGCGCCAGCCCTTGCTGTTGCCGTAGCCGGCGTCCGCGGTCACCCAGCGGAACGGGATCCTGTCGTCGATCGCCCGGCGGACCATCCGCCGGGCGATCTGGTGCTTGGTCGCGAACTCGACCTCGTCGCCGATCCCTGCGGCCCGGCAGCGCTCGCGGTCGTCGGTCCAGGACTTCGGCAGGTAGAGCGCCCGGTCGATCAGGGCCCGGCCGAGAGGTCCGGAGTAGGCGAGGAAGACGCCGACCTGGCAGTTCTTGGTGCGGCCGGCAGTGCCCGAGTACTGCCGCTGGACACCGGCCGACCGCACGCCCTTCTTCAGGAACCCGGTGTCGTCCACGATCAGCACGCCACCGGGATCCGACAAGTGCTCGACGACGTACTCGCGCACGTCGTCGAGCACCCCGTCGGCGTCCCAGTCGATGCGGTTCAGCAGCCGCTGGATCCGGTCCGGACCGCCGTGACCGGCCTCCTCGGCCACCGTCCACCCGTTCTTGCGCTCCAACGGCGCCAGCAAGCCCCGCATGTAGGCCAACGCCGACTCACGCGACTCACTCCGCGCGAACCGGTGCCCAAATCGCTCATGCAGTCCAGCAAGCCCGTCCGACCAGCAACGAGCATCGACCTCGGATATGTCCCCACCCATGAACAGTCCAACGAGCGAACCCGACAACCGTCACGGTAAGCACCGTTGCAGTACTAGACGTAGCCAGGCAAGCACGCCCACCGTCGTGCCTACGTCAGGTTGCGGTTGATTGCGTATGGTGCCAGTGCTCCATGATGAGCTCTCGTGGAACTGCTGCAGCGGAGGCTGGGAGTACGGCATGATGGCTAGTCAGCCAACAGCTCGTACATATGACCTGGAGTCAGTTGCAATGGATCCTATCCACGAGTTCATCGCCAGATACTCCAAGGAGTGTGACTTTTACGAGCGGGCTGCTCGGCTCGTTGCGCAAAAACTTGAGATCGAACTTCGTGCTGCAGGTGTTCGATGCATGGTCACTCATCGCGCAAAGAGCATATCGCGACTCGAAGAGAAGTGTCGCCAAAGGAACCTGAGGAAGAATTACTCAACTGTCGACGAGATATTCGACGACATCGTTGACCTTGCTGGCGTCAGGGTTGCCCTGTATTTCCCTGCGGAGCGCGACCAGGTGGGGAAGGTGATTGTTCGGCTATTCTCCCAGCTGCAGCCTAAGCGGGAATTCCCTGATTCAAGCAATATTCGCCCGGGGAAGAGATTTTCCGGATACTCTGCTGTGCATTATCGCGTTCGGCTTAAGGGTCAAGATCTGGCTGATGCGGACAGGCGATATGCTAGGGCCAAGGTTGAGATTCAGGTCGCATCGGTACTCATGCATGCCTGGTCTGAAGTCGAGCACGACCTTGTCTATAAGCCCTATGAGGGAGACTTGTCGAAAGATGAGTATGACATCCTGGATCAGCTCAACGGCCTGGTGATGGCAGGTGAGGTGTCTCTTGAGATGCTTCAAAGGGCTGGCGAGGTACGTGTCGCAAAGAATGGTCGGAAGTTTCTAAATCACTACGAACTTGCAGTCCATCTTCTGGGGCGGGCGAGTGAAGTTCTGCAGGGCTCTCCTACTGATTCTGAGCTTGGTAGGGTAGACGTTCTCTACCGGCTACTTACTCGGCTTAACATCGCGAGCCCGGCTGATCTCGCTCCATATCTCGAATCTCTTCATGGGAATCTCGAAGTGCGGCCTCTTGCTGAGCAAATCATCGATGCGATCCTGTCTGGCGATGATTCGCGCTATCGGGAGTATGCTTCGGTGCAAGAGGAGCTGCACACGCCAAATGCCGAATCGGTGTCTGCCAGTGGGGACCTGCACAGGGGGATCGGGAAGTTTCTCGATAATTGGATTGGGTTTGAGCGGGCGCTCCGCGAAATTAGCGGAGACTTGTCGCCGAAGACGACCATCCTGCGCCTGATGGATAACCTGGCTGATTTCGATTCAAGCGCCCGGGCGGAGGTACACCACCTTCGCAGGATGAGAAATTCTGTGGTTCACGGAGTGGACATGCCGTCGGCTAGTGCTCTTGGCGAGGCAGCTGATCGACTCGATGTGCTGACACGGGAAGTGAAGGGCTGGCCCCGTAGGCAGCCTTAGAGGTATGCGGAGGCGTGGGCTTCGCCCCGAGTGCGACATCAGTGGGTGACATCAACGCCCATGGACGTAGGCCGATCTAAGCACTCACCTGTGGTCAACTGGTTGGGCGGGGGCGCTGCGGACTTCGTGGTGGCGATCTCGACAGATCGAACTTGCAAAGCAGATGTCGGCGGTTCGAGCGCGGGGCGGGGGTGGGGTCAGGCGGGGGTGGGGTTCTTGGTGGGTGGGGGGTCGGGGGTGTGGGCGGTGGAGACCGGGAGGGCGGCGGCGACGCGGAAGCCGGGGCCGTACGGGGCTGCGCTCAGCAGGCCGCCGAAGAGGGCGACCCGCTCGCGCAGGCCGAGCAGTCCGTGCCCGGTCGACAGCTCCCGCTGCCCGTCCGGGGGGCGCCCGGCGCCGTCGTCGACGACCTCGATGAGCAGGGCCTCGTCCCAGGTGATCCGCACGACCGCGTGCGTGCCCGGGCCGGCGTGCTTGGTGATGTTGGTGGCGGCCTCCTGGACGAGGCGGTAGGCGGTCTGGCCGACGCTGTCGTCGATCCGCAGCGGGCGCCCCCGGGTCTCCAGGGAGATCCGGACGCCGGCCTTGCGGATGTCCGCCAGGAGCTGCTCCAGGTCGCCCAGGCCGTGGGTGTACCCCTCCTCGGCCGGGGTCTCGGAGGCGCGGAGCAGCCGCAGCATGTGCCGCAGCTCGGCCATCGTGGACCTGCCGAGGTCCTCGATGTGCCGGAACGCCTCGGCCCGGGCCGGATCCTCGAACGCCGTGACCCTGGCCGTCTCGGCCCGCATGACCATGACGGCGACGGCGTTGGCGACGATGTCGTGGAGCTCGCGCGCGATCCGCACCCGCTCCTGGGTGACCCGCCGGCGGGCCTCCTCGACCTCCCGCTGCCGGCGTTCCGCGGCGGCCCGGGCGGCCCGGCTCCATCGGGCGAACCCCCAGACCGCGGCCACGAGCGGGACGTAGAAGGCGATGTTCGCGACGAGGACGGTTGTCCGGTAGGGCGCGTCGACCATGGACACCGACACGTGGATCGCCACCGCCAGGGGCACGAGGCCCAGGGCCAGGGCGAGCGCGGCGGTCCGCAGACGGCACTGCGCCCCCACGGTGTAGAGGGCGATCAGGAGGCCGAAGCACGGGGTGAAGTCGAAGACCTCGGCCGACGTGAGCAGGGCGGACGCGGTCGAGACCGCCCACACCACGGCGAAGGTGACCACCGGACGGCGACGTCGCAGCACCAGGGCGCCCGCCTCGGGGAGGGCGAGCAGCAGCATCCACAGCTGCTGCTCCCAGCCGGTCGCGGGAGCGATGAACGTACCGAAGTAGAACAGCTCCGGGATGACGGCCGCGAGTGCCAGTGCGGAGTCCTGAAGCCGGACGGACTGCAGCCAGGCGGACTGCGCGCCCACCTCGGCCGGCGCCCCTCCCGCCCGGTGCCGCGTCGTCGTCATGGTGTCCGACGTCCTCGGTTCAGGCCCGGACCGCGCCGGACCCGCCGTCGGTCGCGGACCCCCCGCAGCCGCAGAGGTGGTTGGAGCAGCACGTGCTCTCCGCGTAGTCGACGGCGGCGGACGCGATGTCGCCGTCGGCCGTGAGGGCGTCGAGCCACCACTTCTCCGGTGCGGTCAGGCCCTCCGGGCGGACCACCCGGAAGCCGAGCGCGGCGTAGGCCGCCCACTGGTCGCCGTGGTGGCGGGTCAGGGCCGCGGCGAGCCGGTCGGCCGGGACGCTCGTGACGGGGACGACGGACCGTGCCGGCCGGACCAGGGTCAGCACCGCCGCCGACGCGGTGATCCCGTCCCCGTTGACCGCCGCCAGGCTCAGGCCCCCGACGGGGACGACCTGGGTGCCGTCCGCGTCTCCGGGTGACCGGGATATTCGCACGAGGAATCTCTTCCAGGGACTGGCCAGGGCCTCGGGGGGATCCGGCACCAGCACGGTCGTCGAGCTGGTCAGGATCCCGTGGGCCAGCGGCCGGCCGGGCTCGCCGCCCCGTCGGGCGGCCGGGTGCACGGTGACGGCGACCGCGGGCGCATCGGTGATCGGTTGTGTACTCATGGTAACGCCTCGGTGTCGGACGGGCCCGTCCGGAGGGGTTCGGGCTGTTAGCTCCACACTCGCCCCACTTGTGTCCCGGGAGCATGAGTCCGGGGCCCCAGGCGGGCCCCGGTTCCGGCGGGGCCGGCGCGCGCCCGTCGCGGGCCCGCGGCGAGGAGCGGGAGGCCCGCGGCGAGGGGCGGGAGGATGCCGGATGCTCCCCGCTCCGGTGGCGGTGCGCCGGCGGTGGGGAGCGCAGTGGCCGGATCGGGGGCCGGTTCGGGTTCGGGGCCGGTTCGGGGGGCCGGGGCGTGCCGTGGAAGGCGCGGGGGCCGGTGTGTGTGGCGGGGGCGGAACGTCGGGGGCGTCGTGGGCGGGATCTGCCGGGATCCGGCCACTGCGTCGGAGGTTCGTCCGATCGGGTCCGAACGGTGCTGTATCCAGACTAAGTTGACTGTCGGTCGATCAGGTGTCGGTGGGCGCCGGGACCCCGTTCCGGAACACAGGAGGGCGGCGGCATGCGGAGTGAGGACGAACGGCGGACCGGGCTGACCGCCCCGGGACTGCTGACCTCGGTGGCCTACGCGGACGACCGGCGGTTCTCGGCCCGCCAGTCGCTCTACCGGTGGCAGCAACCCTTCCACGACCTGCCCGGACTGGTGGCCGGGGAGCTGGCCGGCCTGTCCGGTCCGGTGGTCGACGTCGGGTGCGGCAACGGCGCCTACCTCCGGCGGTTGCGCGCCGAGCGCCCCGACCTCGACGTCCTCGGCCTGGACCTGTCGGCCGGCATGCTGCGCGGTGTCCCCGGTCCGGTGCTGGTCGCCGACGCGCGGACGCTCCCGCTGCGAGACGCCTCCGCCGACGGCCTGCTCGCCATGCACATGCTCTACCATCTGCCGGACGCCGACGCGGGAATCGCCGAGCTGCGCCGGGTGCTGCGGCCCGGCGGCCGGCTCCTCGTCGGCACCAACTCCGGTACGGACAAGGCGGAACTCCAGCAGGTCTGGCGGCTCGCCCACCACGACACCGGACTGCCGGAACCGGCGGCCGGACTCTCCTTCAGCACGCGATTCACCCTGGAGACGGCCCTGGAGACCCTGCCCCGGCACTTCACGCGAGTCCGGGCGATCCCCCTCGCCTCCACCATCGCGGCGCCGTCCGGCACCCCGGTCCTCGACTACTTCCGCTCCTACCTGCCGCTCCCCGGCCGGCCCCCGGAGGTCTCGGCCGGCCTGCTGCGCGCCCTGGAGCGGCGGGTGGACGAGACGGTCGCCCGGGACGGCGAGTTCCGGATCAGCTGCCTCGGCGGGCTGATCGTGTGCGAGTGATCCGCGCCGGGCAGCGGACGCCTGTGGGCGGCGGCTCCTCGACGTCTCCGCTGAGGAGCCGCCGCCGAGTCGCCGCCGAGTCGCCGCCGAGTCGCCGCCGAGTCGCCGAGGAGCCGCTGAGGAGCCGCTGAGGAGCAGCCGTCCGAGCCGCTGATCGCGGCTACGGCAGGACGGTGATGGCGGTGGCGAGGAAGCCGTCGTGGACGCGCCAGCGCCCGGCGAGGGTGGGGAGGGGGGAGGGGACGAGGAGGGTGGCGTCGAAGGTGCCGTCGGGGCGGAGGGTGAGGTCGGCCTCGGAGAAGTCGAGGAAGGTGTGGGTCAGGGGGAACCAGGTCTTGTAGACGGATTCCTTGGCGCTGAAGAGGATGCGGTCCCAGGGAGTGCCGGGGTCGGCGGCGGCGAGGGCCGTGTGGCGGCGCTGCTCGGCGGGGAGGGCGATGGCGTCGAGGACGCCCTCGGGCAGCGGGAGGGCCGGTTCGGCGTCGATGCCGACGGAGACGACCTCGCCGGCCCGGGCCACGGCGGCGGCGCGGAAGCCGGCGCAGTGGGTGAGGGAGCCGATGACGCCGTCGGGCCAGCTCGGCGCGCCGCGCAGGCCGGGGACCAGCGGGCGGTACGGGACGCCGAGCCGGCCGAGGGCGAGGCGGGCGCAGTGGCGGACGGTGGTGAACTCCCGGCGCCGGGTTTCGACGGCGCGGGCGATGACCTCCTCCTCGGCCGGTTCGAGCCGGGCCTCGGACGGGTCGTCGTAGGCCGTCTCGACGACGACGGACGCGGGCAGGAGTTCGCCGATCACTGTTCCCCCTCAAGAGTTGCTGGCGGGACGAGGGTAACGCGGGGCTACTCGAAGGCGGCGGCCGCCTCCCGCAGGGCCAGGGCGACCGTCTCCGGGTCGTAGGGGGCGGGTGCGCCGGGGAGGTAGGTGACGGCGCGCAGGCCGCCGCTGTAGCGGAACGAGCGGTGGCGTTCGTACAGCGGCCAGGAGACCGGGGACTTGCGGTCGACGCCGACGCTGATGCCCTGGAACGGGGCCATGCCGATGAGCTGGTGGACCGGGCCGAGCCGGCCGGTCTCAGCTCCGTCGACGAGGACGCGGAACTCCCACTTGAGGTCGGCGACGGCCGTGGCCTCGACGGTGACCAGGTGGGCGCCCGGCGCGAGCGGGCCCGCGTCGGTCTCGGACAGTTCGCCGTACTGGTTGTAGGCCAGGTGGAGCCGGCCGTCCTCGACGTAGAGGCTGTAGCCGCCGCCCTGGTCGCCGTGGGAGACGAGGACGCCCTGGTCGTCGGCGCCGTGGTGGGCGAGTTCCACCTCGACGGCGAAGGAGCGGAAGGAGATCAGTCGGGAGGAGCGGTACCGCTCCAGCTCGGGGGTGCCGGCGAGCAGCCGGACGGGGCGGCGCAGCCGGGCGTCGTCGGGGTGGCGCAGGGCGAGCGCGCCGCTGCCGTCGGCGAGCGGGAAGACGCCGTTGCGCCAGGCGGCGGCCTCCCAGGCGGCGGCGAGTTCCTTGACCACCTCCGGGTGCCGGTCGGCGACGTCGTGGATCTCGGTCGGGTCGGTGCGCAGGTCGTACAGCGCCCACTCGCCGTCGTCGTACGGGGTGCCGGGGCGGTGCAGGGTGACCAGTTTCCAGCCGTCGCGGTAGTAGCTGCGGTTTCCGGTCATCTCGCAGTACTGCTCGTGGTGGGTGGAGGCGGCGGCGGCCTCCCGCAGGACTGGGGCGAAGCTGATGCCGTCGAGGGACTGGACGGGCCGGCCGGTGCGGTCCGACGGGCGTTCCACGCCCGCGAGTTCGAGCAGGGTGGGGAGGATGTCGGTGACGTACTGGTACTGCGGGCGGACGCCGCTGTCGCCCTCGGCGCGGGGCAGGCCGGCGGGCCAGGAGAGGACGAACGGGACGCGCACGCCGCCCGCGTGGGTCTGGCCCTTGTAGAGGCGGAACGGCGTGTTGGAGGCCATGCCCCAGCCGCGCGGGTAGTGGACCAGCGACTGGGGGCCGCCGATCAGGTCGATCTCCCGTTGGACGTCGGGGTTCCAGTCGGCCGGCAGGTTCGGGTGGTGGACGAAGCGGCTGAAGTAGCTGCGGGTGCCCTCGGCGCCGCCCTCGCCGGTGCCGCCGTTGTCGGAGGTGAACACCACGATGGTGTTGTCGAGTTCGCCGAGCTCGGCCAGGGTCGCGAGGAGCCGGCCGAGGTTCTGGTCGACGTTGTCGACCATCGCCGCGTACACCTCCATGTAGCGGGCGTACAACTTCTGCTGGACTTCGGTGAGTTCGCTCCACGGTCCGACGTCGTACCCGGCCTCGGAGTTGCGTTCGGGGAGCTCGGTGCCGGGTGGGAAGTGGCCGGCGGCGAGCTGGCGGGCGAACCGTGCGGCGCGCAGCTCGTCCCAGCCGCCGTCGTAGCGGCCGCGGTGCCGGGCGAGGTCCTCGGGCTTGGCCTGGAGCGGGCCGTGCACGGCGTTGTGGGCGAGGTAGAGGAAGAACGGCTTGTCGGCGTCGTGGGCGCGCAGCGAGGTGACCATGGAGATGGCCTGGTCGGTGATGTCGTCGGTGTAGTAGTAGCCGTCCGGCAGCTCGTCGATGTCAAGCGGGCTGTTGTCACGGACGAGTTGGTGCGGGTGGAAGAGGCTGGTCAGGCCCTCCAGGACGCCGTAGTACTGGTCGAAGCCCTTCTGCAGCGGCCAGTTGGCGCGGCTGTCGGCGGCGTTGGAGGCGGAGTCCCGGGTGAGGTGCCACTTGCCGACGGCGTAGGTGGCGTAGCCGGCGTCGTGCAGCAGCTCGGCGAGGGTGGGGATGTCGCCGGCCACCTCCATGCCGTAGCCGGGGAAGCCGGGGTCGGCGTTGGCGACGAAGGAGTAGCCGACCCGGTGCGGGTTGAGGCCGGTGAGCAGGGCCGCCCGGGCGGGTGAGCAGAGCGGCATGGTGTGGTAGTTGGCGAGCCTGACGCCGCTCTCGGCCAGTCCGTCCAGGGTGGGCGTGGGGATCTCCGCGCCGAACGGGCCGATGTCGCTGTAGCCCATGTCGTCGACGAGGACGACGACGACGTTGGGCGCGCCCTCGCGCGGGCGGACCCGCTGGGGCCAGGCGGCGGTGGACTCGCGAAAGGTCCGGCCGACGGTGCCGGGGAAGCCCGCGTACGGGTCGCGGTGGTGCGGGTCGGCGGTGCTGCCGGTGCTGCCGGTGCTGCCGGTGCGGTCGGTCTTGCCGGGCGCGGCGGCTTCGGTTCCGGTGGCGTCGGTTCCGGCAGGGCGGGGGTCGGGCGTGCTGGTCATGCGGTGCTCCGGGCGGTGAGGGGGGCCGGTGTGTCCAGTCGCGGTACGGCGGCCAGGAGTTCGGCGGTGTAGGGGTGTTCGGGCGCCGTGACGACACGGTCGGCCGGGCCGGTCTCGACGATCCGGCCGCGGTGCATCACGGCGATCCGGTGGCTCACCTGCCGGACGACGGCGAGGTCGTGGGCGATGAAGAGGATGGCGAGGCCGAGTTCGCGCTGGAGCCGGGCGAGCAGCTCGATCACCTGGGCCTGGACCGAGACGTCCAGTGCGGAGACCGGCTCGTCGCAGATCAGCACACTCGGCTCCGGCGCCAACGCCCGCGCGATGCCGATGCGTTGGCGCTGGCCACCGGAGAACGCCCGGGGGTGGCGGGCGGCGGTCGCCGGGTCGAGGCCGACCTGTTCCAGCAGCTCGGTGACGCGCTTCGCGCGGGCGGCGCGGTCGCCGTAGCCGTGGGCGATGAGCGGTTCGGCGATGATCTGGCCGGCGGTCATCCGGGGGTTGAGCGAGGCGTACGGGTCCTGGAAGACCATCTGGAGCTCGCGCCGGGCGGCACGCTCGCCGCCGCGCCCGAACTCCTCGCCCCGGAAGCGGATCTCGCCGCCGCTCGGCGCGTGCACCTGGACCAGGGCGCGGGCCAGCGTGGACTTGCCGGACCCGGACTCGCCGACCAGGCCCAGGGTTTCGCCGGGGTGCAGCACCAGGTCGACGCCGTCCAGCGCGGTGACGGCGCGCCGGCGCGACCCGTAGGTCTTGCGCAGGCCGCTGACGGCGAGCAGCGGCTCGGTGCCGGGGGTGCTGTTGGCGGCCGCCTCGGAGGGCGCGTCGAGCCGCGGGACGGCCGCCAGCAGCTGCTTGGTGTACGGGTGTTGCGGGGCGCCGAGGACGTCGGCGGTGGTGCCGGACTCGACCACCCGGCCGTGCCGCATCACCAGCAGCCGGCGGCAGGTCTGGGCGATGACGCCGAGGTCGTGGCTGATCACCACGAGCGCGGTGCCGGTCTCCCGGTTGATCCGGGTGAGCAGGCGGAGGATCTGCTGCTGGACGGTCGGGTCGAGTGCGGTGGTGGGTTCGTCGGCGACCAGGACCTCGGCGTCGTTGGCGAGCGCGAGCGCGATCATGATGCGCTGGCGCTGGCCGCCGGAGAACTGGTGCGGGTGGTCGCCCAGCCGGTCGGCGGCGTCGGGGATGCCGACCAGGCCGAGCAACTCGGCGGCTCGTGCGGCCCGTTCGGCCTTGCCGGCGCTGCCGTGGGCGCGCAGTGCCTCGTCGAGCTGGCGGCCGACGGTGAGCACCGGGTTGAGCGAGGACATCGGGTCCTGGAAGATCATCGCGATCCGCCGGCCGCGCAGGGCGCGCAGGGCCGTCTCGGGCAGGGCGGCGAGGTCCTGCCCGGCCAGCTCGACCGATCCGCCGGTGATCCGGCCGCCGGTCGGGAGCATCCGCAGCAGTGCCAGCGCGGTGGTGGACTTCCCGGAGCCGGACTCGCCGACCAGGCCGAGGGTGTCCCCGGCGGCCAGCTCGAAGCCGACCCCGTCGACGGCGGTCACGGCACCGGCGGCGCCCGTGCCCGCAGCGGTGTTCTTGCCGGTGCCGGTGCCGGTGCCGTTGCCGTTGCCGAAGACGACCGTCAGGTCGCGGACCCGGAGCACCGTGCGGGAACCGGACCCGGGGGCATCGGAGGCATCGGAGGCGGCCCCGGAGGCATCGGGGGCGGCCCCGGAGGTGGCCGTGGAGGCGTCGGCAGCGGCGACGCGGGTGTCCCGGACAGGGCTGGTCATCGGCGGATCCCCCGGTTCAGGGCCTCGGCGATCAGCGTGAAGCCGAGCACCAGCGCGGTGGTCGCGGCCAGCGGAGCCGCCGCGAAGGTCGGATGGTCGGAGAGGTAGCCGACGGACTGGCTGAGGATGGAGCCGAGGGTCGGCTCCGGCGGGCGGACGCCCAGCCCCAGGAAGCTCATCGCGCCCTCGATGAAGACACCGATGGAGAGTGCGACGGCGGTCTGCACGATCAGCGGGTCGACCGCGTTGGGCACGACGTGCCGCAGCAGCACCCGCAGTCGGGACGCGCCGCCGACCCGGGCGGCCAGCGCGTACTCGCGCTCCCGCTGGACCAGGATGCCGGAGCGCAACTGCCGCCCGAAGCCCGGGATCTCGGCGAGCGCGATGACGATGAACACCGGCCAGCGGCCGGGGCCGAGCACGGCGGTCACCGCGAGCGCCAGGATGATGCCGGGGAAGGCGAGCACCAGGTCGAAGGAGCGCTGGACCGCGACGTCCGCCCACCGGTGGGAGGCGGCGAGCAGGGCGAGCGAGCAGCCCAGCAGCGCGCCGACCGGCACGGCGCCGAAGATCAGCGCGAGGTCGGTGGTGACGCCGTGCAGGACCCGGCTGAAGAGGTCGCGTCCGAGGTCGTCGGTGCCGAAGGGGTGCTCGGCGCTCGGCCCGGCGAGGGCGAGGGCGCTTTGCGCGTTCGGGTCGAAGTCCGTGAGCAGCGGGGCGAACAGCCCGGCCAGGGCGACGACGCCGACCAGGGCGAGGCCGGTCAGGCCGCGTCCGGTGAGCAGCCCGGCGAGGTAGCGGTTGCGGCGCCGAGCCGGCGGGGCCGGGGCGGTCGGCGAAGGGGAGGGGGCGGGGGAGGGGGCGGTCAGTGCGGTCATCGGTTACTCCCACCGGATCCGGGGGTCCAGCCAGGCGTACGCCAGGTCGGTGAGCAGCTGGACGGCGACGTAGACGGCGACGATCAGCAGCAGGAGGTCCTGCACGACGGGGTAGTCGCGGCGGATGACGCCCTGCTCGATCAGCTGGCCGAGGCCGGGCCAGGCGAAGATCCGCTCCACCAGCACCGCGCCGGCGACGAGGTGGCCGACCTGGAGGCCGAGCACGGTGACGGCGGAGGGCAGCGCGTTGGGCAGGGCGTGCAGCCAGACGATCCGGCGTCGGGAGACGCCGACGGCGGTGGCGGTGCGCACGTAGTCCTCGGCGAGGGCCCGTTCGATGCCGTCCTTGAGGTAGCGGGCGAGGACGGCGGCGCTCGGCAGGGCGAGGCAGACCGCGGGCATCAGCAGGTACTGGAGGGCGAGGTCGGGCGCGTCGAGGAAGGACTCGTGGCCCCCGGCGGGCAGCAGCCCGAGGGTGACCGCGAACAGCAGCACCAGCAGGACGCCGGTGACGAAGGGCGGCACGGCCAGGACGGCGGTGGTGAAGGCGTGGACGGCGGCGGCGACCGGGCGCCGGCGGGCGGTGGCGCCCAGGACGCCCAGCGGAAGCGCCAGCAGGACGACCAGGAGCAGGGCGCCGAGGGTGAGTTGGACGGTGGCGGCGATGCCGTTGCCGATCAGGTCGGAGACCTGGCCGCCGATCGAGTAGCTCGGCCCGAGGTCGCCGCTCAGCAGGTTACCGATCCAGGTCAGGTACTGGCTGACGAGCGGTTCGTCCAGGCCGAGTTGGGCGCGGATGGCGGCGACGGCCTGCGGACCGGCGTCGGGGCCGGCCAGTGTGGTGGCCGGGTCGCCGGGGATGAGGCGGAGGATCAGGAAGACCAGGAAGGAGGCGAGGAGGAGGACGAGCAGCCCGGAGGGCAGCCGCTTGAGGAGGAAGGTTCGCATCGGTCAGGCCGTCCGGTCAGGCCGTCAGGTAGGCGTCGTCGAGGTTGAGGTAGCCGAACTTGTTGAGGGTGGCGCCGCGGACCTTGCTGCCGGCGACCTCGGTGAGGCCGGCGATCGCGAGGTCGATCACGAACTGCTCGTCGAGCAGCACGTCGGTGATCTGCTGGTAGAGCGCCTTGGCCTCGGGGCTGTCGCTGTCCGGCCGCTTCCACGCCTTCTGGACGATCTCGGTGTAGGCGGGGGAGGAGAAGCGGGAGCTGTTCTTGGCCTCGTTGAACGGGTAGGCGCTCACCGCCAGGGTGGCGGGGTGGAGTTGGGCGAAGCCGTGGCTCAGCGTCCAGAGGGCGGGCATGGTCTGCGAGATGAGCTGCTTCTGCATGGTCGGCGAGTCGGTGGGCTGGAGCACCGTCTCGATGCCGACCTGCTTGAGGTCGTACTGCAGGATCTGGGCGATGGCCGTGTTGCCGGGGTCGTTGGAGTGCGCGAAGGGCAGGGTGATGCCCGTCAGGCCGGTCTCCTTGAGCAACTGCCGGGCCTTCTCCGGGTCGTGGTGGTAGCGGGTGGCGGACGCCTCGCTGTACGCGGGGGAGGACTTGGGCCAGGGCGTGGAGGACACGGTGCCGTAGCCGCCGAGCGCCTGCTGGACGAGCCGGTCGCGGTCGACCGCCCAGGCGATGGCCTGCCGGACGCGCTTGTCGGAGACGTGCTCGCCGGTCAGGTTGGCGCCGATGTAGTAGGCGCCGGCGCCGGTGTCGTACGAGGTGATCCGGAACTGCGGGTCGCTCTTGAGGGTCGCGACGTCCTTGCCGCGGATGCTGTAGGAGAGGTGGGTCTGGCCGGTCTTGAGCGAGGAGAGCAACGAGTCGGCCTGCGGCACGATCCGGATCTCGACGCCGTCGAGGTAGGGGCGGCCCGGGTTCCAGTACTTCTCGTTGCGGGCGAAGGTGAGCGAGCTGCCGGGCTTGCGGTCGGTGAAGGTGTACGGGCCGGTGCCGACCAGCTTCGTCCCGGCGAAGGCCTCGTCGACGGTCGCCGAGTCCGGGATGATCATGAACTCGAAGAGGTCGAAGATGTTGCTCACCGGGTGCGCGAGGACGAGGGTGAGCTCGAAGTCGCCGTTCTTGCGGAAGTCGGTGACGGCAGCGGCGGTCGAGCGCAGCTGGGCCGAACGGACCGGGTTCTGCAGGTTCTTGACCGCGAAGACCACGTCGTCGGCGGTGAACTTGCGGCCGCTGTGGAAGAGCACGTCGTCGCGCAGCTTGAGGGTGACGGAGGCGCCGTCCGGGGCGACCTGCCAGGAGGTGGCCAGTTCGGGCTGCGGCTGGAGCTTGTCGTCGTACCTGGTCAGGGTGTTGAACACCAGGCGCTGGACGAGCGTGTTGGCGCTCTGGGCGAAGAGCAGGGCCGGGGTGAAGTCGACGCCGGCGCCGACCGTGAGGACGCCGCCCCGGCGCGGGCTCGCCGCGTCGCCCGCGGGGGCGGAGGCGGTGTCGGCCGCCGAGCGGCAGGCGGCGAGCGTCAGCAGGCCGGCGCCGGCCAGGCCGCCGCGGAGCAGGGCCCGGCGGGAGAGGCCGGGGGCGGACGGAGCGGGGAACGCGGTCATGGGCTGGAGTCCTTTGTGGAAAGCATGAGTCGGTCGGCGGGTTCGGGCGTCGCTGTGGGTGCGGCCCGGGGGCCGGGTCCGGGGTCGGGGTCGGGTGCGGGTCCGGGGTCGGGTCCGGGTCGGGGCCGGGAGTCAGCGGAGCCGGACCGGTGCGGCCGGTGCGGCTTCGGCGGCCGCCGCCATGGCGTGCAGCGGCCGGGCGTAGAGGGCGGCGAGCGCCGCCGCCCCGGCCGCCACGGCCAGCACGTCGGCCCCGCGCTGCTGGGCGATCACCAGGTCGGCGTCCCGGCGCAGGTGCGAGCGGCGTGCGAACTCGTCGCGCACCACGTCCAGGTAGGCCTTGTCCAGCAGTGCGAAGGTCTCGGTCAGCACCAGCAGGTCCGGGTTGACCACGTCGGCGAGCAGGGCCAGTGCGCGTCCGACGGTCTCGGCCCGGCGCCGGACCAGCTTGTCGGCGCGCGGGTCGCCGGCCAGCACGGCTGCGGTGAAGTCGGTGCGGTCGGGCCGTTCGGTGATGCCTTCGGCGGCCGCCGCCTCGAAGAGCGTGGTGTCCGAGGCGGCGACCGCCAGACAGCCGGTCCGGCCGCAGTGGCAGAGCGCGTCGCTGTCCGGCACGGGCAGGTGGGCGACGTCCCCGGTGGGGGAGGGCGGCCCGACGTGCACGGTGCCGGCCACGGCGAGCGCCGCGTCCACCACATGACCGACGAACAGGTGGACCATGGACCGGCGGGCCGCCGGATGCCCGAACAGGATCTCCGCCTGGGTCAGCGCCCGGGCGTGGTTGTCCACCTGGACGGGCAGTCCGGAGGCCTGGGCGAGCAGTTCGCGGAGCGGCAGGTCCCGCCATCCCAAGGGTTCGTGACGGACCATCAGGCCGCGTTCGCGGTCCACCGCGCCACCGGTCACCGCGCCCAGGCCGACCAGTGTCCGGCCGTCCGGCACGGCTGCCAGCAGTCGGGGGAGCCGCTCCAGCAGCGGCCGGAGCACCGCGTGGCCGGTGCGGCCCCGGTTGTTCAACTCCTGGCGGTACAGCACGTTTCCGCGCAGGTCGAGGAAGGCGAAGGTGGTGTACGGGACGCCGATGTGGAGTCCGGCCACGGCGAGCCGGTCGGCGTCGACGTCCACCGGCAGCTGCGGCCGGCCCACCGTACCGGCGCCGCCGCCCGCCAACTCGGGCCGCTCGCGGAGCAGTCCGAGCCGGGCGAGGTCGACCACCTGCCGGGACACCGCGGCCGGAGAGAGTCCGGTGAGCGCGGCGACCCGGCTGCGGGCGACCGGACCGTGGTCCAGCACCGCCCGCAGCACGGCGGCCGCGTTGACGTCCCGCCGCTCGTCCCCGGAACGGGGCTTCTCGGCCGGGGGCGGGGGCGTGAACATCGGCGGTCCTTCGGGGCGTCGGGGCGGGCCGGTCCGGGGTGACGGCTCCGGGGCCGGGTCGGTACGGCGGGCCTTGGCGGTACGGCGGGCCTTGGCGTGCGGGTGGTGCGGGTGGTACGGCGGGGGCGGACCCGGCGGGGTCAGCCGCGGGCGGCGGCCTCCAGCTCCTCGGCCGGCACCAGCCCGGCCACCTTCGGCGGGTCGGACGGCTCCAGCAGACGGCTCGGCACGCCGTCCACGCCGACCGGCAGGTCGCCGTCCAGGGTGATCCGGCGGACCAGGCGCGGCTCGTCGCCGTAGTCGTTGACCGCGTAGTGCTGGGTGGCCCGGTTGTCCCAGATCACCACGTCGCCGACCTGCCAGTCCCAGCGGACGGTGTTCTCCAGGCGCTCCACGTACCGCTGGAACAGGGTGATCAGGGCCCGGCTGTCGGCGCCCGAGACGCCCTGGATCTTCTGGGCGAACGCGCCCAGCAGCAGGGTCTTCTCGCCGGTCACCGGGTGCACCCGGACCAGCGGGTGCTCGGTCTTGAACGCGGTCGACACGAACACCTGGCGGAACAGGCTGGCGATCTCCGCGTTGTCCGCCAGCTCCGGGCGCAGGGCCAGGCTGGCCGCGTAGTCGTAGTCGTTGGTGTGGACGGCGCGCAGCGACTCGGCCAGCACCTTCAGCGGCTCGGGCAGGTCCTCGTACGCGGCGACGGTGTTGGCCCACACGGTGGAGCCGCCGGCCGGCGGGAGCTCCAGGGAGCGCAGGATCGACGCCTTGGGGTAGGACGGGACGAAGGTGACGTCGGTGTGCCAGTTGTTGGCGCGGACACCCTTGGTGGCGTCCAGTTCGAAGATGTACCGGCCGTCCGCGCTGGGGACGGTCGGGTGGCCGACCGGGTGGCCGAGCAGGCGGGCGAACGCCTCGTGCTCGGCGTCGTCCAGGTGCTGCTGGCCGCGGAAGAACAGCACCTTGTGCTCGTAGAGCGCCGCCTCGACGGCGGCGACGGTCTCGGCCGGCAGGTCGCCGCCGAGGCGGACGTCGTGCACGATCGCGCCGATCCGGCCGGCGGCGGGGGTGAGGCTGAGCTCGGTGACCTGGTTCTGGGCAACGCTCATGGCGGTTCCTCGACTCTCGGGGACTCGTGGGGAGGTGGCGAAGGGATGCGGGAGGGCGCTCCGGCGGCGCGACGGGGCGCGGCAGGGCGGAGCGGACGGTGTGCGGAGTGGGCGGACCGGGCGTACGGCGGCGTGCGCCCCTGCCGGGTGCGGGTGCGGGTGCGGGTGCAGTGCGGGTGCTTGGGGCAGACGCAGACGCGGGTGTGGCTCAGGTGCGCGTGTGACCGGTCCGCGGACGGGACCGGCGGAGGTCAGCGGGCGAGCGCTCCGCGACGACAACAGCGGCGACATGCGGCCCGGTGGACGGGGCCGTGCTCGACACGGTCAACGGTGTTCATCGGCCCTCCTTCCGGGGTGCTGCGAGTGGGCTCGGCGCTCATGGTGCTGAAGGCCCTGCCTCCCTGTCAATCATCCGTCCTGCCTGGTGGACAGGGGTGTTGCCGGACTGTGACGCTACGTTTCGGCCGGTGTCGGGACGATGGCGGGCGTGCGGCGGCGGCGTGTTCCCGCCTGTCGGGGGAGTGTCGGGATTACTAACTCTCGCAGCGGAAGAAACCCCGCACGCATGCGAAAGGCCCGCCCGGAGCTGCTCCGGACGGGCCTCGCACGGCTCGCGTTACGCGAGGAAGTCCCCGACCGTGGCCGTGAACAGTTCGGCGTCGTCGAGCCAGGGGTAGTGGCCGGCGCCCGGCTGCACGGCGAACCCGGCGCCGGGGAGCAGCCCGGCCACCTCGGCGGCCGCCTTCGGGGGAGCGCTGACGTCGACCTCGCCGGCGAGGACGAGCACGCGTGCCGCGCAGGCGGCGAGTCCGGCCCGGGTGGCCGGCGGGTCGAAGGCGCCCTCGGAGGCGAAGACGGCCGCCGCCGCGTCATTGCGCTGGGTGTCCTCGGCCGCCCGGTGGAGGCGGGCCTGGTCGTCCCAGCGCCCGTACATGAACGGGGCGATGGCCGGCCAGTCGGTCGGCCCGCCGCGTCCGGAGGTGATCGTCTCCAGCGCCGCGTACGCCTCGGCGAACCAGGGCTCGCCCTCGCGCAGCCGGGCGGTCTCGCGCCGGGTCTCCCCGTCGACCGTCACCCCGAGGGCCATCGCGGAGGGCGTGATCAGCGCCAGCCGGGCCACCCGCTCCGGGTGCCGCTCGGCGTAGCGGACGGCGAGGTTGACGCCGGCGGAGTGGCCGAGCAGGTCGAGCCGGTCGAGCCCGAGGTGGGCGCGGAGCGCCTCGACGTCGTCGACCAGGCGGTCGCAGCGGTAGGTGGCGCTGTCGGCGGGCACGGCGGAGCCGCCGGTGCCGCGCAGGTCGAGGAGGACCAGGCGGCGCCCGGCGCGGGCGGCCAGTCCGCCGAGGTCGCCGAGGTAGCGGGAGTCCTGCATGGGGCCGCCGGGCAGGCAGACGACGGGGTCGCCGTCGCCGTCGCCCTCGACGCGGTAGGCGAGGAGGGTGCCGTCGGGCGCGGAAAAGGTGTGCATGACAGTGATCCTGTCAAGGCGTCCGCGCGCTGTACACCGGATTCCCGGGCGGGGTGGCCCGCTCAGGCTCCCAGCAGGCGGGCGAAGTCCAGGCCGAGGCTGCCGAGGACGGGCAGTGCGCCGAGGTCGGTCACGGCGCCGACCGGGATGCTGTAGCCCTGGTTGACCTCGCGGGGGGCTGCTGCGGCCGGGGCCGGCGCGGCGGCGGCCTGGCCGGCCGCGGTCCCGAGCAGTGCGGCGGCGCCGAGCAGTGCGGCGAGGACGGTGGGGAGAGTGGCGGGCAGGGCGGTGCGCACGGGGCCTCCGAGGACGCGGGGACGCGGGGACGATGTCCGGTGAACGCTCCGGGAGGTCGTGCGGTCACGTATCGTCCCCCCTTCGGCCGCGCGGGTAAAGCTCCTTCACTTGCGTTCATGACAACATGTCAAATGTCTGTACCGCTCCGCCCGGCCCTGCCTACCGTCCTCCCACCGAACCGAACTGGGAGGGTGCACATGCGCGTTGTCCCGAACCTCCGGATCCTGGCCGGCGCCCCGCTGGCCGCCGCCGCGGTCATCGCCCTGAGCGCCGGCACCGCGAGCGCCGCGATACCGGTCGACAAGCCGATGACCGGCAAGGCCACGTACTACGACGACGCCGGCTACGGCGCCTGCGGCAGCAGGATCGACGCCGGCACCCAGATGCTGGTCGCCGTCTCGCACACCTGGTGGACCACCGCCAACCCCAACAACGACCCGGTCTGCAAGGGCATCTCGGTCAAGGTCACCTACAAGGGCAAGACCGTGACCGTCCCCGTCAAGGACCAGTGTCCGTCCTGCGACTCCACCCACATCGACCTCAGCCGGCCCGCCTTCGCGAAGCTCGCCCCCCTCGGCCAGGGCGTCATCAACGGCCTCACCTGGCAGTTCGTCAAGGCGGGCCTCGCCGGCGAGACCGTCCCCCTCTCCGAGCCGGTCACCGGCTCCACCCTCGGCTGACCCCCGCCGCCGGCCCCCGCCGCCGGCCCCCGCCGCCGGCCGGCAGCCCGGGCCGCCCGCCCCTGACAGGGTGCAGGGGCGGGCGGCCGGTTTCCTTGCACGGTGGCGGTGGTCCGGGGCCCGCGGGCGGGCGTAGCGTCCGGGGATCCGGGATCGGTGTGAGTGGAGGTCGGGGTCGTGGCGTCTGGCGTGGCGGGTGTGAACGGCGGGGTGTCGTTCTGGTGGGGGCAGCTGGGGGTGCCCGAGGCACGGGCGGCGCTGCCCGGCGACCTCGACGTCGACGTGTGCGTGGTGGGCGGCGGCTACACCGGGCTGTGGACGGCGTACTACCTGAAGAAGGCCGACCCCGGGCTGCGGGTCGCCGTGCTGGAGGCGCGGTTCTGCGGGTACGGCGCGTCGGGGCGCAACGGCGGGTGGCTGTACAACGGGTTCGCCGGGCGCGGGGCGTTCGCCCGGCGGTACGGCCGGGAGCGGGCCGCCGCGATGCAGCGGGTGATGGACGCCGCCGTCGGCGAGGTCGCCGAGACGCTGGCGGCCGAGGGGATCGAAGCGGACCTCGTGCGCGGCGGGGTGCTGGAGGTGGCCCGGACGCCCGCGCAGCTGGCCCGGCTGAAGGAGTTCGCCGAGGCGGAGCGCGCCTACGGACCTGGCCGGGTCGAGGAGTTGGGCGCGGCGGAGACCCGGGAGCGGCTGCGGGTCGAGGGCGCGCTCGGCGGGGTGTGGAGCCCGCACGGCGCGCGGGTGCAGCCCGCCAGGCTCGCGGCCGGGCTGGCCCGGGTGGTGGAGCGGATGGGCGTCGCGGTGTACGAGGGGACCCCGGTCACCGGGATCCGGGGCGGGGACCGGGGCGGGCGCCGGCCGTGCGCCGTCACCCCGCACGGCACCGTCACCGCCCAGTACGTGCTGCGCGCCACCGAGGGGTTCACCGCCGGACTGGCCGGGGAGCGGCGCACCTGGCTGCCGATGAACTCGGCGATGATCGCGACCGAGCCGCTGCCGCCGTCCTTCTGGGCCGAGGTCGGCTGGGAGGGGCGGGAGGTGCTCGGGGACTTCGCGCACGCGTACATGTACGCGCAGCGCACGGCCGACGACCGGATCGCGCTCGGCGGGCGGGGCGTGCCCTACCGCTTCGGCTCCCGTACCGACACCGACGGCACCACCCAGGAGGCGACCGTCCGGCAGCTCCGGGAGATCCTGGACGCCTTCTTCCCCGCCGCACGCCCGGCCCGGATCGACCACGCCTGGGCGGGCGTGCTCGGGGTGCCCCGGGACTGGTGCGCGACCGTCGACCTGGACCGGCGCACCGGACTGGGCTGGGCCGGCGGGTACGTCGGCAGCGGGGTGACCACCACCAACCTCGCCGGGCGGACCCTGCGCGACCTCGTCCTCGGCCGCGACACCGAGCTGACCCGGCTGCCGTGGGTCGGCCACACCGTCCGCCGCTGGGAGCCCGAGCCGCTCCGCTGGCTCGGCGTGCACGCGCTGTACGCCGTCTACCACGCCGCCGACCGCCAGGAGGCCGCCGGCCGCCCCACCACCTCCCCGCTGGCCCGCCTGGGCGACCTGGTCGCCGGCCGCTAGCGGCGGAGCGGCGAAGGCCGCGTCGGGCAGCGGGCCGCCGCGCCTGTCGGTGGCGGTCGGGTGGTGGGCCGGGGGGCCGGGGGTCAGGCTTCGGTGGGGCTCACGTCGCGGACCCAGACCGGGAAGGGCGGGAGTGGTGCGTCCTCGGCGGCGGGCGCGTCGTGCCCGCAGGTGACGACCCCGGGATCCGCGTCCGCGAGGAAGGCCGCGACGATCGGCCCCAGGTCGTCGGACGGCATGTGGGAGCCGTCGAACGGCAGCTCGGTGCGCGGCACCGAGCCGGTGGAGCAGCGCAGTTGGCCGGCCACGTCGTCGTGCCACACGTAGAACGTCGCCGGGCCCGCGTGGCCGGTGGCGGCGATCCGGCTGCGGAGGGCGTCGGCGGTCCGCCCGAAGGCGGCGACCACCTCGGCGACCGACAGCGCCGAGCGGTCCTCGGCCTCGGTGCTGAGCCACCACGTGTTGGTCTCGACCTCGGCGTACCGGTCGGCCGGGTCCAGCAGCAGTGGTTCGTCCGCGATCTCCGCGATGTAGGTCAGCAGCACCACCGCAGTCTGCCAGAGCGCCGGGTCGGCGCGTCGGCGCGGGGTACACCGTAGGGCGGTAGCGAGCCCCTGGCGCGGAGGTGGCACGGGGGGAGCGGATAGGCCGGTCGGAGCCCGCCGGCTGGCGGCCCGGGGAAGGAGACCGGACGGTGGGCCCAAGGCGGACGGTGGAGGTGAGGCGGGTGCGGACGTGGAGAGTGGCGTTGGGCGTGGCGGTCCTCGCGGCGGCCGCGGCGGCGGTGCCGACCGCTCCGGCGGTGGCGGGCCCGGGATGGGCGGTCGTCGTGGTGGACCAGGCATCGCGGCGGGTGCTGGTGCTGCAGAGCGCCGAGGAACTGGCGGCGTACCGGGGGCCGGACCGGCTGCCGGTGGTCTGGTCGTGGTCGGCGGACACCGCACCGGACCTCGACGACCTTCGGCCGGAACGGAGTTGGTCGTTGCCGGACGAGGCGAAGAGCCGGGTGCGGCACGGCCGGCGGTACCTGCTCACGACCGCGTCGGGCGGACTGGCGGCGGCCGTCGACACCGTGACCGGCGCGGCGGTCTGGGCCGTGGACACCGGTCCGCACGCCAACCCGCACAGCGCGGAGCTGATACCGGACGGGAACGTCGCGGTGGCCGCCTCCACCGGCGGGTGGGTGCGGCTCTACACGGCCTCGCAGGGCCCGCGGAGCGCGGTGCACGCCGAGTTCCGGCTGCCGGGCGCGCACGGCGTGCACTGGGACCGGCGGACCGGGCTGCTCTGGGCGCTCGGGGACGACACGCTCACCGCGTTGAGGGTGGGCGGCACGGCGGCGGCGCCGACGCTGGCCGCCGTCCGGGCGGTACCGCTGCCGGAGCCGGGCGGGCACGACCTGGCGCCGGTGCTCGCCACGCCCGGGCGCTTCTGGGTGAGCACGGCCGGGCACCTCTGGCGGTTCGACCCGGCGACGGACCGGTTCACGAAGGTCCGGCTGGGTGGCGAGCAGGACGGCAGGGACGTCAAGAGCGTCGGCGACGAGCCCGGCTCGGGGCGGCTGCTCATCGCCGCCCCGGACCACACGGGCCCCTGTTCCTGGTGCACTTCGGTGCTCACGCTGCACCGCCCCGACGCCGTCCGGAGGTTGCCCGGCGCCTGGCTCTACAAGGCGCGCTGGTGGACCAGTTGGGGGAGCGGGGCATGACCGGCGGGACCGGAACGGTGACCGGTGGGACTATGGGACCGGGCTGGCATTCGGTGGATGCGGCTGATTTTATGCAGTCGCAAACTACTCCAATGGTGGTCAGTTTCCGCTGTGGTTCCGTAAACCATCCGCGAGGTGCCCGGGCTGGGATAGCGTCCATGGCGCCGGGGGGACCCGAACCACTCACCGGGTTCGGACATCAGACAATGCCGTATCCGTTTCGGGAGAAAACTGTGCGCAATTGCCTTTCGGAAAACCGGTCGGACACCGTCGACGAACTGCGGCTCGCCGTGGACTCGCTCGCCGCGTTCCCGGCCCGTGACGCGGCCTGCGGGGCCGACGTCCCCGAGCGCCTCGCGGCGGTGGCGGAACTCTGCCGCGCCGTCGACGGGGTGCTCGACAGCCTGGTCGTCCAGGCCGCCGCCGAGGCCGCCGAGGAAGGGTGGACCGCCGCCCGGATGGCGTCCGAACACGCCGTCTACTACGCGAGGTTGCAGCGGGCGCTGCTGCCCGCCGGGGCTGTCGCCACCGGTCGGGGCGACGCCGGGCCGAAGCAGCGGTGAGCGCGCCGCACCCGCACGCGGCGCACGCCAACGCGCACGTCCTCGCCTGCCCCACCCGGTGGAGCGACGTCGACGAGAACGGGCACATCAACAACGCCCGGCTGGTCTCCTACGTACAGGAGGGAATTTACGACCTGTTCTGCCACCACGCGGTCGCGGTCCGGGAATCGCTATTTCCGTCCGGATTCCTGATCGCCCGGCACGAGATCGATTACCTGGAACAGCTGTACCACCAGCCGGAGCCATTGCTGGTCCGGTTGACCGTCGAACGGCTGGGACGCAGTTCCGCGCATGTCGTGGTGAATGTGTGCCGTGATCCGCGCACGTATATGCGGGCGCGCACGGTGGTGGTCGCCCGGGACGAGGCGTCCGGCCGGTCCCGCACGCTCAGCCCGTCCGAGCGGCGCTTCCTCGCGGCGTTCCAGCCGGGGGAGCCGACGGCCGAGGGGCCGGTCGCCGACGGAACGACGGGCGAGGGCCCGACGCCGCCGTCCAGAGTCGCGGTGAAGTCGCCGCGCGGTCCGGTGGCCGCGCCCGCGCCCACCCATCACCGCCCCCGCCGGCGCCTGCCGGGCCTCGGCGCGCTGACCCGGAGCGACCCGGTGGGGTCGACCCGGCACCGCGGGCGCTGAGCCGCCGCACGTCGAGCCGCGGGGCGAGCCGCCGTACGCGCTGAGCCACCGCGCGCCGGGTACTGCACGCGGCAGGCAACTGCGCATGGTGGGCAACTGCGCGTACTGGGCCACCGCGCGCGTCCAGCCACCGTGCGTGCCGACGCCGGGCACAGGAAGTCGACTGGGGCTTCTTCCTGTGCAAGGGGTGGCACCGCGGTCGCCGTGGCGGCCGCAGAGGCGGACGCACACGCCGCCGTCGCGGCCGGACGGTCCGGGGCCTGGGGCCCGGAGCGGCGGGGACCGGACGGCGGGTGCGGCGCGTCGGGCCCTTCAGTCGCCGACGGTGGCGCGGAAGAGTTCCGCGCCCGGGCCCGTCAGGTGGACGGGGCCGCTGCCGGGGCGGAGGTAGGCGGAGCGGCCCGGGGGGAGGTCGAGGGCGGCGCCGTCGGGGGTGCGGAGACGGGCACGGCCGGCGGTGCAGAGGAGGATCTGCGGGGCGTCCGCCAGGTCGACCCGGACGGGCGCGGCCGTGGGCCGCAGCCTCGACAGGCGGAACTCCGCGGCCGGGGAGGGGAATTGCTCCTCGATCCCGGCGCCGTGCGGGTCGGCCGTGCCGTGCGGGTCGGCTGCGCTGTCCGGGGTGCGCGTGCCCGCCGGGGTGCGTGCGGTCAGCACGGGCGGCTCGCCCGTGCGGAAGTCGGTCACCGCGAGCAGGCCGTCCACGTCGACGTGCTTGGCGGTGAGTCCGCAGCGCAGCACGTTGTCCGAGTCGGCCATCAGCTCCACGCCCACGCCGCGCAGGTAGGCGTGCGGCACTCCGGCCTCCAGGGAGAGCGCCTGGCCGGCCCGGAGCCGGACGTGGTTGAGCAGCAGCGCGGCGACCAGCCCCGGGTCCCCGGGGTAGTCGCCGGCGGCCCGCGCGTACCCGGCGCAGGCCTCGGCGAACGGGCCGCCGTCCGCGGCGGTCCGGTGCAGTGCGGCGGTGACGGCGGCGAGGTCGGCCGGGCCGGGGCGGGCGTCCGTCAGGACGTGCCGCAGCAGTGCGGGCAGCACCTCCGCGGCGGGCCGGTCCCGCAGTGCGGCGGCCCACGGGGCGAGCAGCGGCACGGCCAGCCGGTCGAACAGCGCGGCCGTGGCGCGGGCCGGCCGGAACCCGCAGAGCGCCTCGAAGTCGCCCAGCGCGCAGATCAGTTCGGGCTTGTGGTTGCGGTCCCTGAAGACCCGCTCCGGGGCGTCGAGCGGCACCCCGCGGGCCTCCTCGGCGGCCCAGCCGGCCTCGGCCTGGGCACGGGTGGGGTGGACCTGGAGCGAGAGCGCCCGGTCGGCGGCCAGCACCTTGAACAGGAAGGGGAGCCGGGGGCCGAACCGCCGGACGGTGTCCGGCCCGAGCAACTCGGCGGGGGCGTCGGCGATCAGGCGGTCCAGGGGGCGCGGGCCGCTGCCGCCGTCGAGCAGGGACGGCGCGGAGGGGTGGGCGCCCATCCAGAGCTCCGCCTGCGGCGCGCCGGTCGGCGGGGTGCCGGTGAGGGCGGGGATGGCGGTGGTGGAGCCCCAGGCGTACTCGCGCACGGGGTTGGCGAGCAGGGCGAACGGGGGAAGCTCGCTCGGACGGTGGTCGGGCGCGGACGGGGCGGGCGCGGGAGGTGTGGCCGAGGGGCGGCCGGGCGGCGGAGGGGTGGGCATGCGGGTGCTCCCAGGGGGCGGGTCAGCGGCAGAGCGCGGCGGCGCCGATCAGGCCCGCGTCGGTACCGAGTTCGGCGCGGCGGACGTCGAGACCGCGGACGTACGGCAGCACGGCGTACCGGTCCAGGTGGCGGGCGAGCGGATCGAACAGCGCGGGGCCGGCGGCGGCGACCCCGCCGCCGATCACCACCCGGTGCAGGTCGACCAGCGTGGCGGTGGCGGCGATCCCGGCGGCCAGCGCCTGGGCGGCCCGGTCGTAGGCGGCCGCCGCGACCGGGTGGCCGGCCAGCGCGTCGGCGGCCACGGCGCGGGCGGAGCGGTCCTCCCCGGCGGGCCGCCAGCCCCGGGCGAGGGCGTGGCGGGCGATCGCGGTACCGCTGGCGATGCCCTCCAGGCAGCCGCGCGAGCCGCACGGGCAGGGCTCGCCGTCGAGGTCGACGGTGATGTGGCCGAGGTGGCCGGCGTTGCCGCTGGGGCCGGGGCGGACGGCGCCGTCCAGCACCAGCCCGGCGCCGACGCCGGTGGAGACGACCAGGCAGAGCGCGTTGCCGGCGCCGCGTGCCGCGCCGCGCCAGTGCTCGGCGGCGGCCATCGCCACACCGTCCCCGGCCAGGGCGACGGGGCGGGGGCCGACGGCGGGGTGCGCGGCGACCTCGGCGGTGAGCGGGAAGCCGCGCCAGCCGGGGATGTTGATCGGGCTGACGGTGCCGTGCACGAGGTCCACCGGACCGGCGCTGCCGATCCCGACGGCGCCGACGGCGGCCCACTCGGGCGCGGCCGCCAGGTGGTCCAGCACCCGGTGGACGACGGCCAGCACGGCCGCGCCGGACTCCCGGGCGGGGGTGGGGAGCTGGAGCCGGTGGGTGAGCGCCCCGGTGGAGTCGACGAGCGCTCCGGCGATCTTGGTCCCGCCGATGTCGAGCGCGGCGAACAGCGGTCCGGCGGCCGGTACGGCAGCGGCGTCCAGCGCGCGGGCGGTGGCTTGCGCGGCGGTGGCTTGCGCGACGGTGGCGGCCGGGGCGGAAGCGGGTGCCGGGGTGGAGGCGGGTGCCGGCGCGGCGGAGGCGGACGGCGTGGGAGCGGTCATGGCGGGTGGCTCCGGGACGGGGCACGGGCCCCCGCCCGGGGCACGGGCGGGGGCGATCGATCAGGACGGCGAAGCAACGACAGGGACAGGAAACAGGATCACACCGCGGGCGTCAGCCTCAGGGTCACCAGTTCGAAGGGCCGCAGGCTCAGCAGGACGCCGTCGCCGTCCACCGAGACCTCGCCGCGCGTGCCGTCCCACGGGCGCTCCAGCAGGTCGCAGGGCGCCGCGGAGGCCAGCGGGAACGAGGTGGCCAGCCGGCCCCGGGCACGCCCGCCGCCCGCCTCGTAGACCCGGACCACCAGGTCGCCGCTGCCGTCGTCGGCGAGCTTGACGGCGCTGACCACGAGGGCGTCGTCGTCCAGCTCCACCAGCGGCCGGACCGTCTCCACCGAGCCGGTCACCCGGCGCTCCGGCAGGCCGACGGCGTACCCCTCGCGGACCGCGTCGGCGATCGCCGCACCCGGCACCAGCGCGTGCCGGAACCGGTGCACGCCCTGGTCGGTGCGCGGGTCGGGGAAGCGCGGCGCGCGCAGCAGCGAGAAGCGGACCGTGGTGGTCGTCCCGCCGTCCGCCTCGCGCACCGCCCGGGTGACGTCGTGGCCGTACGTCGAAGGGGTGACCAGCGCGACGCCCCAGCCCGGCTCCTCCAGGTGGACGAAGCGGTGGTTGCAGGCCTCGAACTTCGCCGCCTCCCAGCTGGTGTTGGTGTGGGTCGGGCGGAACTGGTGGCCGAACTGGGTCTCCGCCGCGTACCGCTCGGTGTGCACGTCCAGCGGGAACGCCGCCTTGAGGAACTTCTCGGTCTCGTGCCAGTCGACCTCGGTGTCGATGTCCAGGCGCCCCGAGCCGGCCCGCAGGGTCAGCGTCTGGACCACCGTCGAGGAACCGAAGGACCGGGCCACCCGGACGGCAGCCTCGCCGGGGGAGGAGGCGGCCACCGCGACCTCGTCCGCCGCGACCAGGTCCGTCACGGTGTTGCGGTAGAACTGGTCCACGTCCCAGGCGTCCCACATGTTCGGGAAGTCGGGGTGCAGCTGGAGCAGGTTGGCCCGGCCGCCCGGGGCCACCGTCTCCCGGCCGCTCGCCGCGTCGACCACCGAGACCACCAGGCCGTCGCCGTCCACGGCCACCGACAGCAGGCCGTTGTCCAGGACGAAGCCGCCGCCGTCGCGGGCCGTCACCGTGCAGCCGCCGCCCGCGCCGCCCGCGCCGCCCGCTCCGTCGGCCGCCACCGGGGCGGCCCCGCCCGCCGGCACCGCCGAACGGCTGTGCGGCGCACCGTTGAAGACCAGCTCGCGCCCGCCCGCGGCGTCCCCGGCCAGCGCCTGCTGGGCCGCGCCGATCAGCTCCTCCAGCTCCGCCGCCAGGCCCGCGTAGGTGGCCTCGGCCTCGCGGTGCACCCAGGCGATCGACGAGCCGGGCAGGATGTCGTGGAACTGGTGCAGCAGCACCGTCTTCCAGATCCGGTCCAGCTGCTCGTACGGGTACGGGTGGCCGGTGCGCAACGCGGCGGTGGCACACCAGAGTTCGGCCTCGCGCAGCAGGTTCTCGCTGCGCCGGTTGCCCTGCTTGGTCCTCGCCTGGCTGGTGAGCGTGGCCCGGTGCAGCTCCAGGTACAGCTCGCCCACCCAGACCGGCGGCTTCGGGTACTCGGCCTCGGCCTTCTCGAAGAACTCGGCCGGCCGCTCCCAGCGCACCGTGGCCGAGCCCTCCAGGTCGCGCAGCCGGGCCGCCTTGGCGACCATCTCGCGGGTGGTGCCGCCGCCGCCGTCGCCCCAGCCGGTCGGCGCGAGGGAGTGCCGGGCGACGCCCTTGTCCTTGAAGTTCCGTGCCGCGTGGGCGATCTCGCTGCCCTTCATCGAGCAGTTGTAGGTGTCCACGGGCGGGAAGTGGGTGAAGATCCTCGTCCCGTCGATGCCCTCCCAGAGGAAGGTGTGGTGCGGGAACTTGTTGACCTGGCTCCACGAGATCTTCTGCGTGAGCAGCCACTTGGAGCCCGCGTTGCGGATGATCTGCGGCAGGCCGCCGGTGAAGCCGAAGGTGTCCGGCAGCCACGCCTCCTGGTTCTCGACCCCGAACTCCTCCAGGAAGAACCGCTTGCCGTGGACGAACTGACGGGCCATCGCCTCGGAGGACGGCATGTTGGTGTCGGACTCCACCCACATGCCGCCGGCCGGCACGAACCGGCCGTCCGCGACCGCCTTCTTCACCCGGGCGTACACCTCGGGGCGGTGCTCCTTGATCCAGGCGAACTGCTGCGCCTGGGACATGGTGTAGAGGAAGTCCGGCTCGTCCTCCAGCAGCGCGGTCATGTTGGCGGTGGTGCGGGCCACCTTGCGGACCGTCTCGCGCAGCGGCCAGAGCCAGGCGGAGTCGATGTGGGCGTGGCCGATCGCGCTGATCCGGTGCGCGGACGGCGCGGCGGGCGCGGCCAGCACCTCGGCGAGCAGCGAACGGGCCGCCGCGGCCGTGCCGTTGACGTCCTGCAGGTCGACCGCGTCGAGCGCCCGCTCGACGGCCCGCAGGATCTCCCAGCGGCGGGCGCCGTCGGCCGGCAGCTCGGCCATCAGCTCGCCGAGCACCTCCAGGTCCATCACCAGCTGCCAGACGGTCTCGTCGAAGACCGCGAGGTCCATCCGCTCCAGCTTGTACTGCGGCTCCGCCCCGGCGGTCTCGCGGTCGCCCAACTCGGTGGGCAGGAAGGGGTGGTAGTCCAGGATGACCGGGTTGGACGCCGCCTCGACGTGCAGCAGCACCTGCTCGCCGCCGGCCGCCGGGGCGGCGATCCGCACCCACTGGTTCTGCGGGTTGAGGCCCTTCACCGGGGTGCCGTCCGGCCGGTAGACCAGGCCCTCGCACTGGAAGCCCGGCATGTTGGCGTCGAAGCCGAGGTCGATCAGCGCCTCGACCGTCCGCCCGGCCCACGCCTCGGGCACGGTGCCGGCCACGGTGATCCAGCTGGTGCCCCACGGCGCGCCCCAGGCCTCGCCGACGGCGATCGGCGTGCGGGGCGCGGCCAGGCCCTCGGCGACCGGGACGGGCTCGCCGGGGGCCGTCCAGATCGAGACCGAGAGCGGGACGGACTCGGGGTGGACCGCCGGGCGGATGCGCTCCTCCAGGACGCGCTTGAGGCGGGCTTCGACCAGGCTGCGGTCATCGTGCATGTCAGCGGACTCCGTTGTGCGACTGAGGGGAACGGACGTGGGAGGTGGCGTCAGCGTACGTCGTCCGGGTGGACGACCTCGGTGATGCCCCGGGCGGACAGGTGGGCGGTGTCCTCGGCGTGCTCGGCGAGGACCGTGGTCGGGCGGGCGCCGGCCTCGGCGAGCCGCATGAACGCCTCGAAGACGGTGCCGCCCGGGCCGCAGACCGAGCGCTTGGGCGCGGTGACCTCGTCGCCGGTGGCGACCACCACCGCCGTGGTCCGCGGGGCCGGCGCCCGCCAGTCCTCGCGCAGCGCGGCGACGGCGGCGGCCAGCCGGGCGCCGGCCGGCTTGACCCGCCGGTCGGTGGTGAGCAGGCCCAGGCTGTACTCCAGCTCGGGGAAGTCGGCCAGCGCGCGGTCCACGTCGTGCGAGCACCACCAGGTGACGCCCCACAGGTCGGGGCAGTCCAGCACCGCCCCGACCGTGGCGCCGGTGAACCGGGCGGCGTCCTCGGCGGTGATGTACGGGGCCGGCGCTCCGACCTCCTGGAGCCAGACCGGGCGGTGCGGGTCCCGCGCCCAGGCCTTCGACAGCTCGACCAGGTAGGCGGCGTGCTGGTCGGAGGCGGTGGAACGGGCGCCGTAGCGCTGCGCGGTGCCGTTGAACACCCAGGAGTGCACGGCGGTGGCGGCGCCGATCCGGGCCGAGTGCCAGGGGGTGAACGGGTGCTCGTCCAGGTACCAGGCGGCGTCGTAGGAGGCGTGCAGGTGGAGGCGGCCGGGCGCGCCCTGCTCGCAGGCGCCGACCATCCGGTGCAGCCAGGCCTCGACCTGTCCGGGGGTGGCCCGGTCCGGGTCGGGGTGCGGCTCGCCGGAGAACTGGTTGACCTCGTTGCCGAGGGTCATGCCGAGGAAGTTGGGCCGGTCGGCGAGGGCGGCGGCCAGGGTGCGGAGGTAGGCGGCCTGGCCGTCGAGCACGTCCGGGTCGGTGAAGATGTTCCGCCGGTGCCAGGTCTGGGTCCACGAGGGCTGGAAGTCGAAGCTGGAGAGGTGGCCCTGGAGGCCGTCCACCGCGACGTCCAGGCCGCGCTCGCCGGCCGCGTCCACCAGGGCGGTGAGCTGCTCGACGGCGCGCGGGCGGATCAGGGTGCGGTTGGGCTGGAAGACCGGCCAGAGCGGGAAGACCCGGACGTGGTCGAGGCCGAGCGCGGCGATCGAGTCGAGGTCGGCGCGGACGGCGTCGAGGTCGAAGTCGAGCCAGTGGTGGAACCAGCCGGCGGTGGGGGTGTAGTTGACGCCGAAGCGCGGGGCCGCGTCGGGCCGGGCGGCCGCGGCGGGCCGTGGGAGGGGGGCGGTGGCCGGGGAGGTGGGCTGGGCGGCGGTCATGCTCGGTGAGCTTCCTCGGTGGGTGCGGCCGTCGCGGGGCGGTCGGGGCGGCGACGGGTGGTCGGGGCTGCGACGGATCGGCGACGGGTGGGGCGGACGGGCCTATCCCTTGACGGCTCCCTCCTCCACGCCCTTGAAGAAGAACCGCTGGCAGACGGCGAAGACCACGACGATCGGCACGAACGCGATCATGGTGCCGGCGGCGATCAGCCGCGGGTTGGTGGTGAACGTGCCGTTCAGGTACTGCAGTCCGACGGTCAGCGTGTACTTCTGCGGGTCGTTGAGCACGATCAGCGGCCAGAGGAAGTCGTCCCAGGCGCCGATGAAGGTGAAGATCACGATCACGCTGAGCATGCCTCGCACGTTCGGCAGGCCGACGTGCCACAGGCGCTGCCAGACGTTGGCGCCGTCGACCAGCGCGGCCTGGTCCAGTTCGGGCGGCACGGCGGCGAAGGCGGTGCGCATCAGCAGCACGTTGAGCATCGCGATCGCGCCGGGCAGGGCGACGCCGGTGAGCGTGTCGGCCAGGCCGAGCCCCCGCACGGTGACGTACTGGGAGACGATGGTGGCCTCGCCGGGCAGGATCAGGGTGGCGAGGAGGAGGCCGAAGAGCAGCTTGGCGCCGCGGAACCGCAGCTTGGCGAGCGCGTAGCCGGCCAGGGTGCAGCCGACCACGTTGCCGAAGATCGCGATCGCGGCGACGACCAGCGAGTTGGCGGCGTAGGTCCAGACCGGGATGGTGTCGGCGACCTTGCCGTAGTTGGAGAAGGTGAGGTCCTTCGGGAAGAAGCTGGGGGTCGCGGTGTAGACGTCCTCGCCCGGGCCCTTGAGGGAGGTCGAGAGCTGCCAGAGGAACGGGCCGATGACCAGCAGCAGGACGGCGAGCAGGAGCAGGTAGCGCCCCGCCGTCCGGAGCGGGCCGGGGTTGTCGAAGCTGCGGGTCCGGCGGTTGCGGCCGGTCCCGGCGCCGGTGCCGCGGCCGCCGCCGGTGCGGGGGCCGGTGGTGGCGGGGGAGGGCGCGGGCGGCGGGACGGGGGCGGCGGTGCGGGTCACGGTTCAGGCCGCCTTCCGGTTCAGGCGCGTCAGCAGCAGCATCGGGCCGAGGGTGATGAAGAAGAGCAGCAGGCTGAGCGCCGACGCGTAGCCGAGGTGCCCGGTGAAGCCGCGGCTGTACATCTGGATCAGCATGACCACCGACATGTCGCGCCCGCCGGGGCCGCCGGTGCCGTTGGAGAGCACGTACAGCTCGGAGAAGACCCGCAGCGCGGAGACCGAGATGAGCACCGAGACCAGCACCATGGTCGGCCGCACGCCCGGCAGGGTGACGTGCCAGAACCGGCGCAGCGAGCTCGCGCCGTCGACGGCGGCGGCCTCGTGCAGCTCGCGGCCGACGTTGGCCAGGGCGGACAGGTAGATCACCATGTAGTAGCCGAGGCCCTTCCAGGTGGTCAGGGCGATCGCGCTGAGCAGCAGCAGCCAGCGGTCGGTGAGGAAGGGGACCGGGGAGTCGGCCAGCCCGGTCTGCTGGAGCACACCGTTGACGAGGCCGCGGTCGTCCAGCACCCAGCCCCAGATCAGGGCCACCACGACGGCGGAGGCGACGACGGGGGAGTAGAAGGCGGTGCGGAAGACGGTGATGCCGGGGATCCTGCGCTGGACCAGCAGGGCGAGCAGCAGCGGCAGCAGGGTCAGCAGCGGCAGGCAGATCAGCAGGTAGACGATGCTGTTGAGCAGCGCGTCGGCCAACTGCTCGTCGCTGAAGGCCCGTTCGTAGTTGGCGAGGCCGGTGAAATGCCCGCCGCCCAGGGGCTTGGCATTGGTGAACGAGAGGATCACCGTGTTGACCGCCGGCCAGAGGTTGAAGACGGCCAGCCAGATCATCGCGGGCCCGGCGAGCAGCCAGGGGGTGAACCAACGCCGGTGGGTCATGCCGATGCCTTCCTGGGGCGAGCGGTGCGGGGCGTTCCCGGCGAGCGGCGGCCCGCCGGGGGTGCCGCCGCTCCGTCGGTACTGGTGGGGTCCGGGGGCGGGATCAGCCCTTGAGCAGCTGGTTGCACCGCTCGACGGCGGTGTCCAGGGCCTGCTTCGGACTCGTGTCCCCGCTGATCGCCAGGGCGAACTGCTGGTTGATGATCGTGCTCATCGCGTCGTCCACCTGGACGGGCTGGATGATCTTCGCCTTGGCGAGCGAGGTGAAGGCGACGACCTTGGCGTCGCCGGCGTTGGTGCCGTCGCTCCTGCTGAAGAACGGGTCGCCGGACGAGGCCTTGGTGGACGGGAAGATGCTGGTCAGCTGCGCGAACCTGGCCTGGTTCTCCGCGCTGGTGACCCAGCGGGCCAGGGCGACGGCGGCGGCCGGGTTCTTGGTGCTCTTCGGGATGGACAGGCCCTGCACGTAGAGCGGCGGGGTGCCCATCGCCGGGGAGGAGACGATCTTCGGAGCAAGGGTCGGGTTGTCGACGGCCAGGCTGGTGATGAGGTTGCCGCCGCCGGTGGTCCAGGCCGCCGTGCCGGCGTTGAAGAGCTTGGAGTTGCCGGCGTAGGTGTTGGTGAGGACGTCGTTCGGCAGCAGGCCGTCCTTGAACGCGGCGCGGTACTTGTCCAGCAGCGCGGCGGCCTCGGGGGTGTTGAAGGTGAACGACTTGCCGTCCTCCGACATCACCTTGACGCCCGCGTTGACGAGGTCGCCGAGGCCCGGCTTGCGGCTCATCAGGTAGGTCGAGCCGCCGGACTTCTCCTTCATGATCCGGGCCTGGGCGATCAGTTCGTCGAGGCTGCCGGGGAGGTTCTTCGGGTCCAGCCCGTACTTGCCCAGCAGCTCGGAGTTCCAGTAGTTCACATCGGTGTTGAGGTACCACGGATAGCCGTAGGTGCCGTCCAGGCCGGCGAACCGGTAGGCGTCGACGCCGCCGGCCACGTACTCGTCCGCGAGCTTCGGGTCGGCCTTGGCCGCGTCGAGCAGCAGGTTCTGCCTGGCGAGCGGGAGGGCGAAGTCCGGCGGGAGGTTGACCACGTCGGGCAGGGTGCCGGCGGCGGCCTGGCTGAGCACCTTGGCGGAGTAGCCGTCGCCCGGCTGGTCCAGCCACTCGACCTCGACGCCCGGGTACTTCTGCTTGAAGCCGTCGATCACGCCCTGCACGTAGTCGGTGAACTTCGGCTTCAGCGACCAGGTCTGGAGCGAGACCTTGCCCTTGACCTCGCCGGTCGCGGCGGCGCTCGCCGCGCTGTCGTCGCTCTTGCCGTCGGAGCCGAGTCCGCAGCCGGTGAGCACGGTGGCGGCCAGCGCCGCCGTCGTCAATGCCGCCCGGATTCTTCGCATGAGGGTCTCCCGGTCCTGGGGAATGGGTGGGGGATGCTTCTTCGGGGGTGCTTCTTCGGGGTGCTTGAGGAGGTTTTGGGGGTTCTTGAGGCGGTCAGGGGTGGTTGGGGCTGCTTGACGTGCTCGGCGTGGTGCACCGGGGGGATGCTTCGGGGATTGCGCCGGGTTTCAGAAC
This sequence comes from Kitasatospora sp. NPDC042419, assembly GCF_056437345.1. NCBI lineage: Bacteria > Bacillati > Actinomycetota > Actinomycetes > Kitasatosporales > Streptomycetaceae > Kitasatospora > Kitasatospora sp. NPDC042419. The sequence continues at coordinate 351,490 of NZ_JBWKAW010000006.1, forward strand.
CTGTCTTACTAAACCGGTCTAGCTGTTGCAGGGACTATGCTCCCGCCTAAACTTGGATGTCAAGAGAGGAGTCGGAACCCGTGGGCAGACCGACGATCGCCGACATCGCCCGCCAGGCCGGTGTCTCCAAGGGCGCGGTGTCCTTCGCGCTCAACGGGCGCCCCGGGGTGAGCGAGGCGACCAGGGCCCGGATCCTCCGGGTCGCCGAGGAGATGAACTGGCGGCCGCACAGCGCCGCCCGCGCCCTCGGCGGCGCCAAGGCCGACGCGGTGGGGCTGGTGATCGCCCGCCCGGCCCGGACCATCGGTGTCGAGCCGTTCTTCAGCCAGCTGCTCTCCGGCCTCCAGGCCGTGCTCTCCGCCCGCTCCGTCGCCCTCCACCTGATGGTGGTCGAGGACACCGCGGCCGAGATCGAGGTCTACCGGCGCTGGACCTCCGAGCACCGCGTCGACGGCTTCATCGTGGTCGACCTCCAGCTGCGCGACCCGCGGCTCGCGGTGCTGGAGGAACTCGGCCTGCCCGCCGTCGTCCTGGGCGGCCCCGGCAAGGGCGCCGGCCCGCTGCGGATCTGGGCCGACGACCGCGAGGCGATGCTCTCCATCGTCGACTACCTCGCCGCCATCGGGCACCGGCGGATCGCCCACCTGGCCGGACTGCCCCACTTCCAGCACACCCAGCGGCGGATCCGCGCCCTGCGGGACGCCTCCCGGCGGCTCGGCCTGGAGGAGGCGGTGTCGGTCCCGACCGACTTCAGCGACGCCGAGGGCGCCGCCGCCACCCGCACCCTGCTCTCCCGGCCCCGGCGGCCCACCGCGATCGTCTACGACAGCGACGTGATGGCGGTGGCCGGCCTCGGGGTGGCCGGCGAGATGGGCGTCGCGGTGCCCGGCGAGCTGTCGATCGTCTCCTTCGACGACTCGGTCCTCGCCCGGATCGTGCACCCGCCGCTCACCGCGCTCAGCCGGGACACCTTCGCCCTCGGCGAGCAGGTCGCGCGCAGCCTGCTCGCGGTGATCGACGACGCCGGGCCCGGCCGGGACCTGCAGATGCCGACCCCGCGGCTGACCGTCCGCGAGTCCACCTCGCCGCCGGCCGCCGACCTGCCGGTGGGGGCCGGTGCGCCGGTGCGGGCCGACGGGCCGGAGCGGGCCGGCGCGGCGCGCGGAGCCGCCGCACCCTCCCGGGCGGTCCCCGCCGACACCGTTGACAGCACCTCTGAACCGGTTTAGCCTCGCTGCGCCGAGCGACCCCCGCTCGGCGCGCCACCGTGGGCGGGCGTCCGCCGAACCGCCCGCGGTCACCCCGCCGGTCCGCACGCAGCTGGAACCGCGCGCCGTTCACGCCGCCCCCCAGCGCGCCGCACCGTCCGGCCTCAGGAAACACCGGCATCACCACGCACACATGCACCCCGGACCGGCCCCACCCCGGGCGGTCCGCCCCCACCCTCCTCCGCTCGATCGGAGTCACCGCATGTCACGACGGATACCCCTGCTGCTGAGCGCCGCCCTCGGGGCCGCCGTCCTGGGCACCGCACCCACCGCCGCCCAGGCCGCCCCGACCCCCGCCGTCCCCTCCCCCGCCGTCCCCTCCCCGGCCGCCCCCGCCGCGGCGAGCGCCGCCGCCGGCACCCAGCCCTACGCCTCGTACTGGTACCCGAGCACCATCCTGAACTGGGACCCGGCCACCGACCCCGACGCCCGGTTCAACCGCTCGCGCGTCCCGCTCCAGCCGCGCACCAGCGACCCGGCGCTGAAGGCCAACCCCAACGCCCGTGCCGGCGAAGGGAAGATCGCCTCCCTGGTCTCCTTCGGCCCCACCTCCAACAACCCCTCCCAGGGCTCCGCCGACCCCAACTACTACGCCTTCGGCTACTGGCAGTACGTCGACAAGCTGGTCTTCTGGGGCGGCTCGGCCGGAGAGGGCCTGATCCTCGCCCCCAACCCGACCGTCATCGACGCCGCCCACCGCAACGGCGTCAAGGTCTACGGCACCGTCTTCTTCCCGCCCGCCGCGTACGGCGGACAGCTCCAGTGGGTCCGCGACTTCGTCCAGAAGTCCGGCTCCCGCTACCCCGTCGCCGACAAGCTGGCCCAGGCGGCCCAGTACTACGGCTTCGACGGCTGGTTCATCAACCAGGAGACCGGCGGCGGCGATTCGGCGCTCGCCGGCGAGGTCCGCAACCTCATGCAGTACACCAAGGCGCAGACCGGCACCGACTTCATGTGGTACGACGCCATGACCGAGTCGGGGCCGGTCAGTTGGCAGAACGCGCTGACCTCCGCCAACGACGCCTTCCTCCAGGAGGGCACCAAGCGCACCTCCGACTCCATGTTCCTCAACTTCAACTGGTCGACCAGCGGCCTCAACTCCTCCCGGACCCTGGCCCGCGGCCTCGGCCGCGGCGAGTACGAGCTCTACTCCGGCATCGACACCGAGGCCAACGGCTACAACACGGGCGTCGACTGGAACAGCCTCTTCCCGGCGAACGGGCCGCACACCACCTCGCTCGGCCTCTACCGGCCCGAATGGACCTGGAAGTCCGCCACCGACCGCGCCGACTACCTCGCCAAGGACGCCCGTTACTGGGTCGGCGCCAACAACGACCCCTCCGACACCTCGACCTCGTCCAGCTGGAAGGGCCTCGCGAGCTACGTCGCCGAGTCCACGCCGATCACCGCCAAGCCCTTCGTCACCAACTTCTCCTCGGGCGAGGGCGACTTCCACAACGCGGCCGGCACCCGGGTCGCCACCGGCGGCTGGAACAACCTCTCGCTCCAGGACGTCCCGCCCACCTACCACTGGCTGGTGTCCTCGACCGGCGCCAAGCTCACCCCCTCGGTCGACTTCACCGACGCCTACGAGGGCGGCTCCTCGCTGCGCCTCACCGGCAACCTCAACGCCGTCAACACCCTTCGGCTGTACCAGACCAGGCTCCCGGTCGCCGCCGACAGCAAGCTGTCGGTCGTGGTCAAGTCGCCGGCCGCCGGGGCCACCGGGCTCAAGGCCGCGATCTCCTTCACCGACGCGCCGACCACCTTCACCACCCTCGACCTCGGCGCCAACTCCGGCTCCGGGTGGGAGCGCAAGACCCTCGACCTCTCCGCCTACGCGGGCCGCACCATCGCCCAGATCGGCCTCCAGGCCGCCGGATCCAACCCCTCCTACGACGTCAGGATCGGCCAACTCGCCGTTTTCGACGGCATGGTGGACGCACCCGCGGCGCCCGGCGGGCTGACCGTGCTCGGCGCGAGCGACGTGGTGGCCGGCGCGAGCCAGTCGCTCCGGCTCTCCTGGACGCCCTCGACGAGCGGCACCGTGCACCACTACGAGCTGTACCGGCGCAACGCCGACGGCACGCGCGGCTACCTGGGCGCCACCCCGTCCGACGCCTACTTCGTCAACCGGCTGGACCGGGCCGGCACCGAGGCGGGCACCGTGATCGAGGTCGAGGCCGTCTCCACCGAGTACGGCCGCTCCACCGCCGCCACCGCCACGGTCTCCTGGACCGGCACCCCGCCGGCCGGCGGCAACCTGGCACTCAACCGCCCGGCCACCGCCTCCGGCCAGTGCAACACCAACGAGGGCCCGGCCAAGGCCGTCAACGGCACGGTCAACGGCGGCAACGGCGACAAGTGGTGCACCACCACCGGCAGCAAGTGGCTGGAGGTGGACCTCGGTTCGGCGAAGGCACTGTCGAAGTTCGTGGTCAAGCACGCCCAGGCCGGCGGCGAGAGCGCGAGCTACAACACCCGTGACTTCACCGTCCAGGTGCGCTCGGCCGACACCGACCCGTGGACCACCGTCGCCACCGTCACCGGCAACACCGCCGGCACCACCACCCACCCGGTGACGACGACCGCCCGCCACGTCCGGCTGGTGGTCACCAAGCCGACCCAGAACACCGACCCCGCCGCCCGCATCTACGAGTTCGAGGCCTGGGGCGCATAGCTCCTCCGCTCCACGAGGAAAGGACCCGCCCCGTGTCGGTCACCATCACCGCCGTCGAGAGCACGGACCTGTTCACCGGACCCGAGGACGCCCCGCGCCAGCTGCTGCGGGTCACCCTCGACGGCCCGCCCGCCCGGATCACCGTCACCGGCCCCGGCGTGCGCGGCGAGGCGACCGGTACGGGGCTGGTCGAAGTCCCCCTGGAGATCACCGGAGCAGCGGTCGGCGACCGGCTGCCGGTCGAGGTCGGCGCCCGGGCCGAGTCCGGTACCGGGTCCGGGGCCGGGTCCGGGGCCGGGGCCGGTGTCGGGTTCGGGGCCGGGGCCGGGGCCGGGGCTGAAGGGGTGGCCGAGGGGGTGGTCGAGGGCGTGGTCGAGGTCGCCGAACCCGGCTGGACCATGTTCCTGGTCTCGCACTTCCACTACGACCCGGTCTGGTGGAACACCCAGGCCGCCTACACCTCGCCCTGGGAGCTGCTCTCCGCCGACGCCACCACCCGGCCGCTCTGGGAGCGCAACGGCTTCGCCCTCGTCGACGCCCACCTGGACCTCGCCCTGCGGGACCCGGTCTACAAGTTCGTGCTCGCCGAAGTCGACTACCTGAAGCCGTACTTCGACCAGCACCCGGAGCGCCGCGAGACCCTGCGGCTGCTGCTGGAACGCGGCCAGGTCGAACTCGTCGGCGGCACCTACAACGAGCCCAACACCAACCTGACCGGCGCCGAGACGACGATCCGCAACATCGTGTACGGCATCGGCTACCAGCGCGACATCCTCGGCGGCGATCCGCGGACCGCCTGGCAGCTCGACGTGTTCGGGCACGACCCGCAGTTCCCCGGCCACCTCGCCGCCGCCGGGCTCACCGGCAGCGCCTGGGCGCGCGGCCCGTTCCACCAGTGGGGCCCGATCCAGAAGAACTTCCGCGAGGCCAAGGACGACGCGCGGGTCATGCAGTTCCCCAGCGAGTTCGAGTGGATCGCGCCCTCCGGCGACGGCGTGCTCACCCACTACATGCCGCACCACTACTCGGCCGGCTGGTGGATGGACTCCTCCGCCGACCTCGCCACCGCCGAACAGGCCGTCCACGAGCTGTACCGGAAGCTCAAGCCGGTCGGTGCGACGAAGAACCTGCTGCTGCCGGTCGGCACCGACTACACCCCGCCCAACAAGTGGGTCACCGCGATCCACCGCTCCTGGGCGGCCAAGTACCTTTGGCCGCGGTTCGTCTGCGCCACCCCGCGCGACTTCCTGGACGCCGTCCGCGCCGAACTGGCCGCGAGCGGCCGCCGGCCGAGCCCGCAGACCCGGGACATGAACCCGGTCTACACCGGCAAGGACGTCTCCTACATCGACACCAAGCAGGCCCAGCGGGCGGGCGAGGTCGCCGCCGTCGACGCCGAGAAGCTCGCCACCCTCGCCGCGGTGCAGGGGCTCGGGCAGTACCCGGCGGCCGCACTGGACAAGGTCTGGCGCCAACTCGCCTACGGCGCACACCACGACGCGATCACCGGCTCCGAGTCCGACCAGGTCTACCTGGACCTCCTCGGCGGCTGGCGGGAGGCGTACGACCTGGCGGCGGACGTCCGCGACCGGGCGCTGGACGCGCTGGCGGGGCGGATCGACACGACGGGGGAGGGCGAGGCCGTCGTCGTCACCAACACGCTCTCCTTCGACCGCACCGACCTGGTCGCCGTCCGGCTGCCCCGGGGGAACCGGTCCCCGGTGCGGGTGCTGGACGACACCGGCGCCGAGGTGCCCAGCGCCGTCGACCGCGGCACCCTGCGGTTCCTGGCCGAGGGCGTGCCCGCGCTCGGCTGGCGCACCTGGCGGCTGGTGCCGGCCGCCGTCGCGTCCGAGGACACCGCCTGGTCCGCGGCCGAGGGGTGCACCATCGCCAACGACCGGTACCGGGTGACCGCCGACCCGGCCCGGGGCGGCGGCCTGTCCTCCGTCCAGGACCTGTTGCACGGACGGGAGTTGATCCAGGACGGCCGGATCGGCAACGAACTGCGCGTCTACGAGGAGTACCCGCAGCACCCCGACTTCGGCGAGGGCCCCTGGCACCTCGTCCCCAAGGGGCCGGTGACCGGCTCCGGCGCGCGGCCGGCCGACGTCCGCCGCGAGACCGGCCCGCTCGGCGAGCGCCTGATCATCGGCGGCACCGTCGGCGAGGGCACCGTCGGCGAGGGCACCGTCGACGGGGGCGGAGGCGGCCTCCGGTACGAGCAGACCGTCACCCTGTGGCGGGGCCTGGACCGGGTGGACTGCCGGACCAGGGTGGTCGACTACACGGGAGCGGACCGGCTGCTGCGGCTCCGCTTCCCCGTCGACGTGCCCGGAGGGCTGCCGGTCAGCGAGGTCGCCGGGGCCGTCGTCGGCCGGGGCTTCGCCCTGCCCGACGTCGACTCCGCCGAAGCCCCGTGGACCCTGGACAACCCCGCCAACACCTGGTTCGGCCTCGGCTCCACGGCCCGCGTGACGCTCACCGACCCGGTCTCCGGCGCGGTGCTCGGCGAACGCGCGCTCGGTGTCGCCGAGGTGGTCGTCCCGGACCTCGAATCCGCCTCCGGGGCACGGGAGCTGGTCGTGGCACTGGCCCGGGTCGGGGTCACCGCCACCACCTCCGGCGCCGACTGGGCCCGGTACGGCTGGCTCGACGTCGACTCGAACCTCCCGGACTTCCGGATCCTCCTCGGCGGGCCGGAAACCAACGACGCCACCCGGGAGTTGATCGAATCGGCCGGTGCGCAGTACGCGGCGGCGCTGAAGGAGCACGGCGCCGTCTGGGTGCCCGCGCTCACCCCGCTCGCCGAGGTCTGGCAGCCCGGCGCCGACCTGCGCGACCTGCGGGCCCTGCCCGCCCTGGTCGTCACCGATCCGGCCGCGCTCGCCGCCGACCTCGCCGACGCCCGGATCGCCGCCGGCTGCCCGGGGCCGGTCCACGCCTCCGAGCAACTCGCCGACCACACCGTGGCGTTGCTCAGCTACGGGCTGCCCGGATTCGCCGTCGACGCCACCGGCGCGCTGCACCTCTCCCTGATGCGCTCCTGCACCGGCTGGCCCTCGGGCGTCTGGATCGACCCGCCCCGGCGCACCCTGCCCGACGGCGCGTCCTTCCAGCTCCAGCACTGGACGCACGAGTTCCACTACGCGCTGACCGGCGGGCCGGGGGACTGGCGCTCCCAGGAACTCCCCTCCCAGGGGCAGGAGTTCACCCACCCGCTGTACGCCCGCCTGGTTCCCGCCCAGGACGGACCGCTGCCCGCCGCGCTGTCCTGGCTGCGGGTCGAACCCGCCCGGCGGGTCCTGCTCGGCGCCCTCAAACCGGCCGGCAACCCGATCGCCCACGGCTCCGCCGCACCGGCCGGCGACCGACTCGCCGTCCGCCTGGTCGAGTCCACGGGCCTCGGCGCGGACGTGACGCTCGGGGGCGCCCTCGGGCTGACCGACCTGCACGCGGCGGACCTGCTGGAACGGCCGACCGGCCCGGTGGGCTCGGTCCCGGTGGGCTCGGTCCCGGGCGCGGCGGTCCCGGGGTCGGCGGATTCGGGCCCTGCGGGCCTCACAGGCCTCACAGACCTCACGGGTCTCCCAGGCCTCGCGCTCGCGGGCTCGCGGATCGCCACCGTGCTGGCCCGGCCCGTCGTCGCGGAACCCGCCGCCGGTCCGGTCCTCGGCCCGGTCGCCGAGGAGGCCCAGCCCGTTCACGCCCGGTACTGGCTGCACAACCGGGGCCCGGCACCGCTCGGCTACCTCCCCGTCTCGGTCGGCGCCTCGCCCGGCCTGCTGCGGACGGCCGGCGAGCCGGTCACCCTCTCCGTGGCGCTCTCCTCCCACCTGCGGGACACCGCCGTCGAGGGCACGGCGCGGATCCTCCCGCCGGAGGGCTGGACGGCGAGCCTCGGCGCCCGTCCCTACCGCCTGGAGGCCGGCGGGCACCTCCGCTTCCCCGTCACCCTCACCCCGCCCGCCGGTGCCGCGTCCGGCCTGTACTTCGCCGCCGTCCGGATCGCGTACGACGGCCAGGAGGTGGAGGACGTGGTCACCGTCGCCGTCGGCGACCTGCCGGACCTGCTGCCGGTCCCCGGCGACGCCCCCGAGGACTGGACCGCCGCCCAGGGCACCAAGTCCGCCGAGGGCCGCGACACCGGCCTGACCGTCGACGCGACCGTCGGGACCGTCCGCCTCACCCCCGGCGGCCACGCCGTGCTCGGCGTCCGTCTCGCCAACCGCACCCGCGGCGAGATCCGCGGCGAGCTGCAGCTCGTCTCCCCCTGGGGCACCTGGGAGACGGTCGCCGCCCCGGTCCGGGGCTTCACCCTCGCGGCCGGCGCCGAATCGGTCGAGGAGTTCGCCCTCGCCGCCCCCGAGGACGCCGACCCCGGCGCCTACTGGGCGCTCGCCAAGGTGATGTGGTTCGGCCGCTGCCAGTACGCCCCCACCGTCGCGGTGGTGGTCGAGCCGTGACCGCCCCCGCCCTCGCGTCCGCCGTCGCCCTCGCGGCCACGCCCGCGCCGACCGGGCCCGCCGACGCCCCGGTGCTCGGCCTGCTCGACGGCCGGCCGCTGCCGCGCACCGGCCTCGACCGCCGCCTCGCCGCCCTCCGCACCGGCCCGCGTGCCTCCGCCCTGCCGCAACCCGGCAGCGGGGAGGACCGCCAACTGGCCCGCTGGGTGGCCCAGGTACTGCTGACGGAGGAGCTGTGCGCGGCGGTCGCCGCCGAACGCGGCCTGACCGTCCACCCCGCCGCCCCCGCCCGCCTCGACCAGCAGGCCGCCGTCGAACTCGGCTCCATCACCGCCGCCGCGTACGAGGGCAGCGCGGCGGTCCGGGCCGTTTACGAGGCCGTCACCGCCGCCGTCACCCCCTCGGCCGAGGAGGTCGCCCACTACCGCACCATGACCGAGCCCGCCGTCGCTCCCGCCCTCTGGCACCTCGCCTTCCCCGACGGCGGCAGCTGCGAGGCCGACCCGGCGACCCTGCCGCACGCCCTGGCGGACGCCCTCCGCGCGGCCGCCCCGGACGAATGGGTCACCGCCGGGGGCTGGACCGCCGCCCGCCGGGGGCTCCCCGGCGCCGTGCCCGCCCGTCCCGACCCCGCCGCGACCGTCCGCGCCGCCGCCCGCCGCGCCGCCTTCGTCCGCTGGCTCGACCGGGCGCGCGCCACCCGCCTCACCCTCGTCCCCGGCCTCGAACACCCCGGCGACCCAGCCCAGCCCGACAACCACCACCGCCACTGACCACCCGACGCGCCCGGGCCGGCGAGCAGAACCTCGCGGCTACTCGCCGGCCCGGCCCGGCCCGGCGAGTATCCGATCCGATCCGAACCTCGGACGTCGGCCTTCAGGCGGTCCAGGACGCCGCGGACGTGAGGCTCCGCGCCGCAGCGGGCCCGGCCACAGGCCGGCCGGCACCGCAGAGTCACGGCCCGTCCGCCCCGACGCCGGTAGGCCGGGGGCGCCGGCGGCGGGAAATCGAGATGACCGCCGGCCCTTCGGCTCCCTACGCTCGGCGGCATGGAAACCGCTGGGGGACTGCTGAATGTCGTCGATGTCGAGGCGACGTGCTGGGAAGGACAACCGCCGCCCGGGGCGGTGAGCGAGATCATCGAGATCGGGCTGACCGTCGTCGACCTCGGCACGGGTGAGCGGGTCGGGCGGCACCGCATCCTGGTCCGGCCCGCGCGGTCCACCGTCAGCGGCTTCTGCACGGAGTTGACGGGGCTGACCCAGGCCGAGGTCGACACCGGTCTCGACTTCGCGGAGGCCTGCCGGCTGCTGGCCGCCGAGCACCGGTCCGGGGCCCGGCCGTGGGCCAGTTGGGGTGACTACGACCGGCACCAGTTCACCCGGCAGTGCCGGGCCACCGGCACCGCGTACCCCTTCGGACAGCGGCACACCAACGCCAAGGCGGTCTTCACCGAGGCGCACGGGCTGCGCAAGCGCCCGGGGATGGCCCATGCCCTGCAGATCGCCGGCCTGCCGCTGGAGGGGCGCCACCACAGCGGCGAGGACGACGCCTGGAACATCGCCGCCCTGGTCCTCGGCCTGGCGGCCCGGGGCGCCTGGCCCGACGGGGCGACCCCGCACGGGTGACAGCACCGTGCCTGGGAAGGGTGAGGTCGACGCCCGGTCACCACCCCTCCGGAGGACTCCATGCCGCTGCCCCTCTCACCCGTGCTGCTGACCGGTGACGACCTCGTACTGCGGGAGTGGGCGGGCGCGGACCTGCCGGCCATGGTGGAGCTGTTCGACGAGCCCGGCATCGCCGATCGGACCACGCTCCGCTCGCCCTTCGACCTGGACGCCGCACGGGAGTACCTGGAGACGATCGAGCGCACCCGATCCGAAGGGGAACGACTCCACCTCGCGATCACGACCGACGGCCACGAGCCCCTGGGCGGCGTCATGCTCAACCTCTCCCGGGGCACCATGGGGTACGCCGTCGGCACCGCCCACCGTGGGCGACGGCTCGCCCTGCGTGCCGTGCGGCTCCTGACCGACTACGCCCACCACGTCCTGCGACTGCCCCGGCTGGTGCTGGAGATAGAGGACGACAACGCCCCCAGCATCGCCGTCGCACGGGCCTTGGGCTTCCGCCCCACCGACGACGAGCCCGAACAGGTGTCGGGGAACGGCCGGACCCTCTCCTGGCACACCTGGGTCCACGACGTCCCCGCGGACCAGGCGGCCACGGCCGTTCCGGAGCAGCCCGCCCGCGGGCAGCGGAGCTGACGCGCCGGCCGGGGCGCCCGGCTTGCGCCCGGCCGACGGCCCGTGGCGCGTCCAGGGCCGTACGGGTGGTCCCGGGCGCGGCCGGTTCACGGTCGTTCGTGTGCGGGACTGCGTTGCCGGGTGACCCGCTGCGCCCCGCTCCCCGGAGGACACCCGATGGCCATCCCCGCCCTGGACCACTCGACGACCGGCTACTCCCTCCCGCACGCCTACTGGATGGCGCAGGCCGCCGGACTCGCCGCGCTGGACCGGGCGGGAATCGAGGAGGCGGCCCGCTCCTGGGGCTTCGACGAGGTACGGCACTTCGAGTCGACGCACCGGATGCCGTTCCCGATCGAGGACACCCAGGCCTACGTGATGGCCGGCGACCGCATGATCGTCGCCGGCTTCCGCGGGACCGAGGTGCTGAAGATCCACGACTGGCTCACCGACGTCAACACCCCGCCCGTCCCCGGCCCGGCGAACAAGGGCTTCGTCCACTACGGCTTCCACCAGGCCCTGCAGTCCGTCTACCCGCAGATCCGCGACACCGTCCGCGACCTGCGCACCGACGGCCAGACCGTCTGGTTCACCGGCCACAGCCTGGGCGGCGCGCTCGCCATGCTGGCCGGCGCCCGCTGGTACTTCGAGGAGCCGCAGCTGCTGCCCGACGGCGTCTACACCTTCGGCCAGCCCCGCACCTGCGAGCGGCTGCTCGCCGGCGCCCACAACGCGGCCTTCCGGGACCGCTGCTACCGCTTCGTCAACAACAACGACATCGTCCCCCAGCTCCCGCCCGAGCCGGTCTTCACGCACGTCGAGGCGCTGCGCTACTTCGACGCGGACGGGAAGCTCCACGAGCGCATGCCGCTCGTCGCCGGCCTGAAGGACCGCGCCAAGGGCGTGCGCGCCGACCTGTTCGCTCCCGAGACCGACGGGATCAAGGACCACCACCTGTCCAACTACCTCGCCGCATTCGAGAAGAACCTCGCCAAGGCCTGACGGCAGCGAGGCCGCCGGGGGCGTGGGCCTGTTTCCCCGTGCGCGGGGCGCTGAGGGAGGGTCGGTCCCCGACCGGCCCTACGGCGGCGGGGCCGTGGCGCCCGCCGGGCGTCGGCAGGCTACGGCCGGGCCATCCACGCCCGGTGCTCGCGCCCGGCGACCGCCGCGAGGATCTCGCGCAGGGCCTCCCGGCTCCGGCCGCGCGTCTTGATCGCGTGGCAGTTCGGGCAGAGCGCCGCCATGGCCGCCGGGTGGTCGCGTCCCCCGCCGCCGATCTCGTCGATGTGGTCGACCTCCAGCAGCGGCTGACCGCCGTCCGTGACGTCGTCCGGCTGGCCCCCGCACCCGGGGTTCTCGCACTTGCCGCCGCAGCGCAGCAGTACGGCCTCGCGGGCCTGAGGTATTCGCACCGGGCGTGCGGAGCCGGCGACCCGGCGGCCGCGCGTGCTCCCTTCCCGCTGCTCCACCTCGTCGACGAGGTCCCGGTACCGGCTCGGCCGCGGGATCCGGAGGGCCTGGCGCGCCACTGCGTGCCCGTCCTCGGTGCTCGTGGTGCTCGTGGTGCTCGCGGGGCTCGTGGTGCTCGCGGGGCTTTCGGAGTCCCCGGTGTCCTCTGCGCCGTCAGCACGGGAAGCCCGGTCGCACCGCCGGTGGCGGCTCTGCCCGGGCAACAGGCCTCCGGCGTCGCACACCGGGCAGATGCGGCCGTCCGGGCGGTTGGCCGACGGCTGGTCGACCGTGTCCGGGCCGTGCTCGGGCGTGGCGGCGTCCGTCGTGTCGAGGCCGTGCTTGGCCCGGAACATCAGGACGGCTGCGCGGCGCCGTTGTTGCGGGTCGGTCAGGGCCTTGAACGCGGCGTCGTGCTCGTCCTTCGCCGCCGTGAAGGCCTCCGCGATCCGCTGCCGGAACGCGCGTCGGCCGAGGAGGTGCTTCTTGATCTCCTTGAGGCGTTCGCCCGCAGTGCGCTTGGCCCGAAGGGCGGCGTCCTCCGCCGCCTTCAGCCTTTCGAGCCGGCTGGGTTCGGCCGTCTCCGTCCCCTCCGTGAGGACCACGGCAGTGAGGGTCCGCAGGTGCTCGGCGGACTCCTCCACCTGCCTGTGCGCCTTCCGGACGGCGGAGGGATCCGACGAGGGGCTCGCCTTCAGTGCGTTGAGCTTCGCCCAGGTCGCGTCGTGCTGCTTCTTGAACTGACGGTAGGTCCTGCTCCCGTTGAGGATCTGCGCCTCGAAACGCTGGCGTTCGTTCGAGGCCGTCCGGAAGGACAGCTCCGCCGCATTGGCCCGGCGCAGGGCCTTCTCGTGCACCTCCTGGTCGGCCTGGAGCTGTCGGACCTCCTGCCTCGACCGCTCCTGGGCCGCGATGAACCCGGTGTGGGCGGCGTCGAACCGGGTCCAGGCCCGGAGGCCCTCGGCGTCCTCCGCCGTCGGCCCCTGCTCACGTGTCTCGCTCAACTGGTCCTCCACCCCGTGTCGCGGTGATCATTCTGGCATCCGGACGCGCACCCGGAGGGGGCGGAGCGCACGGCCGGGCGGGGGGTCAGAGCCTGCCGGCGCGGTGCTGGGTGGCGAGCAGCCAGACCAGGTAGCCGCCGCCGAGGACGCCGGTCACCACGCCGACGGGCAGTTGCCGGTCGCCGAAGGCGCTCTGGGCGGCGAGGTCGGCGGCGACGAGCAGGGCGGCGCCCATGGCGGCCGAGGCGAGGAGGTTGGGGCCGGGGGCCCGGGTGAGCCGGCGGGCCAGCTGCGGGGCGGTGAGCGCGACGAAGGACACCGGTCCGGCGGCCGCCGCCGCGACCGAGGCGAGCAGGACGGCGGAGGCCAGCAGGACGACGCGGATCCGCGCGACCGGCACGCCCAGCGCGACGGCGGCGTCGTCGCCCATCTCCAGCATCCGCAGGCCCGGTCCGCAGGCGAACAGCACGACGGGGACCAGGACGGCGAGGACGGCCAGCAGCGGCAGCGCGTCGTCCCAGCCGCGTCCGTCGAGGCTGCCGGTGAGCCAGAGGAGGGCGCGGGCGGCCTCCATCAGCTTCACCCGGGTGAGCAGGTAGCCGTTGAGGCCGGTGAGCACGGCGGCGGCGCCGATGCCGACCAGTACCAGACGGTGGCCGGTGACGCCCTGACGCCAGGCCAGGGCCCAGATCAGCGCCCCCGCGCCGACCCCGCCCGCGACCGCGCCGCCGGCCAGGGCGAGGCTGCCGCCGCCGGCCGCCACGACGAGCAGCGCGCCGGAGGCGGCGCCCTGGGTGAGGCCGAGGATGTCGGGGCTGCCGAGCGGGTTGCGCACCAGGGCCTGGAGCACGGCGCCGGAGAGCGCGAGCGCGGCGCCGGTGAGCAGCGCGGTGGCCACGCGCGGCAGCCGCAGCTCGTTGACGATGAAGTCGGCCGCCGGGTCGCCGCCGCCGGTGAGGGCGCGGATCACCTCGACGGGGTCGAGCGGGTAGTCGCCGCGGCCGAGTGTGACCACGGCGAGCGCGAGGGCGACGAGCACGAGGACGGTGACGGCGGCCACCGCCCGGGGGCTGTAGCGCACGGAGAGGCCGCCGGCGGTGCGGACGGCCCTGGTGCGGCCGGTGGCCCGGGCGGCCCGGGCGGCCGGCACGTTGGGTGCGGCCTCGGTGCGGCCGGCGGGGGGTGTGGTCGCGGTCATGCCCGGGCCGCCTTTCCGCGACGGACGAAGAGGAGGAAGAACACGCCGCCGAGCACCGCGGTGACGATGCCGACCTGGAGCTCGCCGGGCCGGCCGAGCACCCGGCCCAGCACGTCCGAGCCGAGCAGCAGCACCGGCGCGAGCACGGCGCAGTACGGCAGCATCCAGCGCAGGTCGGGCCCGGTGAGGGCGCGCACCAGGTGGGGCACGGTCAGGCCGACGAAGACGATCGGCCCGCAGGCGGCGGTGGCCGCCCCGCACAGCAGGGTGACCGCGACGATGGCGGTGGCGCGGACCCGGGCGGGCCGGGCGCCCAGCGACTGCGCGGCGTCCTCGCCCATGGCCAGTGCGTTGAGCGGGCGGGCCAGGGCGAGCGCGAGCACCAGGCCGACGAGGACGAACGGCGTGACGGCGGCGACGGTGGCGGGCACGGCGGAGGCGAGCGAACCGACGGTCCAGAAGCGCATCCGGTCCAGCGAGGCGGAGTCCAGCAGCATCACGGCGCTGACGTACGAGTAGAGCGCGGCGTTCAGCGCGGCGCCGGACAGGGCGAGCCTGGCGGGGGTGGCCTGCCGCCCGCCGCCGACCGCGTACACCAGGACGGAGACGACGGCGGCGCCGAGCAGGCCGAACCACACGTAGCCGGTGAAGCCGCCGATGCCGAGGAAGGCGATCGCGGAGGCGATGGCCGCGGAGGCGCCGGCGTTGATGCCGAGGAGCCCGGGGTCGGCCAGCGGGTTGCGGGTGACGGCCTGCATGACGGCGCCGGCCAGTCCGAGCGCCGTACCGGCGAGCAGCCCGAGCAGGGTGCGCGGCACCCGCATCCGGTTGACGACCGTGTAGGCGGGCGAGTCGGGGTCGGTGAGGCCCTGCCAGACCTCGGCGGGGGAGAGCGCCTTGGCGCCCACCGCGACGCTGAGCACCAGGACGGCGGCCAGCAGGAGCAGCGCGGCGACCAGGCCGAGGGCGCGGGCGCGGTTCCGGCTGCGCGGCCGGGCCGCCGGGTCCGCCGGGGCGGACAGGTCCGCGGGATCCGCCGAGTCCGCCGGGGCCGCCGGGGCCGCCGGGGCGGACAGGTCCGCGGGATCCGCCGAGTCCGCCGGGGCTGCCGGGGCCGCGGCCGCGGGCGCGGGCGGGGAGGACAGCTTGGCCGGGGTGGGCGGCGTGGCCGGCGCGGGCAGCGCGGTTCCTCCGGCCGGTTCGGCCCGCTCGGGCGGCTCCGAACGGGGGATGACGTCGTGCATGGTGGTGCTCCGGGAGCCGGCGGACGGGACGCCGCCGGGGGGCCGACGGCAGAAAGCAATGGTTAGGCTAACCTAATGTCGATCTCGGGTCGCCGCGGCCCCGACTCCCTCACCTGCACCACCACGAACAAAGGCGCTCCCATGCCCATCGCCCGTCCCCCACGTCCCACCCGCCGCACCGTGCTCACCGCCGCCGGGGTCGCCGGCCTCGGCGCCGCCCTCGCCGCCTGCGGCAGCGGCGGCGGCTCGAAGGGGACGGGTGGCCAGGACGCCGCCGACGGCAAGGCCTGGTCCTTCACCGACGACCGGAAGAAGGCCGTCACCGCCAAGAGCACCCCGAAGCGGATCGTCGCCTTCACCGGCACCGCCGCCGCCCTCCACGACTTCGGCCTCGACTCCCAGTTGGTCGGCGTCTTCGGCGAGACCAAGGGCGCGGACGGCAAGGCCGACCCGGCCGCCGGCAACCTCGACGTCGACCGGGTGACGATCGTCGGCAACGCCTGGGGCGAGTTCGGCATCGAGAAGTACGCGGCCCTGCGCCCGGAGCTCCTGGTCACCCACATGTACGACCCGGACGCCCTCTGGTACGTGCCGGACGAGAGCAAGGACAAGATCCTCGCGCTCGCTCCCAGCGTCGCGATCACCACCGCCCGGGTCCCGCTGCCCGAGCCCATCAAGCGGTACGCCGAACTGGCCGCCTCGCTCGGTGCGGACCTGAACGCCAAGCAGGTCACCGACGCCAAGGCCCGTTTCGAGGCCGCCGCCGAGACGCTGCGCCAGGCCGCGAAGGCCGCCGGCGGCCTCAAGGTCATGGCCGCCTCCGGCAGCGCCGACCTCTTCTACGTCTCCAACCCGGCCCTCAGCACCGACCTGATGTACTTCCGCGAGCTGGGCATCGACTTCGTCGTCCCCGACGCGCTCGACCCGGCCGGTTACTACGAGGCCCTGAGCTGGGAGAACGCCGCCAAGTACCAGGCGGACCTGATCCTGCTCGACAACCGGACCACCGCCCTCCAGCCCGCCGACCTCGCGGCCAAGCCCTCCTGGGCCGCGCTGCCCGCCGTCAAGGCCGGCCAGGTCACGCCGTGGGACGCGGTGCCGCGGTTCTCCTGGCTGGGCGCGGCCCCGCTGCTGGAGAACCTGGCCAAGGCCGTCCAGAGCGCTCGGAAGCTCGGATGACCGCGACGGACGGGGCGGGCACGGCGGGGACGCCCGGCGCGACGGGCGAGGTGGGCACGGCGGCGACCGGCGGCGCCGCGGACCTCGACGCCGCCGTGGCGGAGGCCGTCGAGCAGTTCGGCTTCTTCGCCGCCGAGGTGGTCCGCAGCCGCAGGCTCGGCCCGACCATGATCCGGATCACCCTCGGCGGCGCGGGGCTCGACGGCTTCGCGAGCGGTGGGCGGGACCAGAGCTTCTCGCTCTTCCTGCCCCACCCCGGCCAGGACGCCCCGGTCCTCCCCGTCGAGGCCGGTGCCGGCTGGTTCGCCGAGTGGCGCGCCCTCGACGAGTCCGTACGGGCCGTCATGCGCTCCTACACCGTGCGCGCCCAGCGTGAACTCCCCGACGGCGGCACGGAGCTGGACGTCGACTTCGCCCTGCACGGCGACACCGGACCGGCCTCCCGCTGGGCGGCGCGGGCCGAACCCGGCCACCGGGTGCTGCTGCTCGGCCCGGCCGTCGCGGACAACCGCAGCGTGGGCTTCCGGCCGCCGGCCGACACCCGCACCGTGCTGCTCGCCGCCGACGAGACCGCACTGCCCGCGGCCGCCGCGATCCTGGAGTGGCTCCCGGCGGACGTCACCGTGCACGCGTTCCTGCAGGTCCCGCACGCCGAGGACATCCAGGACCTGCCCACCCGCGCCACCGGCGAGACGCGGTGGCTGATCGGCACCGACCTGCTGGTCGAGGCGGTCCGCACCGCCGAGTTCGCCGGCGACGGAGCCGACGGGGTGTACGCCTGGCTCGCCGGCGAGGCCGGTACCGTCCGTGCGCTGCGCCGCCACCTGGTCGGGGAGCGCGGCATCGACCGGCGCCGGATCGAGTTCTCCGGCTACTGGCGCCGCGGCGCCTCGGAGGAGGACCTGCGCGCCGAGGCCCTGGCCGCCTACGAGGCGGGCACGGCCGAGGACGCGTAGCGCCACGGAGGCGTAGCGCCGCCTGTGGGCCGTACCCGCCGCCCGGCGGATACGGCCCACAGGGCCTCCGTCAGGTCTTCGTGCGTCGACGCAGGGCGCGCCGAGGCACGCCCTACACCGGGAAGGGCCAGGTCGGGCACCACGGCGGGATGACCTGGCCGGGGTAGGGCGGACCCCACGGCGGGCAGGTCGGGAGCGGCGCGGGCGGCGCGGAGGTCCACAGGACCTTGCCGTTCAGCTCGACCGCGATCGCACCCTCGCTGTAGATGGTCAGCTCGGCACCCGGGCGGCCGCCCGTCCCGCTCGACCACAGCGGCGTGTTGTCGGCGGCGTAGACGACGAGGTTGCCGTCGCCCTGCATGACCAGGACGTTGCCGTTGGGTATGGCACCCTTGGCCACCCAGATCGCCTTGCCGTCGCGGTACAGCACGACGTTGCCGTCGCCCTGCATGGCCAGCATGACCTTGCCGTTCGGCGAGTACCAGGCCTGGTTGCGGTTGAGCACGCTGTTCGCCGGGATGCGGGTGGGCGGGGCCGGGGCCGCGGCGGGGGCAGCGGCCGTCCCGGAGGCCGAGGGGGCCGGCGGGGCCGCCGGGGCGGCGTGGGCGGTCCCCGTGGCGAGGGTGCCGAACGCGATCGCGGCGATGGCTGCCAGGGCGGCGGCTCGTGTGCGGATGCTGGTCATGGGTGGGCTTCGGATCCTTCCGGACGTGGCGGGCGCGCGGTGGCGCGCTTCTGACGAGGCGTCGGGTGGGCCTGGGCGCTGCTTGAGCGCCGCGCGTCAGGCTATGGCAGCCCGGCCGGGGACAAGAGGCAGCTTCACCGGCAGCTTCACGGCGGGCGGCGGGCGGCGGGCGGCGGGCGGCGGCGGGTGGGCCGGACGGTTCAGGCGGACCAGACGAGCCGGGCGGCGAGGCCGAGGACGACGGCGTGGCCGAGCACGCCGGTGGCGAGGCGGCCGCGCGGGCCGGTGAGGGCGCGGCGGAGGAGGGCGCCGCCGGACGCGAGCAGCGCCTGCCAGCTGGCCGAGGCGGCGAAGGCCGCGAGGACGAACACCAGGCCGTGTCCGAGGGAGTGGGGACCGGTCCGTCCGCCCACCACCAGGGCGCCGAAGTAGACCACGGTGAGCGGGTTGAGCAGGGTCAGGCCGACCAGGGCCGTGTAGGTCCGCCACGGGGAGGCGTCCGCCGAGGCGGCGGGTCCGGTGCCGTCGCCCGGTGCCGTGGTGTCCTGCTCGTGCCGGTACGCGC
This sequence comes from Kitasatospora sp. NPDC042419, assembly GCF_056437345.1. Lineage (NCBI taxonomy): Bacteria > Bacillati > Actinomycetota > Actinomycetes > Kitasatosporales > Streptomycetaceae > Kitasatospora > Kitasatospora sp. NPDC042419. The sequence goes on from NZ_JBWKAW010000006.1 coordinate 370,430, forward strand.
GGACGACGCCGCGCAGTCCGCGTGCGGCGAGGACGGCGAGCACCCCGGCGGCGAGGAGTTCCAGGTACCCCGCGGCCGGGGTGATCAGCCGGGCGAGGGTCGCGCCGCCGAGCACCGCCGCCAGGGCGTAGAGGCCGTCGGCGGTGGCCACGCCCAGCGCGGCGGCCATGCCGCGGCCGAGGGAGACGCGTGAGGCGAGGGTGACGATCAGGACGGAGATCGCGCCGACCGGCATGGCGATGCCGTAGCCGGCGAGCAGTCCGGAGAGGAGGGCGTCGGTCATCGGGAACCGGTCTCCGATTCGGGGGGGCGAGGGCGAGGGCGAGGGCGGTGGAGGGGTAGGGGCGGGCGCGGGTACGGGTGCGCGGCTCCGGGGTGTCCGGAGCGTAGTACCGGCCGCCCGCCCGTACCACCGGTTTTCGCCGGGCCCGCGCCGGGCCGGTACCGCGCCGGCCCGGTACCGCCGGGGTCGTCGTCAACAGCGACGTCGTCGTCAGGCACCGGTCCGGCCGGGTGCGCGGTTCCACGGGCTGTCGGTGGTCTCGCTCGGCGGCAACGGCCGGTCCGAGCACGTGATCAACGGCACCGGCGCCGCCACCTCGGGCACCTCGACCGTCCCGTCGACGGTGGTCTCCTACCCCTGAGTCGCCGGGCGGCCCACCTCGGGGGCGCCGGGTGCGGATCCGGGAGGAGTGGACCCGCCGGTCCGGGGCAGACGGTGGACGCCCCCGGCCGACCGGCCGGGCGCACGGAGCCGAACGGGAGGCAAGCACATGACCCTGATCTGGGCACTCGTCATCGGGCTGGTCGTCGGCCTGCTCGCCAAGCTCGTCCTGCCGGGCCGCCAGCCCGTGCCGCTGTGGCTGACGGTCCTGCTGGGTCTGGCCGGCGCCCTGGTCGGCAACGCCCTCGCGGGCGCGCTGGGCGTACGGCACACCGGCGGGGTCGACTGGATCCGCCACCTGCTCCAGGTCGGCGTCGCCGCGGCGCTCATCTCCTTCACGACCGCGGCCGGTGCGGGCCGCCGCCGCTGACCCGCACGCGGACCGGCTGCGAGAGAACCCGAACCCTGCTGGAGGAGAAGGAGTCCCGATGAACGACAACGACGCCCTGTGGCGCTACACCGGCGGGTCCGGGCACGCCCCGGCCCTCGACCTCACCGGCTTCGCGGTCCACGCCCTCGACGGCTACGTGGGAAAGGTGGACCGGCACACCGCGGAGGTCGACGCCGCCTACCTGGTGGTCGACACCGGCTGGCTCTTCGGCCACCAGGTGCTGCTGCCGGCCGGCACCGTGACCAGGATCGACCCGGCCGAGCGGATCGTCCACATCGGCCGGACGAAGACCGACATCAGGTCGGCGCCCCCGTTCCTCAACGCCCTGGACCCGGCCTACTTCCAGCTCCTCGGCGGCTACTACGGTCCGCTGGCGTAGGGCTCGCCGCGGCGGGCCGGGGCGGTTCCGGCCGGAGTGCGTGCGGCGGGGGAGGGCGCCGGGCGAACGAGCGGGGCCCGCGACGCGGTGCGCGTCGCGGGCCCCCGGCCGTTCGGGGGCCGGTCAGGCGCTGTCGGGAGCGAGGTTCCAGCGCTGGTTGGTGCCGCCGTTGCACGACCAGACGGTCAGGGCCGTGCCGTTGGCGTCGTTCCAACCGGGAAGGTCCAGGCAGGTGTTCGAGGCGGGGTTGTGGAGCGTACCGTCGGGGCGGTACTTCCAGATCTGGCCGCCGGTGCCCTGGCAGCCCACGATGACGGCCGGCGCACCCGGGTCGGTCCGGTTGTCCTGGACGGTGACGCAGCGCTCCCCGGTCCGCAGGGTGCCGTCGAGGGCGAAGGTGAACCGCTGGCTCGCGGAGCCCCAGCAGTCGTAGAGGCGCAGGGCGCCGTTGTCGGGGGCGCCGTAGTTGTCGAGGCAACGGGCCGGGTTGTGGACGGAACGGATGCTCTGCCCGACGGGCGCCCCCGAGATCACCCGCGGCCGGCCGAAGCGCGGCTGGTCGCCGTCCGGGGCGGCGCTCGGGTACTGGACGACCCGGCCGTCCGCGACGGTGGCGATCAGTTCGGGGCGGCCGTCCGCGTCGGTGTCACCGGGCGAGTCCACGGTGGGGAAGGTGCCGTCGGCGAGGCCGACCGGGAGCACGGGGTGGGCGGCGGGGGCCGTCCACCGCCGGCCCGCCCCGTTGTCGCAGTCCCCGATCGCCAGGTGGGTGCCCGCGGTGGCGGCACCCGGCGCGTCGAGGCACTTGCCCGAGTTCGGGTTCTTCAGCGTGCCCGGGTAGGGGCCGGTGACCCACTTCTGGGCCGGGCTGCTGTTGCAGTCCCACAGGTTGACGGGTGAGCCGCCGGCGGTCGCGCCGCCGGTGACGTCGAGGCACTTGCCGAGGACGTGCAGCGAGCCGTCGGTGCCGAGCGTGAACCGCTTGTTGGGAGCCGCGCCCTGGTCGGCGCAGTTCCACAGCTGGGAGGCGGTCCCGTTGCTCGTCCACGCGTGGTCGATGTCGGCGCACAGGTCCTTGCCGTCGGCGTCCTTGAGCGCGGACACCAGGGGCCGGTTGGCCGGCAGTGTCAGGCGCGCGAAGCCGCTCACGGGCTTGCCCACGGCGTCCAGCGGCAGCGGCAGGCCGGTGACGGCGCCGGTCACGGTGTCCCGCACCCAGAGCGTCGGCACGCCGGCGACGTCACCGGGGGACATCAGGGTGAAGCCGCTCCAGTCGGCACCCTCGGCGCCGAGTTCGACACCGGCGCCGAAGTTGCAGTCGCCGAGGGGGCTGGAGGGGTAGTACCGCAGGTGGCCGTTCTCGACGGTGACGAGGTTGGTGTCCCCGGCGCCCCGCTGGACCGCCGTCAGCTGGGTGATCTGCTTCCAGGTGCCGTCGATACCCTGCTCGCAGATGCTGCTGGTGCCCAGCTGGAGGGGTGTGCGGGTGAAGTGGCCGGGGGCGGGGTCCGGGTACGCCTCCGCATCGTTGATGTAGAGGAAGAGCTGCTTCTCGGTCTTGTGGTACGCGAACAGCGAGTCGCCGCTGCCGACGTAGGCGCCCCGGTGGGCCAGCAGGTAGTTGTTCCAGTCGTCCCCACGGGGGCTCCTGCTCGCCGTGGACGCCGTCTCGGGCCCGGCCCCGCCGGCGCTGCCGCCCCGGTACAGGGTCAGTGAGCCGTCGGCGGCCGGGGTCAGGAAGTCGGGAACGCCGTCGAGGTCGACGTCACCGGAGACCCGCGCGGCGGTCGTCAGGGCCGGGCCGGCCTGCTTCGCCGTCACGGAGGCTTCCGCGAACGCGGCTCCGGGCGCGGCCAGCGCGAGACCGCCCGCGCACAGGAGTGCGAGGCTTCTCGCCAGCGGGCCCCTCAGCCGTCCGGGAGCACGGGATTCTCGCATGATGTGTCAGTTCGCCTTCGCAGCAGTGTCCCCGCGATCCGCGTACGCGGGCCAGGCGTGTCACGTCCGGCAAACGAGGGAGGGGATTCGTTCGATGGGATGCGCGCATTCCGACTGATCGCCAGGTGAGTTTCCATCACATCGGCGACCGGTGCGCGGTCGAACGTTAGTGCGTGCGAATGTGGGCTGGCAATCCGGCTTCCGCGAACGCGGCGGTTGCCTGCGTCGCCACGACGGCGCAGGTCACGATGGTGCCGGCCGCGGGGGCGACGGGGGTACCCCGCCGGCCCCGGCGGCCTCCGGCAGTCCCGCCCCCGGCGGTGCTCACGGCTCCGCGAGGACCGCCGGGGTCGGGCCGTCGGGGCGGACGGTGATGCTGTAGGCGGCGCCGGCGGGAGTGCTGAGGAAGTCCACCCGGTGGGCGGGGAGGAGGAGTTCGAGCACGGCGACGGACTCGCGGAGGGCGAACTGGGTGCCCAGGCAGGCGCGGGCGCCGAGGCCGAACGGGAGGTAGGCGGCCAGGTGCGCCGGGCGGGCGCCGCCGGCGGTGAACCGGGTCGGGTCGAAGCGGCCGGGGTCGGGCCAGAGGGCCGGGTCGCGGTGGGTGAGGTACGGGCAGACCAGCAGGTCGGTGCCGGCCTCGATGCGGTGGCCGGCGAGGGTGTCGTCGGTGAGCGCGTGCCGGGGCAGGATCCAGGCCGACGGGTAGAGCCGGAGCGTCTCGCTGACCAGCGCCTGGACGGCCTCGCGCCGCTCGGGCGAGCCCTCGGGGCCGGCTGCGAGGGCCCACTCGCGGGCGCCGGGGTGGCGGTCGAGGAGCAGGAAGAGCCAGGTCAGCGTGGTGGCCGTGGTCTCGTGGCCGGCGACCAGCAGGGTGACCAGCTCGTCGCGGATCAGCCGGTCGGTGTACTCGGGGTGCTGCTTCGCGGCGTCGAGCAGGACGCGGAGCACGCCGGGCCCGTCGGGGCCGTCCTCGCGGCGGCGGGCGGCGTCGATGGCGGCGTGCGCGACGGCGTCGATCCTGGCGAGGTCGGCGGCGACCGCCTCGTGGGCCTGGTCGCCGTCCGAGGGCAGCTGGGGGAGGGCGGCGACCACGGTGGCGATGCGGTCGAGTTCGTGCTCGGTGGCCGTGTCGAGCGGGTGGCCGGTGAGGGCGCGCCAGATGGTGTCGAGGGCGAAGTGCCGCATCTCGTCGGCGACGTCGAAGCTCTCGCCGGTGCGTGCGTACCCGGACCAGCGGTCGGCGGCGCGCTGGGCGGCCGCGGCGATCCGCTGCTCGTAGCGGCGCATCCCGGTGCCGGTGAACTGGGCCTGGAGCATGCGGCGCTGGCGCCTCCAGGCGTCGCCGGTGGCGGACAGGACGCCCTCGCCGGCGAGCAGCCGGGCGCGGTGGGAGCGCTTGACGTAGCGCTCGGGGTGGCGGCCGAGCACGTGCTGGACGGCCTCCGGGTCGGTGACCAGCACGGTGGGCCGCGGGCCGATCCGGAACGCGGCGACGCCGCCGAGGCGCCGGTGGGTGCGGGCCAGCAGGTCGACCAGCTCGGCCTCCTCGGTGCGCCACTCCTCGACCGCCTCGGCGGGGAGCTCCGGCACGGGGGAGGGTGAGGGTGAGGGGGAGGGTGAGGGGGAGGGCACGGGGGAGGGCCCGGAGGCGGGGGTGGAGGGGGCGCGGTCGGGGCCGGGGCCGGGGTGCGCGGTGGTGGTCACGGGTGCCTCCTCGGTCGGGGACCTGCGTCGGGTCCGCGCTGACTCTACGTCAGCCGGACGGGGGCCGGTGACGGTCCGCCCGCCGGGCGTCAGATCGGTGAAGCCGGGTGAATCCCTTGTGGATCTTGATCACGATTGCACGACTACCGGCTGGTATTGGACCGCGCTGGACCCTTTGGCAGGATTTGGGTTGATGTTGACCCGTCAACGAGATCCCTATGCTCCGGTCTTCCGCCGTCACCTTCGACGGCGAGTCAAGGAGCTCCCATGAACCACCCCATACCCGGAGGCAGATCCGGGAGGCCCGCCGCCGCGCGGCCGGGCCGCGCCCTCCGGGCGCTGAGCGGGACGGTCGCCGCGGCGGTCGCGGTGTCCCTGCTCGCGGGCACCCAGCCCGCCCTCGCCACCGCCGCCGCCGGACCGGCCGGGCCCCGGCAGCCCGGTGCCGCCACCGCCACCACCGCGGCCGACCTGCCCTCCGCCCGGGTCGCGGCCCGGCTCACCGGCAAGCGGGTCGAGGCGCTCTCCGAGCGCACCGAGACCTCGACCACCTGGGTCGACAAGGACGGCACCCTCACCACCGAACTCGCCGCCGGCCCTATCCGCTTCCAGCGCGACGGCCGGTGGACCGACGTCGACCTCACCCTCCAGTCCGCGGCCGACGGCTCCGTCCAGCCCAAGGCGCACCCGCGCGGGCTGCGCATGGCAGGCGCCGGCGGCGAGCGGGTGAAGAACCTCGGGGAGGCCCAGGCGGGGCGCCAGCAGGCCCGCACCCTGGTCACCCTCGGCACCGGCGAGCAGCAGGTCGAGCTCCAGTGGCAGGGCGGTCTGCCCAAGCCCGAGCTGAACGGCACCCGCGCCACCTACCGGGACGCGATCGCCGACGGGGCCGCCGACCTCGTCGTCGAGGCGACCCGGACCGGCTTCGAGCAGTTCGTGACGCTCAAGCAGCGGCCCGCCGCGGCCGGCTTCTCCTACACCATGCCGCTGGTCGCCAAGGGCCTGAAGGCCGAGGCGCAGCCGGACGGCAGCGTGCTGTTCACCGACCGGAGGACCGGCGAGCAGCGCGCCGTGCTGCCCGCGCCGGTGATGTGGGACGCCACCGTCGAACCGGGCTCCAGCGAGCACGCCCGGCAGGCCGGGGTCGACCTGAAGGTCGTCCAGCGCGGTGACCGGATCGACCTGGTCTTCACCCCGGACGCGGCGTTCCTCGCCGACCCGGCGACCAGGTACCCCGTCACGGTGGACCCGTCCACCACCGCGCTCGGCAACGCCTTCGACACCCGCGTGCAGAAGGGCGAGACGGTCGACTGGTCGGCCGACACCGAGATCTACTGGGGCAACTCCGGCACCAAGAACGCCGACGGCAGCTCCCGCGAGGCCCGGGCGTTCATCAACTGGAACACCGGTCCGATCGCCGACGCGCTGATCACCAAGGCCACCCTGTCGCTGTACGACTTCCACTCCGGCAACAGCGACTGCCAGCCGTACACCTGGGAGGTCTGGGACACCGGCCTCGCCTCCACCGCCTCCCGGTGGACCGCCCAGCCGGCCTGGAACTCCAAGAAGGCCACCTCCACCGAGACCAAGGGCCGCGACGCCTGCGGCGGCGACGGCTGGATCAACGCCGACGTCACCAACCTCGTCCAGACCTGGACCTCGGCGAAGAACACCACCTCCGGCATGGGCCTGCGCGCCCCCGACGAGACCTCCACCAAGTACTGGAAGGAGGTCAACTCCGCCAACGCCGCCACCAACGTCCCCAAGCTGACGGTCACCTACAACTACCGCCCGCGCACCGGCACCGACCAGCAGGCCGGCTCGCCGTTCTACAAGGACCCGGCCGGCACCTGGTGGGTGGACTCGACCACCCCGACCCTGCGGGACACCTTCGTCGACCCCAACAACGACAAGGTCGACGGCACCTTCCAGATCTTCGACGCGGCCACCGACACCCAGGTCGGCAACGTCCTGGTCTCGCCGTACGTCCCGAGCGGCCAGCCGGCCTCGGTGACCGTTCCGGCCGGGGTGCTGGCCAACGGCAGGACCTACAAGTTCCGCACCTCGCCGTACGACGGCCTGCACTACAACAACAACTGGTCGGCGTGGGCGTACTTCACCGTCGACACCTCCGCGCCCTCGGCGCCGACCGCGATCGCCTCCACCGACTACCCGTCGGGGCAGTGGGTCAAGGGTGCCGGACAGAGCGGCGTCTTCACCGTCACGCCCCCGGCCGGCGACCAGAGCGGCCTGGAGTGGTCGCTGGACGGCACCAACTGGACCGAGGTCGCCACCAACGGCTCGACGAACCCGGTCGCGCTCACCGTGACCCCGGACAAGGCGGGCACCAACACCCTGCGGGTGCGGGCCACCGACCGGGCGGAGAACCGCTCCGAGGCGGCCGCCCACACCTTCCAGGTCGGCGCCGGGGGCGTGACCGCGCCCGCGGACTCGACCCGCACCGCCGCCCGGGTGCCGCTGGCCGCCGAGGCCGACGGCGCCGTCTACAACCAGGTGTCCTTCTCCTGGCGGCGCTCCGACGCCGACGCCTGGACCCCGGTCCCGGCCGGTGACGTCACGAACGCCGGTACGCCGCTGACGGCGTGGCCGGTCGCCCTGACCGCCGGGAAGAGCCCGGCACTGGTCTGGAACACCACCGCCACCGTCACCCCGGACGGCACCGTCCAGGTCCGGGCCGACTTCACCGGCGCGGGCGGCGCGGCCGTCTCCGCCGAGCCGGTGCAACTGATCGTCGACCGCAAGGCGGACGGCGCCACCACCACCCAGGCCGGCCCCGGCACCGTCAACCTGCTGACCGGTGACCTCACCGTCAGCACCAGCGACGCGTCGTTCTTCGGCATGACGGTCAGCCGCACGCACTCCTCCCGGGACCCGTTCGCGGCGGCCGACCGGACCGGCCAGGCCGCCATCTTCGGCCCGAACTGGCTCTCCGGCGTCGGCGCCGACTCGCTGGGCACGGGGTTCACCGAGATCCGGAAGACCTCCGCGACCTCGCTCGACCTGGCCGCCGGCGACGGCAGCACCGTCGGCTACACCGCCAACGCGGCGGGCGACGGCTGGGTGCCCGAGCCGGGCAGTGAGCACCTGACCCTGCGCGGTTCCTTCGCCACCGGGGACTTCACCCTCTCCGACACCGACGGCGCCGTCCTGACCTTCGCCAAGGCCGGCCCGTCCGCCACCACCTGGACGGTCGCCACCAGCCTGATCGACGGCATCTCGGACACCACCAGCAAGATCGTCTCCGAGACCGTCACCGTGGACGGCAAGACGCTGACCCGGCCGCGCATGATGATCGCCCCGACCACCGCCGTCCCGGCGGCGACCTGCTCGGCGGACCCGACGGTCAAGGGCTGCCGCGTCCTGCAGCTCGTCTACGGCGCCGCGACCACCGCCACCGGCACCACCGACCCGGCGACCTTCGGCGACGTCGCCAACCAGGTCAGCGGCATCCGCCTCTGGGCCACCGCGCCCGGCGCGGCCAACGCCACCGCCACCGACGTCGCGGCCTACCGCTACGACAGCACCGGCGCGCTGCGCCTGGCCTGGGACCCGCGCCTGGGCACCGCCTCCACCACCCGGTACGACTACGTGACCGGTACTGCGGCGGCGGGCGCGCTGGACGCCGTCCTGCCGCCGGGCGTCACCGGCGGCTACCACATGGCGTACGGCAACATCCCCGGCACGCCCGCCTCCGGTGAGGGCATGCTCACCAAGGTGTGGACCAGCACGCTGGCCCCCGGCACCACCTCCACCGTCAACGGCACCGCGACGACCAGCTTCGTCTACGGCGTGCCGCTGACCGGCGCCAAGGCCCCCGAGGACCTGTCCGCCGCGGCGGCCGCCGCCTGGGGCCAGACCGACCTGCCGACCGACGCCACCGCGGTGTTCCCGCCCGACCAGGTCCCGGCCTCCCACCAGGGCGCCGACCTCGACCAGGGCGACTACACCCGCGCCGTCATCGGCTACCTCGACGCCTCCGGGCAGCAGGTCAACTCGGCCGCCCCCGGGCACCGGATCACCACCACCGAGTTCGACAAGTGGGGCAACCAGGTCCGCTCGCTGACCGCCGCCAACCGCGAGCTCGCCCTCGGCACCGGCACCGGCGCCGCGGCGAAGCTCGCCGACCTCGGCATCAACACGCTGCCCACCGGCGAGCGTGCCCGACTGCTCTCCACCAGCACGGTGCGCAGCGCCGACGGGCAGCGCGAGACCGACACGTACGGCCCGCTGCACCGGGTCACCCTGGCCGCCGACGCCACCGCCGGCGCGACCGTCCTCGCCAAGGCCGGCAGCCAGGTGGTCGCCCGCACCCACACGGTGAAGACCTACGACGAGGGCCGTCCGACCGACGGCACCGCCAAGGTCCGCGACCAGGTCACCACCGCGGTCACCGGCGGCTGGCTGCGGGCCTGGCCCGAGGTCTTCGCCGAGCAGCGCAAGGACCGGACGGTCTACGACTGGGCGCTCGGCCTGCCGACCCGCTCCGTCCAGGACGCCGACGGCCTCGCGCTCACCACCGTCACCGGCTACGACGCCAAGGGCCGGACGGCCTCCACCGCACTGCCCGCGTCCAACGGCACCGACGCCGGCACCACGCTCACCACGTACTGGACCGCCGACGGCACCGGCCCCTGCGCGGGCCGTCCCGAGTGGGCCGACCTGCTCTGCCGCACCGCCCCGGCGGCGGCGATCACCGGCGGCGGCGCGAACCCGGCGCAGGGCGTGACCAAGACCGTCCAGTACGGACTCTTCGGCCAGCTCGCCCAGAGCGACGAGACGGCCAACGGCACGACCCGCACCACCGTGGTCACCGCCGACGCGGCGGGCCGCCCGGTCACCACCGCCGTCACCGGCGGCGTCGGCACCGCCGTCCCGTCGGTCACGGTCGGCTACGACCCGGCCAACGGGCGGATCACCCGGCAGACCTCCGCCGGCGGCGGCACCATCGACCAGGCCTACGACGCGCTCGGCCGCCTGATCTCGTACACCGACGCCGACGGCGGGGTCACCACCACCGAGTACGACGCGCTGAACCGGCCGGTGAAGACCACCGACAGCGTGCCGTCGACCACCACCTACACCTACGACACCGCCGTCGACCCGCGCGGCAAGGCCACCTCGGTCACCGACTCGGTGGCCGGAACCTTCACCGCCCGCTACGACGCGGACGGGCGGATCACCACCCAGGGCCTGCCCGGCGGCTACACCCTGACCGTCGGCCAGGCACCCTCCGGGGCCGCCGTCAGCCGTACCTACACCAAGGACTCGGACGGCACCGTCGTCCTGGTCGACGGCATCACCGAGACCGTCCACGGCCAGTGGGCCACCCACACCGGCACGCCCGGCGTGACGGCGGCGCAGACCTACGCCTACGACGGTGCCGGACGCCTCGTGCAGGTCCAGGACACCTCGGTCGACGCGGTCTGCGTCAACCGCGGCTACACCTTCGACCGGAACACCAACCGGACCGCCCTCGCCACCAGTACCGCCCCGCGCGGCCAGGCCTGCACCACCTCGGGAGCCACCACCCAGACCAACACCCACGACAGCGGCGACCGCCTGGTCAACGCGGGCTACGCCTACGACGCGTTCGGCCGGACCACGGCGCTGCCCGGCACCGCCCTCGCCTACTTCACCAGCGACCTGGTGCAGCAGCAGACCACCGGCGCCGCCCGGCAGACCTGGACCCTCGACTCCGCCCAGCGCCAGCGCGCCTGGACCGCCGAGACCAACAGCGCCGGCACCTGGACCGCCACCGCGGCCCGCACCAACCACTTCGCCAACGACGGCGACAGCCCCCGGTGGATCACCGAGGACGCGGCCGGCAACGTCACCCGCAACGTCGCGGGCGCGGCCGGCGACCTCGCCGCCACCACGGCGAAGACCGGTGCCACCAGCACCGTCCTCCAGTTCACCGACCTGCACGGTGACGTCGCGCTCCGGCTCCCGCTGGACACCGCCGTCGCGCCGACCGTCCTCGACCACGACGAGTACGGCAACCCGCGGGCCGGACAGCCCGCCGTGCGCTACGGCTGGCTCGGCGGGCAGGTCCGCTCGGACGAGACCCCGAGCGGACTGACCCTGATGGGCGTGCGCCTGTACAACCCGGCGACCGGCCGCTTCCTGTCCGCCGACCCGGTGGCGGGCGGCAACGCCAACGCCTACGAGTACACCCACGGCGACCCGCTCAACCGCTACGACCTGGACGGCCGCTTCGACTGGCGCCGCCACTACGAGGAGGTCAAGGCCTGCGGCCGGCTCGGCATCTGGGGCTGCTCGCTGGCGACCACCATCTCCGGCATCGCCCTCGCCCTGACCGGCAGCGGTGCCCGCAACAACGCCACCCGGCACTTCATGTGGCAGTCCGCGCTGACCTTCTTCTTCGGCTACTACGCGGCGAAGCGGATCGGCGACGCCCACGAGTACGGCGAGCGGTGCCGCGGCACCAGCGGGCGGGACTGCGACACCGCGGTCGACCAGCACAACAACTCGATCGCCAGGTCCTTCGCCGGCAGTTGGGGCGGCTGGTCCTACATGTGGGTGTCGTACTGGTGGTACGGGCTGTGGGGCATGATGTACAACCTGCGCACCATCGGCCGGAGCCTGTACGCCCGGGACATCCTCTGGTGACCGCGCGCCGGTGACGGCGCGACCGTGAGACCGCGACGGCGCACGCTCCGGCGTGCGCCGTCCGTCGTCCCGACCCCTGGCTTCCGACCCCGGTCGGAGGCGACCCGTCGGGGGTGGCCTGTCGAAGGTGACCTGCCGAGGTGTCCTGTTGGAAACGTCCTGTCGAACCGATTCGGAGAGCACCGTGCCGAAGCCCCGCTCCACCCTGGTCGTCCGGGCCCTGCCCGCCCTCGCGGCCGTCCTGTTCGCCGCGGCCGCCGGGTGCGGCGCCCTCCTCCTCTTGCACACCGACCGCTGCCCGGACGTCCCGGAGGCCCGGACCACCGCCCTGGCGGGCCTGGAGGAGCTGGGGCTGGCCCCCGGCGGCGCCCGGGCGGAGGGGCCCGCCACCGGCGGCCGCTGCACCGACGGCGACGGCGAGAACCTGCTGTCCGCCGGGCGCACCTACACCTACCCCGGTGACCCGGCCGAGGTGACGCGGTACTACGCCGCCGAACTGGCGGCCCGCGGCTGGACGCCCGCCCGCGCCGCCCGGATCGGCCAGACCTGCTACGGCCGGGAGACCGCCGCGGGGCACACCCTGCTGCGGGTCGGCCCCGTGCGACCCGACCCCGCCCCGGGCGGCTACGAGCTGAGGGCCGAGGCCGCGATCGAGGGCCGGGCCGACTGCGCCGAGTAGCCCCGCCGGGCCGGGGCGGGCGCCCGGACCAGGCGGGGCCGCCCGGAACGACGGCGGCGGTGCCGCGGTTCGTCCCCCTCGACGAACCGCGGCACCGCCTGTGTCCCGTCCCCGGAACAGATCCGGTCCGCTCAGATCTGCTGCCAGAGGGCCGGGACGATCGGGGGCTCCCAACCGACCTGGGCCGTGTGGCCCTGGAGGCACCGGTAGCTGACACCGTTGAAGGTCACGGTGTCACCGGCCTTGTAGGTGGTGCCCGCCGCCCAGGTGCCGTTGCCCGGCCCCGGGTCGTTGGCGACCACCAGCGAGTAGGAGGTGGAGTGGCTGACCGAGCCGGCGCCCGTCACGGTCAGGTTGTAGGTGCCGGGCGCGACCGAGGAGGCGACCGAGACGCTCAGCGTGGCCGAGCCGCCGGACTGCACCGAGGAGGGGCTGACCGAGGCCGTCACGCCGGCCGGGGCACCGGTGACGGTGAGGTTCACCGTCTGGGCCGAGCCGGAGGTGGTCTGGGTGGAGACCGACGCGTTGGTCGACTCGCCCGGCTTGACCGTGCCGCTGCCAGGGTTCACCGCGACCGAGAAGTCGTTGGTCGGGATGGGCCCGGTGCCGACCGAGGTCTTCCACAGGGTGTAGGCGACGCCGTCGGCGCTGCGGTCCAGCACGGTGGCGTTGATGTTGCTGGTGGTGTCGCACGCCGAGTGGTAGCAGGAGTCGTACGCCCGGTTGGCGGTGCCGCCCCACTTGGACGCCTGCGCCGAGGTCTTGGTGGCGCTGGCGCCGGCCGCGTAGCCCGAGGTCGGGATGCCCGCGGACTGGAACGAGGCGTCGTCCGAGCGGCCCTGGCCCTCGACGTTCTCCTCCGGCTGGAGGTTCAGCGAGTCCCAGTACGCCTTCATCGGCGCCGAGGTGGCGGAGTTGACGTTGTTGATGAAGTAGCCCGCGTTGGGCGAGCCGACCATGTCGAAGTTGTAGTAGCCCTTGATCGCGCTGCGCTGGGTGGAGCTCAGCTGGTTCACGTAGTGCTTCGAGCCCTGCAGGCCCTGCTCCTCACCCGTCCACCAGGCGAACCGGACGTGCCGGCTCATGGTCGGGTTCTGCTGCGCCAGGACCAGTGCGGTCTCCAGCAGCACGGCGGAGCCGGAGCCGTTGTCGTTGATGCCCGGGCCGGCCGAGACGCCGTCCAGGTGCGCGCCGAACATGGTCACCTGGTCGTTCGGGCCGCCCGGCCAGTCGGCGATCAGGTTGTTGGCGGTGTAGGTGCAGGTGGAGCAGGTCTGCTCGGTGACGGTGTAGCCGGCCGCCTGGAGCTTGGCCTTCACGTAGGCCAGCGACTGGCTGTACCCGGCGGTGCCGGTGCGGCGGTTGCCGCCGTTCTGCGAGGCGATGGTGTTGAACTGGCTCAGGTGCGCCTGGACGTTGGCGACGCTGATGTCAGGGGCGTTCGGGTTGGGGTTGGTGCTGCCCACGGTCAGCGTGTACTGCGCGGTGTGGGTGGTGGCACCGGTGGCGGTCACGGTGATGACGTAGTTGCCGGGTGCCGTCGACGAGGACGTCGTGATGTTCAGCGTGGCGGGCGAGCCGCTCTGCACCGAGGACGGGGTGACCGTCGCGGTGGCACCGCTCGGGGCGCCCGAGGCGGTCAGGTTGAGCGTCTGGGCGCCGCCCGAGACGACCGAGGTGTTGATCGTCGCGCTGGTCGACGAACCGGGCTGGACGGAGCCGGCGCTCGGGGTGAGCGTGATGTTGAACTCGGGGCCCGTCACGTTGCAGGTCGGCTCGCCGCTCTGGGCGGGCAGGCTGACCGCGTCCCAGGCCGCCTTGGTGCGGTTGAACAGGTTGCAGCTCGGGTCGAGGTTCTTGGCGGCGGTCAGGGTCGTGACCCGGTACTTCTTGTAGGTCATGCCGCTGGTCTTGAGCAGCATGCCGCCGTAGAAGATCCGGCCCGCGTCCTTGATGCCGACACCGGTGATCGTGGAGTTGTTGCAGGTCGGGCTGGTGGGCTTGCCGCCGCCCGGGTTGGAGCCCTCGGCGAGCAGGTAGAACCAGTGGTTCAGCGGGCCGGCGGCCGCGTGGACCTCGGTGCTCGGGATCGAGGAGGAGTAGCAGTTCGGGTCGCCGTTGACCAGCGAGGGGTTGGCCATGTTGCGGATCGGGCCGCGCCCGACCAGGTTGACCATCTCGCCGACGGTGTAGTCCGGGTTGTCGTACGGGGCGGGCTGGTTGGCGTAGGCCTCGGTCAGTGCGCCGAAGATGTCGCCGGTGCCCTCGCCCAGGCCGTTCTCGTTGTTGGCGCCGCCCGGGGTGAACTGGTCGATGCCGTGGCCGAACTCGTGGCCGACGACGTCGATCGAGGAGATCCACTCGTTGGCGTTGTTGTGGCCGATCGAGACCGAGGAGCCGTCCCAGTAGGCGTTGACGTCGTTCAGGCCGACCTTGACCGGCCAGCTCCCGCCGTTGCCGTTGTGGCCGTTGCGCCCCAGCCAGTCCCGGAGCATGTCCCATTCCTTCTGCGCCGCGAACATGACGTCGCCGCAGCCGGTCTCCTTGCTGGTGGAGCTGCCGTTGCCCCAGGAGTCGGAGGACTTGGTGAACACCTGGCCGGTGGAGTAGTCGGCACAGCTCAGGCCCGGCCGGCCGGGGTCGCGCAGGGAGTACGAACTGCCCGAGCCGGTGGTGCTGATGGTGACCGGCGACGGGCCGTTCCACTTGCTGTTGACCGTGCCGGCCCGGACGTCGTCGTAGCTGTCGATGACCTCGCCGCTGCGGGCGTCGACGAAGACGTGCAGGGTGCTGGGCGCGGTGGCGGTGCGGCCGGTGAGGACGGTCTCCCAGGCGAGGCGGCCGGCGCCGTCCTTGACCCGGACGACCAGGCGGCGCGTCTGCACGCCGTCGACGGTGGCCAGCTTGGTGCGGGAGGTCTTCTCCGCGTTGGCGGCGCTGACCAGGGGCGTGGTCGGCACGCCGATCGGGCCGGAGGAGGCGGACTGCGATCCGCGGACCTTGCCCTGGCCGTCGGCTATGACGACGGCGTCGCCGCCGACCACCGGGAGGCCCTTGTAGGTGCGCTCGTAGGCGACCGAGTAGAGGCCGGCGAGCCAGGGGGTGACGGACTGGCGCTCGTAGGTCTCGCCCGGCCCCTTGGCCAGGGCGTCCAGGCCTGCCGCGGCCGCCTGGTCGGCGGCGTTCACGGCGGCGGTCAGCGCGCTCGGCGGCGCGACGGCCGTCGGGCCCGGGTCGGCGGCGGCCTGCCCGACCGCGGTGGCGGTGAGCATGCCGGCCAGGACGGCCAGGGTGGTGCCCGCCGTCAGTAATCTGCGTTTCATTCCGAGGCTCCTCGAACGTGGGGGTGCTCGACCGCGGACGGCGTGCCGGAAAGGCGCTCACCGCGGGCCGCATGGGGGACGGCCGCTGCGGGCGTCCGCGCTCGGGTGCCGGAACCCTCACACGCCGTCATGCCACGGTCAACGGGTACGGCGGGCACTTCGAGTGTTTGGCAAGTTCTGTCAAGCCGGCTGTCCCGTACCGGTGTTGGTGTCCGGAAGGGCAGCGCGGGAGGCCAGGGCAGGTGCAGAGGTTGAGACCACATAGTGGAGAGGTTGAGACCAGAGGGGAAAAGTGGTTGAGACCACGTCATGTACGGAGGGGCGCTCCGTCCAGTACCGTCCTCCTCAGCGGACCTCCCCACCGGAAGGCCCGGGAGCGCACTCGGGAGGGCAGCCCCGTTGCACCGGAACCGCGCCGCGGCAACCCTCGCCGAGGACGAGCTCTGGCGTGCCTTCGGCATCCGCCTGCGGCAGTGGCGCCGCCGGGCCGGCCTCACCCAGGCCCAGCTCGGCGCCGAGATCGGCTACGACCACACCGCCGTCAGCAAGCTCGAACACGGCACCCGCCGCACCAGCCCCCGCCTCGCCGACCGCCTCGACGACCTCCTCGCCGCCGGGGGCGAACTGCGCACCGCCTGCCGCCGGGCCGAGGACGGCGTGCCGGAGGACACCGCGGCGCCGCCCACGGGCTGGGCCCGGCCGCCGCTGCCCGATCCGCCCGTCTCCCTCGTCGGCCCGGCCCTCCCACCCGGGCTCTCCGTCTGGCTGCCCGCACGCCTCCCCGACTACGGGATGCTCTGCCCGCTCCACGACGCCGCCGGCTGCGCCGTCCCCGAACCCGGCGACCTCGCCGCCCTGCACGACGCCTTCCGCGCCGCCGACCCCGCCACGGCGCCGGCCCTCGACCCCGACACCGCGCACGCCCTCACCGGCCTGCTCGCCGCCCACCTCCGCGCCGGCGAGGCCCCCGCCGGACCGGGCACCGTCGCCGTCGAGGAGACCCTCCGCGTCATCCTGCGCCGCCTCGCCGCCCACCCGGCCGACCGGGCCCGCCGTCCGCTCGCCCGGCTCGCCGCCGAATACGCCCACGCCGCGGGTGCGTTGCGCATGCAGGACGGCCGCAACGCCACCGCGATGGCCTGCTTCGACCGCGCGCTCGGCTGGGCCGAGCTGGCCGGCGACCCCGCCACCCAGGTCGCCGCGCTCAGCGACATGAGCGCCCTCGCCCGCCTCGACGGCGACCCCGCCGCCGCCCTCGGCTACGCCCGCGAGATGGCCCGGGCGGCACCCGGCCGGCACTGGGCGGGCGCGATGAGCCAGATCGGCCAGGCCCGCGCCTACGCCCTGGCCGGCGACGTCCGCGCCACCGTCCGGCACCTCGCCCGCGCCCGGCTCCACCTCGACCACATCGACACCCGCGACGAGACCGACGCGGCCTGGCTCTCCATCGCCTCGATGCGGCTGCGGGTCGAGGCGGGCGCCGCCGCCGCGCTGCGCGACGCGGCCGCCGCCGTCGGTGACCTCCGGCTCGCCCGCCGGGCCGTGGACGCCGCCGAGACCGCCCTCGCGCTCCTCGCCCCCGATCAACTGCCCGTCGCCCGCCTGCTGTTCACCGTCCGGGTGGCGGACTGCCTGCTGGTGGCGCGCGACCCCCGGGCGGCGGCCGAGCTGCTGGCCCCGGTGCTCGCGGCGGACGGCGGCGGGGCGGGTCTGCCGGCGCTGGTGCGGCACGAACTGGCCGGGCTGCGGGGGAGGCTGGCGGAGCACGGACTGGCGGGATAGCGGGGCTCGGGGCGCCCGGCGTCGGACCCGGCGGCTCCGCGGGGGTCGGGGGTCTCGGGGCTCGGGGGCGCCCGGAGTGTCCGAGGTGTTCGGAGTGCCCGAGGTGTCCGGGTACGGCGCCGTGGTACGGAGCGGGGAGGAGGCCTGGCGGGATCTTGGCGGGAGCAGGCGATCACGCCGATCGCGCGGCCGGACCCGCGCGGGCGAGGATCGGATCACCGCCCCGGCCGAGGCAAGGAGCCCCGACATGACCAGCAGTGCCGTTCTCGCCGTCCCCGCCGCCGAGCCCTCGGCCGCCGCCGCCCACTACCTGGCCCGGCTCGCCTTCGAGGCCGACGTCTCCGACGTGCGCGCCGACCTCGCCGCCGGCGTCCCCGGACTCGTGGTCGTCGACTCCCGGGCCGAAGCGGCCTGGGCGCAGGGCCGGATCCCCGGCGCGCTGCACATCCCGACCGCGCGGATCCCCGAACTGGCGCCCGCGCTCGTCGACCCCGCGGCGACCGTCGTCACCTACTGCTGGGGCCCCGGCTGCAACGGCGCCACCCGCGCCGCGCTCGCCTTCGCCCGACTCGGCTACCGGGTGAAGGAGATGCTCGGCGGTTTCGAGTACTGGGCCCGCGAGGGCTTCGCCTACGACACCGACCACGGCACCGGGCAGCGCCCCGTGGACGACCTGACCGCGCCCCGATCCGGCATCAGCTGCGCCTGCTGATCGCGGCCGTCCGGGCCCTTCGCGCACGCCCGGCCGAAGCACCCCTGTCGACCCCCTACCGACCGACGACCCGTCAGACCGGAACCGCCGGTCCGGACCCGGCCGTCCGCTCACCGCCCAAGTGTGGCAACGGTGTTGCGGCCGGATTGCGCCCCGTTTCACGAGGCGGCGCCCGAGGTCCGGACCGGCGGATTCGCGTGTTCCGCCGGGGGTTCCCGCAATTGACGGGATCGGCGGCGCCTTCCTAAACTCGGTGTCGGCGAAGAATGTCAGCCACAGGCCCCGGCCGGCTGACTGGCAACCCCCACACCGCGGTGGGGTGCCCCGGGGATAAGCCGGGTGGCGTGGCGTTCAGGTGACGCGTCGTCACAAGCGCGGTCATGGCCCGGTAGGGCGCGGGGGATGGAGAACGTCGTGGAACAGCGGGCGGGCGGACGCAACGCCGCGAGCCTCAGGCTGGTGGCCAGGCTCGACGTCGACCTGCTGCGGCGCGCCAGCTCCCTCTGTCGCTGACGCCGGTCGGCCGGCCGGGCAGCCCTGCCCGTCTCGGTCGGTCCGTCCGATTCCCTCGCCCACGCCCCCGTGCGAGGAGGAGCGCCCAGCGGCCCGTCCTCCCGTGCGCACAGCTCCAGGAGAACGGATGTCCACCTTCCCCGCGCCCGCCCCCCGAGACCTGTCCAGAGCCCTCCCGGTGGGCCGGGAGCCCGAGTACCGGAGGCTGCGCGAGGCGTTCGACCGGTGCGCGGCCGGCGCCGGGAGCGTGATCGTGCTGCACGGATCGGTCGGCAGCGGCCGCAGCGACCTGCTCTACGCCTTCACCGACACCGTCGCCGAGCGCGGGGCGCACGTCCTGGTCGGCACCGGCTCGCCGCTGGAGCGGGAGTTCCCGCTCGGGCTGGCCCGGCAGCTGCTCCAGGGCGCCGACCTCGAACCGGAGGAGGCCGCGGCGGCGGAGCGCCTGCTGGCCGACGGCGCCGCCGAGGGCGGCCGCCCGGCCCCGTCGGACGGACCGCAGGGACGGCTCACCCAGCGCACCCTGGAGGGCCTGTTCCGGCTGGTCCGGCGGCTGGCCGAGCGCGCCCCCGTCCTGATCGCCGTCGACGACCGGCAGGACGCCGATCCGCAGTCGCTGGAGTTCCTGCTCTACCTGGTCCGCCGCACCCGCAGCGCCGGCGTGCTCACCGTGCTCAGCTCGCGCGAGACCATGACCCCGTCCAACCCCTTCTTCGAGGTCGAGCTGGCCCGCCAGCCGCACCACCAGCACATCCGGCTCGACCTGCTCTCCACCGAGCTGGTCGCCGAGCTCCTCCGGACCAGGCTCGGCGCGGCGTCCGTCCGGCTGGCCGTCGAGGCGCACACCCTCACCGGCGGCAACCCGCTGCTCGTGCACAGCCTCATCGGCGACCAGGAGACCGCGGGCGTCCCGGACGAGCTGGTCGTCGGCGAGGGCTACCGGCGCGGACTGATGCACTGCCTGCACCGGATCGACCCGCTGGCGCTGCACTACGCGCGCGGCGTCGCCGTGCTCGGCGCGTCCGCCACCCCGGACCTCCTCGCCGAACTCCTCCTGCTGGCACCGGACTCGCTGCCCAGGGCGCTCTACCTGCTGCACGCGGCCGGTCTCTTCCGGGACGGCGGGTTCCGCCACCCGACCGCCGCCGGGGACCTGCTCGCCGCGATGCGCCCGGTCGAACTGGCCGCCCTGCACCAGCGGGCCGGGCGGTTGCTGCGGGCGGCCGGGGCGGCGGACGCGACCGTGCACGGGCACGCCCGGGTGGCGGAGGGGCACCTGCGCGGCTCCCTGTCGGCCGGGGAGCCGGCGGTGCCGGGGCAGGGCACGGTCGCGGGCCCGGAGGCGGGGCCCGGAGCGGGCGCGGGTACGTACGGCTGGCCGCCGGGCCTCGCCGGGGTCGGCGGTGGTGGTGCGGGTGCGGGTGCGGGTGTCGGTGTCGGTGCCGGCGCGGGTGCCGCTGCGGGCGGTGGCGCCGGTGGAGTCGGTGACATCGGTGGAGTCGGTGGTGTGGGTGGTGTCGGGAGCACCGGGGGTTTCGGCGCCGCCGTGAGCGCCGTCGGGAGCACGGCCGGGAACGCCCTCGGGGGCGCCGCCGGCTTCGGCGGCGCATGGGCGCTGCCGGAGCCCGGGCCCGTCACGGGACCGGTGGGCGGCCGGACCGACGGGCTCGCGGGCTGGCTCACGGGCGGCCCGTCCGGCGAGCCGGTCGGCGAATTCGGCGAACCGGTCGGCGAACCGGTGGGCGAACCGGTCGTCGGTCCGCTCGGCGGCCCGGCCAGGGCGGCGGGCTGGACCGGTGGACCCGCCAGCACCGGGGGGTTCGGGCCCGAAGCGGCCCACGGCCCCGCCGTCGGCGTGCTCGGCTCCTTCGGCACGGCGGCCGTCGAGTGCGTACCCACCCTGCCCGGCACGGTGACCGACGCGGACACCGCGCGGCGGCACGAACTGAAGACCGTCCGCCACCACTTCTGGCACGGCCGGACCGAGCAGGGCGTCGCCGCGCTCGCCCGGTTCGAGGCCGCACCCGGCAACGGAGCCCCCGCCGAGGCCCTGCGGTACTGGCTCGCCTACTGGTACCCGGGACTGCTGCCCAACCCCGCCCGCCCGCAGACGGGCCGGCCGGTGAACGCGGCCGACCACCGGGGCGACGGCATGCGGCTGCTCGCCGGGCTGATGGCCGGCACGGTCGCACCGGACGCGGCCGTCGTCCAGGCCGAACTGATCCTGCGCGCCGGGCGGCTCGGCGGCGTCCGCACCGAGTCGCTGACCGCCGCGCTGACCGTCCTGCTGTACGCCGACCGCGCCGACCGGGCCGCCCACTGGTGCGGACCGCTCGCCGACCGGGCCGGCGCCCGCTGCGGCGCCAACTGGCACGCCCTGCTGGCCGCGCTGCGGGCCGAGACGGCGCTGCGCCAGGGCGACCTGCGGGCCGCCGACGAGGCCGGGCGCGCCGCCTTCGCCCACGTCCGGCCGGAGGCCTGGGGAGTGGCGGCCGGTCTGCCGCTGGCCACCATGGCCGCCGCCCGCACGGCGGCGGGCCTGCACCAGGACGCCGCCCACTTCCTGGAGCTGCCCACCCCCGAGGGGATGGCCCGCACTCCCGCCGGGCTGCACCACCGGTACGCGCTGGCCGGCCACCGGCTCGCCCTCGGCCGGGCCGAGGAGGCGCTCGCCGACTACCGCGCCTGCGGCGACGCGATGGCCCGCTGGGGCCTGGACCACCTGCCCGCGATCGCGCCCTGGCGGCTCGGCGCCGCCCGCGCCCAGCTCGCCCTCGGCCGCCGCCCGAACGCGGCGGCCCTGGCCGACCAGCAGCTCGCCCGGCTCGGCCCGGCCGGACAGCCGCGGATCCGCGGCCTGGCGCTGCGGATCCGCGCGGCGGCGGGCGAGCGGTCCGAGCGGACGGAGCTGCTGGAACGGGCCGTCGCGCTGCTGGAGGAGGCCGGTGCGGAGGCGGAACTCTCGGCCGCCCTCTCCGAGTTGAGCGAGGCCCACCAGAGCGACGGCGACCCCGGCCGGGCCCGGCAGACCGACCGCCGGCTCCGGCGCAACCCGCCGCTGGCGGTCGTGCCCGCTGAGGGCGCGGCGGCGGAGCCGGCCGCCGGCGGGCTCTCCGAGGCCGAGCGGCGGGTCGCCGAACTGGCCGCCCGGGGCCTGTCCAACCGGGACATCGCCCGCAAGCTCTACATCACCGTCTCCACCGTCGAGCAGCACCTCACCCGGGTCTACCGCAAGCTGGGCGTCCGCCGCCGGGTCGACCTCGCCAAGCTGGTCGGGCCGGGCACCGGCGGCTCCGAGGAGGGGCCAGTGGGCGCACTCGCGGCACGGAGCCGGCCGACGGACCTCGTCGCCGGCTGATCGCCGGCCGGCGGCCTGCTGCCGCCGGCCGGGTCCGCGTGCGGGTGGGGGCTCCCGCGCCGCACGCGGACCCGGCGGGGAGGGCGCTCCGGCCGCGGGCGGGGAGTCGACCGTCGGGCCCGCGTCGTGCCGGCTTCCTGCTGCCGGCCGCCGGGCCCTCGGCGTTCCGGCCGCCGTCCCGGCCGTCGTCCCGCCCCTCGTTCCGCCCGCCGTCCTGGCGGCCGCTCCGCCCGCCACCCCGCTCGTCGCTCGTCGTGCGGGGTGGTCGGGTGCGTGGTCGGCGGTACGGCCCGGAGAGCGTCCGGGGCCGGAGGGCGGACCACGCCTTAGGGGTTCGACAGGGGTTGGTTAGGGGCCCGACCGGCGGGCCCCCGCGAAACGCTGAGGCCATCACCGAGCAACCGGCCCTCAGGAGTGGAACCCACCATGGCGCCCCTGGAACCCCTCGACCCGTCCGCACCGCAGCCCGGCCCGCCGGAGGCGGTGGCCGTCGTCGGCGTCGCCTGCCGGCTGCCGGGAGCGGCGGACCCGGAGGCGTTCTGGCGGCTGCTCGACACCGGTGCGAGCGCGGTCGGCGCCGTCCCGCCGGAGCGCTTCGCCGGTGCCGAGCCGCCCCGGGCCGGCGGATGGCTGGACCACGTCGACCGCTTCGACCCCGAGTTCTTCGGCCTCTCCCCGGCCGAGGCCGCCGCGGCCGACCCGCAGCAGCGGCTGGTCCTCGAACTCGCCTGGGAGGCGCTGGAGGACGCCGGCCTCCTGCCCGACTCCCTGGCCGGCGGCCGCACCGGCGTCTTCGTCGGCGCCATCGCCGCCGACTACACCACCCTGACCACCGGCGCCGGCGCGATCACCCGGCACAGCCTCACCGGCCTCAACCGGGGCATCATCGCCAACCGCGTCTCCTACGCCCTCGACCTGCGCGGTCCGAGCCTCACCGTCGACTCCGCGCAGTCCTCGTCGCTGGTCGCCGTCCACCTGGCGCTGGAGAGCCTGCGCGGCGGCGAGTCGGACACCGCCCTGGTGGCGGGCGTCAACCTCAACCTGTCGCCCGACTCGACGCTCACCGTCGACCGGTTCGGCGCGCTCTCGCCCGACGACCGCTGCCACACCTTCGACGCCCGGGCCAACGGCTACGTCCGGGGCGAGGGCGGTGTGCTGCTGGTGCTGAAGCCGCTGACCCGTGCGGTGGCCGACGGTGACCGCATCCACGCGGTGCTGCTCGGCAGCGCGGTCAACAGCGACGGCGCGACCGACGGGCTGACCGTGCCCAGCGCGGACGCCCAGGCGGCGGTGGTCCGCGAGGCCGCGCGCCGGGCCGGGGTCGCCCCCGGGCTGGTCCAGTACGTCGAGCTGCACGGGACGGGCACCCGGGTCGGCGACCCGATCGAGGCGGCGGGCCTCGGCGCGGCGCTGGGGGCCGGGCGTGCGGTGGAGCGGCCGCTGCTGGTCGGCTCGGCGAAGACCAACGTCGGTCATCTGGAGGGTGCTTCGGGCATCGTCGGCCTGCTGAAGACGGTGCTGGCCGTGCGCCACCGCAGGCTCCCCGCGAGCCTCAACTTCCGCACCCCCAACCCGGACATCCCGTTCGAGCGGCTCGGCCTCGCGGTCCGGACCGAGTCCGGGCCGTGGCCGGACGGCGACGGCCGGCTGATCGCCGGCGTCAGCTCGTTCGGGGTGGGCGGCACCAACGCCCACGTGCTGGTGGCGGACGCCCCGGAGACCGCCCCCGTGGCGGCGACGGGCCGCGCGACGGACGACTCCGGCGCGGACGACGCGGCGCGTGACACCGGCGCGGACGACGCGGCGGGTGATGCGGCGGGTGACGCGGCCCCGGACGCGGCCGGCGGCCCGCTGCTCTGGCCGCTCTCCGCCCGCACCCCGGCCGCCCTGCGCGAACAGGCCTCCCGGCTGCGGGAGTTCGCCGGCCGGACGGAGTCCGACCCGGTGGCGCTGGGCCGGGCGCTGGCCACCACCAGGACCGCCTTCGAGTACCGCGCCGCCGTGACCGGCCCCGACCGGGACGGTCTGCTCGCCGCCCTCGACGCGCTGGCCGAGGGCGGCCAGGCGGCCGGACTGGTGCAGGGGCGCGCCGCCGCCGACGACGGTACGGTGCGCGCGGCGTTCGCCGACGGCCCGGCCCCGGACGGCACCGAGCGCCCGGCCGCCGACGGCACCGCCGTCGCGCCCGCCACCGGCACGGTGCTCGTCTTCCCCGGGCAGGGTACGCAGTGGGACGCCATGGCGCGTGAACTGCTCGCCACCGCACCGGTGTTCGCCACGAAGATCGCCGCCTGCGAGGAGGCCCTCGCGCCGCACGTCGACTGGTCGCTCGGTGCGGTGCTGCGCGGTGAGTCCGGCACGCCGGACCTGGAGCGGGTCGACGTGGTGCAGCCCGCGCTGTTCGCGGTGATGGTGTCGCTGGCCGCGCTCTGGGAGTCGGCGGGCGTCCGGCCGGACGCCGTGATCGGGCACTCGCAGGGCGAGATCGCCGCCGCCCACGTGGCGGGCGCGCTCTCGCTGGAGGACGCGGCGGCGGTGGTCGCGCTGCGCGCCCAGGCCATCGCCGGGCTGGGCCTGACCGGCCGGGGTGGCATGGCGGCCGTCCCGCTGCCCGCCGAGGAGGTTGCCGGGCGGATCGCCGGGCGGACGGACGAGCTCGGGATCGCCGCGGTCAACGGCCCGTCCGCGACCGTGGTTTCGGGCGACCGCGAGGCCGTCGCCGACCTGGTCGAGCAGTACCGGGCGGAGGGCGTGCGGGCCAAGCTGGTCCCCGTCGACTACGCCTCGCACTCGGCCCAGATGGAGCCACTGCGGGAGAGCCTGCCCGTCCTGCTCGCCGGGATCCGGCCGCGCACCTCGTCCGTCGCCTTCTACTCGACCCTCACCGGCGAGCGGTTCGACACCGCCGGGCTGGACGCCGGCTACTGGTTCCGCAACCTGCGCGGCACCGTCCGGCTGGAGACCGCGGTGCGCGCGGCGCTGGCCGACGGGCACCGGGCGTTCGTGGAGAGCAGCCCGCACCCGGTGCTGACGGTCGGGCTCGGCCAGCTGACCGACGGCGTCGCGGCGGTCACCGGCACGCTCCGCCGGGACCACGGCGGGCTCGCGCAGTTCCACGGCGCGGTGGGCGAACTGTTCGCCCGCGGCGGCACGGTGGACTGGTCCGCCCTCTACGGCCCGGGCGAGCGGCTGACCGGGCTCCCCACGTACGCGTTCCAGCGCCGCCGGCTCTGGCTGAACGGCGGCGCCGCCGGTCAGGTCACCGGTCAGGTCACCGGCCGGGTGTCCGGCCGGGAGGTGCCGGAGCCCGGTGCCGCCGCCCTGATCGAGGACGTCCCGGGTGCGGACGTCCTGGGCGCGGAGGTCCTGGGTTCGCACGCCCCGGGCGCGGACGCCCTGAGCGAGGAGGCCGCGCTGGCGGCGGTCCGCGCGGGCGCCGCGATCGTGCTCGGGGAGCCGGGCGGCCCGGACGCGGTCGACCCGGACCGCACCTTCAAGGACCTCGGCTTCGACTCCGTCGCGTCCGTCGAGTTCCGTGACCGGCTGGCCGGGACGACCGGCCTCGCCCTGCCGACCAGCCTGGTGTACGACCGGCCCACCCCGCGCGCCGTCGCGGCCTTCCTGTCCGAGCGGACGGGCGCGCCCACGGCCGCCCCCGCCCCCGCCGCGGCGCGGACGTCCGGCACCCCCGACGAGGACCCGGTCGCGATCGTCGCCCTGAGCGGCCGCTGGCCCGGCGGCGCCGACACCCCCGAACAGCTCTGGGAGCTGCTCCGCGCCGGCCGGGACGCCATCGGCCCGTTCCCGGAGAACCGGGGCTGGGACCTCGACGCCCTCTACGACCCGGACGGCGAGCGCCCCGGCAGCTCCTACACCCGGCAGGGCGGATTCCTGTACGGCGCGGACGAGTTCGACGGCGCGTTCTTCGGCCTTGCCCCGCGCGAGGCGGCCGCGACCGACCCGCAGCAGCGCCTGCTGCTGGAGTCCGCGTGGGAGCTGACCGAGCGCGCGGGCATCGTCCCGGCGACCCTGCGCGGCAGCCGCACCGGCGTCTTCGTCGGCGTCATGCCCCAGGACTACGGGCCGCGCCTGCACGAGACGCCCCCCGGGTACGAGGGCCACGCCCTGACCGGCACGCTCACCAGCGTCGCCTCCGGCCGGCTGGCCTACGCGCTGGGCCTGGAGGGCCCGGCGATCACCGTCGACACCGCCTGCTCCTCCTCGCTGGTGGCGATCCACCTCGCCGCGCAGGCGCTCCGCTCGGGCGAGTGCGACCTGGCGATCGCGGGCGGGGCGACGGTGATGTCCTCGCCGGGCATGTTCACCGAGTTCAGCCGCCAGCGCGGTCTCGCCCCCGACGGCCGCTGCAAGCCGTTCGCCGCCGCCGCCGACGGCACCGCCTGGGCCGAGGGCGCCGGGCTGGTCCTGCTGGAGCGGCTCTCCGACGCCCGCCGGCGCGGGCACCGGGTGCTGGCCCTGGTCCGGGGCAGCGCGGTCAACCAGGACGGCGCCTCCAACGGCCTGACCGCCCCCAACGGCCCCGCCCAGGAGCGGGTGATCCGCCAGGCCCTCGCCAACGCGGGACTGACGGCCGGCCAGGTCGACGCGGTCGAGGCGCACGGCACCGGCACCGAGCTGGGCGACCCGATCGAGGCCCGCGCGCTGCTCGCCACCTACGGCCAGGACCGCGAACACCCGCTGCTGCTCGGCTCGGCGAAGTCCAACATCGGCCACACCCAGGCCGCCGCCGGGGTCACCGGGGTGATCAAGCTGGTGCAGGCGCTGCAGCACGGCGAACTGCCGGGCACCCTGCACCTGGACGCGCCGTCGCCGCACGTCGACTGGACGGCCGGTGACGTCCGCCTGCTGGACCGGACCACGCCCTGGCCCGAGACGGACCGGCCGCGCCGGGCCGCGGTCTCGTCGTTCGGGATCAGCGGCACCAACGCGCACCTGATCCTGGAGGCCCCGCCGGCCGGGACCGCGCCCTCCGCGGCGCCCTCCGCCGGGCCTTCTGCCGGGCCTTCCGCCGAGCCGGCCACCGCCGGGGCACCCGACGGCCACGCCCCGCTGCTGCTCTCCGCCCGCACCGAGCCGGCCCTCCGCGCCCAGGCCGCCCGCCTGCTGGACCGAGCGGGGCACGGCGCCCCCGAGGACGGCGCCCCCGGCCTCGCCCGCGCCCTGGCCACCACCCGCACGCACTTCCCGCACCGGGCCGCCGCGCTCGGCGCCGGCCCCGCCGAGCGCGCCGACGCCCTGCGGGCGCTCGCCGAGGGCCGCGAGGACGCCCCCGGACTCCTCCGCGCCACGGCCGCCCGGACGCCCCGACTGGCCTTCCTCTACTCCGGCCAGGGTAGCCAGCGCACCCGGGCCGGACGCGAACTGTACGACACCGAAGCGGTGTTCACGGCGGCGGTCGACGAGATCACCGCACTGTTCGAACCGCACCTCGCCGTACCGCTGAAGGACGTCCTGTTCGCCGCCCCCGGCACCGCCCAGGCCGAACTGCTGGACACCACCGCCTACACCCAGCCCGCGCTGTTCACCCTGCACGTCGCACTGCACCGGCTGGCGACGGAGGCGTACGGGCTGCGCCCCGCCCACCTGATCGGGCACTCCATCGGCGAGCTGAGCGCCGCCCACCTGGCCGGCGTGCTCACGCTGCCGGACGCCGTCGCGCTGGTCGCCGCGCGCGGCCGGCTGATGGAGGCGCTGCCGGAAGGCGGTGCGATGGCCGCCGTCCGGGCCACCGAGGCCGAGGTGGCGCCCGAGCTGGACGGGCGGGTGTCGGTCGCCGCCGTCAACGGGCCCGGCTCGGTCGTCCTGTCCGGCGACGGCGACGAGGTCCGCCGGCTCGCCGAGTCCTGGCGGGCGCGCGGCCGGCAGGTCAAGCTGCTCACCGTCGGGCGGGCCTTCCACTCGCCGCACATGGACGCCGTGCTGGACGAGTTCCGTTCGGTGGCCGAGCAGTTGACGTACCACGAGCCGCGCATCCCGGTCGTCTCCAACCTGACCGGCGCCCTGGCGTCGGCGGCCGAGCTGACCGACCCCGGGTACTGGGTCCGGCACATCCGCGAGGCGGTCCGCTTCCACGACGGCGTCCGCACCCTGGCCGGGCTCGGCACCACCGCCTACCTGGAGCTCGGGCCCGGCCCGGTGCTCACCGCCCTCGCCGAGGAGAGCCTCGCCGAGGCGGACCACGCCGACGAGGGCTCCGCGGGCGAGGACTCCGCCGCGGAGAGCCGCGGCGGGGAGAACCCCGGCGCCGACCGGCCCGGCCGCCCCGACACCCCGAGGGCCCTCGCGGCGCTGCTGCGCGCCGACCGGCCCGAGCCGGCCACCGTGGCCGAGGCGCTCGCCCGCCTGCACGTCCACGGCGTGCCCGTCGACTGGGACACCGCTCTGCCCGCCGGCCCGACCCGCACCGACCTGCCCACCTACCCCTTCGAACGCCGCCGGCACTGGCTCGACCAGCCCGCCGGCCGGACCGCCGACGCCGGCGGCCTCGCCGCCACCGGCCACCCGCTGCTCTCCGCCGCCACCGAACTCCCCGACGGCGAGGGCTGGCTGCTCGCCGGACGGATCTCGCTGCGAACCCACCCGTGGCTGGCCGACCACACCGTCGCCGGCACCGTCCTGCTGCCCGGCACCGCCTTCCTGGAACTCGCCGTCCAGGCCGCGCTGCGGGCCGGCGCCGCCCACGTCGAGTCGCTGGACCTGGCGGCCCCGCTCGCCCTGCCCGCCACCGGCGGCGTCCGGCTCCAGGCGCTGCTCGGCGCCGCCGACGCCGAGGGCCGCAGGCCGCTGCGGATCCGCTCCCAACCGGACACCGAGGGCGCCGACGGCGCCGAGTGGACGGCCCACGCCACCGGCACGGTCACCGACCGGGCGCCCGCCACCCCCGGCGCGGACACCGCCGCCTGGCCCCCGCCCGCCGCCGCCCCGCTCGCCCTCGACGACGCCTACGAGCGGCTCGCCGAGCGCGGCTACCAGTACGGCCCGGCCTTCCGCGGCCTCACCTCCGCCGCCGCCCTCGGCGGGGACCGGTACGCCGACATCGCCCCGACGGCCGCCGACGCCGACGCCTACGCACTGCACCCGGCCCTGCTGGACGCCGCCCTGCACGCCGTGGTCCTGGACGCCGAGCGGACGGTCCTCCCGTTCTCCTGGCGGGACGTCACCGTCCACCGGTCCGGCGCCGCCGCACTGCGCGCCCGGATCACCCCGGCCGGCCAGGACACCGTCGCCCTGGAGCTCACCGACCCGGCCGGCCTCCCGGTCGCCACCGTCGGCGCACTCACCCTGCGCGCCCCGGCCGCCGCCGGCCCGGACTCGCTGTACCGGCTGGACTGGCAGCCCCTGGCCTTCGACGGCGCCCCGTCCACCGACTGGGCCGTCCTCGGCGACCAGGGCCAGGACGCCCGCCCGCTCGTGCTCGCGGGGGAGCACCCGGTGCTCGCCGACCTCGCCGCGGCCACCGCCGGGCAGACCGTGCTCGCGCCCGTCCGCACCGCCGAGCAGGCCCTCGCCCTGCTGCACACCTGGCTGGACGGCGAACGGACCGGCACCCTCGCCCTGGTCACCGAGCACGCCGTCGCCACCCACCCCGGCGAGGACGTGCCCGACCCGGCCGCCGCCGCCGTCTGGGGCCTGGTGCGCAGCGCACAGGCCGAACACCCGGACCGGTTCGTCCTGGTGGACACCGACACCGCCCCGGAGACCGCCGGAACCACCGACCCGTCCGCCGCGCTGCCGGCCGCCCTGTCGACCGCCCTCGGCTCCGGAGAACCGCAACTCGCCGTGCGCGCCGGGGAGATCACCGTCCCGAGGCTGGTCCGCACCCGGGCCGCCGAGCTGCTCGACCCCGGCACCGCCACCGCCTGGCGGCTCGACACCACCACCCCCGGCAGCCTCGACTCGCTCGCCCTGCTGCCCGCCCCCGAGGCCGAACGCCCGCTCGCCGCCGGGGAGGTGAGGATCGCCCTGCGCGCCGCCGGCCTCAACTTCCGCGACGTGCTGATCACCCTCGGCATGTACCCGGGCGGCGCCAGCATCGGCGCCGAGGGCGCCGGCACCGTCCTGGAGACCGGCCCCGGCGTCACCGGACTCCACCCCGGCGACCGGGTGATGGGTCTGGTCCAGGGCACCCTCGGACCGATCGCCGTCACCGACCACCGGCTGCTCACCCGCATCCCCGACGGCTGGAGCTACGCCCAGGCCGCCACCGCCCCCGTCGCCTTCCTCACCGCCTACCACGGCCTCTACGACCTCGCCGGCCTCAAGCCCGGCGAGAGCGTCCTGATCCACGCCGCGACCGGCGGCGTCGGCCAGGCCGCCGTCCAACTCGCCCGCCACGGCGGCTCGGTGGTGCTCGCCACGGCCGGCCCCGGCAAGTGGGGCGTGCTCCGCGGCCTCGGCCTGGCCGGCGACCGGGTCGCCTCCAGCCGCACCCTCGACTTCGAGGAGTCCTTCCGGACCGCCACCGGCGGCCGCGGCGTCGACGTCGTCCTCAACGCGCTGGCCCGCGAGTTCACCGACGCCTCGCTGCGCCTGCTCGCCCCCGGCGGCCGGTTCGTCGAGATGGGCAAGACCGACCAGCGCGACCCGGCCACCGTCGCCGCCGACCACGACGGCGCCGCCTACCTGGCCTTCGACCTGTTCGACGTCGACCCGGACCGGATCGCCGCCATCCTCGCCGAACTGGCCGGACTCTTCGAGCGCGGCGACCTGCACCCGCTGCCCGTCCACGCCCAGTCCGTCCGGCAGGCCCCGCAGGCGCTGCGCCGGCTCAGCCAGGCCCGGCACACCGGCAAGCTCGCGCTCACCCTGCCGACCGCACTCGCCGACGACGGCACCGTC
Organism: Kitasatospora sp. NPDC042419; assembly: GCF_056437345.1. Taxonomy (NCBI): domain Bacteria; kingdom Bacillati; phylum Actinomycetota; class Actinomycetes; order Kitasatosporales; family Streptomycetaceae; genus Kitasatospora; species Kitasatospora sp. NPDC042419. The sequence continues at coordinate 401,386 of NZ_JBWKAW010000006.1, forward strand.
CTGGTCACCGGCGGCACCGGCGCCCTCGGCCGGCTGGTCGCCCACCGCCTCGTCACCCGGCACGGCGTCCGCCACCTGCTGCTGGCCGGCCGGAAGGGGGCGGACGCGCCCGGCGCCGCCGAACTCCGCGCCGAACTGGCCGCCTCGGGAGCGTCCGTGACCTTCGCGGCCGCCGACCTGGCCGAACCGGACGCCGTCGCCGCCCTCCTCGCCGCCGTCCCCGCCGACCACCCGCTGACCGCCGTCGTGCACACCGCCGGCGTCCTGGACGACGCGGTGCTCGGCTCGCTCACCCCCGAGCGCCTGCGCACCGTCCGGCGGGCCAAGGCCGACGGCGCCTGGCACCTGCACCGCGCCACCGCCCGCCTCGACCTCGCCGCGTTCGTCCTGTTCTCCTCCGCCGTCGGCCTGCTCGGCAACCCCGGACAGGCCAACTACGGTGCGGCCAACGCCCAGTTGGACGCCCTCGCCCAGCACCGGGCGGTCCGCGGCCTGCCCGCCGTCTCGCTCGCCTGGGGCCACTGGGCCGAGGCCGGCGGCATGGCGGCCGGGCTCACCGCCGCCGAGACCGAACGCCTCGCCGCCACCGGCCTCGCCCCGATGACCAACGAGCAGGCCCTCGCCCTGTTCGACGCCGCGCTCACCACCCCCCACGCCGCCCTGGCGGCCGCCCGCCTCGACCCGGGGCCCGTCCCCGCCGACCGGCTCGCGCCCGTCCTGCGCGGCCTCGCCCGGCACCGCTCCCGCCCGGCCGCGGCCGCCGCCGCCGAAGGACCCGCCGCCCTGACCGCCCGGCTCGCCGGACAACCGCCCGCCGAGCAGGAACGGCAGCTGCTCGCCCTGGTCCGCTCCACCGCCGCCGCCGTCCTCGGCCACCCGGACGCCACCGCGATCCAGAGCGACATCGGCTTCATGGACAGCGAGTTCGACTCCCTCGGGGTGATCGAACTGCGCAACCGGATCAACACCGCGACCGGCCTGCGACTGCCCACCACCGCCCTGTTCGACCACCCCACCCCGGCCGCCCTCGCCGCCCACCTGCGCGACCGGCTCGCCCCCGCCCCGCAGCCGCAACAGGCCGACCCGTCAGCCGAGTTCGACCGGCTGGAGCAGGCCCTGGCGGCCCTCGACGACGACCCGGACGCCCGCGCAGGCGCCGCCGCCCGGCTCACCGCGCTGCTCGCCGCCCTCGGCGGGCCGGTCACCGCTGCCGGACCGGCCGGATCGGCCGACCCCTCGGCCCCGGAGGCCGACGACGGCCTCGCCGCCCGCATCACCGACGTCAGCGACGACGACATCTTCGACTTCATCGACAACGAGCTCGGCATTTCCTGAGAGAGGCCAACGCAGAGATGAGCACCAACGAGCAGAAGCTCCGCGACTACCTCAACAAGGTCGCCGCCGAGCTGCACCAGACCCGTCAGCGACTGCGCGACGCCGAGGCCAAGGCGGCCGGAGGCGGCACCGAGGAGCCGATCGCCATCGTCGGCATGGCCTGCCGCTTCCCCGGCGGCGCCGACACCCCCGAGGCCCTGTGGCGGCTCGTCAGCGACGAGCGCGACGTCGTCGGCCCCTTCCCCGCCGACCGCGGCTGGGACCTCGACCACCTCTACGACCCCGACCCCGCCAAGCCCGGCCGCAGCTACGCCCGCGAAGGCGGATTCCTCTACGACGCGGGCGAGTTCGACGCCGAGTTCTTCGGCATCTCGCCGCGCGAGGCGCTCGCCGCCGAACCCCAGCAGCGCCTCCTGCTGGAGACCGCCTGGGAGGCGCTGGAGGACGCCGCGATCGACCCCGCCGCGCTGCGCGGCAGCCGCACCGGCGTCTTCGCCGGCGTCATCGCCCAGGAGTACGGGCCGAGCATGCACCACCTGCCGGCCGAGCAGACCGACGGCTACGTGCTCACCGGCACCACCACCTCCGTCGCCTCCGGCCGGATCGCCTACAGCCTCGGCCTGGAAGGCCCGGCCGTCACCGTCGACACCGCCTGCTCCTCCTCGCTGGTCGCACTCCACCTCGCCGCCCGCTCGCTGCGCTCCGGCGAGTGCTCGATCGCCCTGGCCGGCGGCGCCACCGTGCTCTCCGCGCCCGGCATGTTCATCGAGTTCAGCCGCCAGCGCGGCCTCGCCCCCGACGGCCGCTGCAAGCCGTTCGCCGCCGCCGCCGACGGCACCGGCTGGGGCGAGGGCGCCGGCCTGCTCGTCCTGGAGAAGCTCTCCGACGCGCGCCGCAACGGCCACCGCGTGCTCGCCGTGCTGCGCGGCTCCGCCGTCAACCAGGACGGTCGCTCCAGCCAGCTCACCGCACCCAGCGGCACCTCCCAGCAGCGCGTCATCCGGGAGGCGCTCGCCTCCGGCGGGCTCACCGCCGCCGACGTCGACGTGGTCGAGGCGCACGGCACCGGCACCCGGCTCGGCGACCCGATCGAGGCCCAGGCGCTGATCGCCACCTACGGGCGGGCGCACAGCGACGAACAGCCGCTCTGGCTGGGGTCGGTGAAGTCCAACATCGGGCACACCCAGGCGGCGGCCGGCGTCGCCGGGGTGATCAAGTCGGTGCTGGCGATCCGGCACGGCGTACTGCCGCGCACCCTGCACGTCGACGAGCCGTCCCCGCACGTCGATTGGTCGGACGGCACGGTCAGGCTGCTCACCGAGCGGCAGGAGTGGCCCGCCCTGGACCGGCCGCGCCGCGCCGCCGTGTCCGCGTTCGGCGTCTCCGGCACCAACGCCCACGTCATCGTCGAGCAGGCCCCCGACACGGCGACGGACGCGGCCGTGGCCGCGCCCGAGGTGCTGCCCTACGTCCTCTCCGCCCGCACCCCCGAGGCGCTCGCCGCCCACGCGGCCCGCGTCGCCGACCGGCTCGCGGGCGGGCCCGGAGACGGGCACGGGCACGGGCCCGGAGACGGGTACCCGGGCCTCGACCCGGTGGCCGCCGCCCACACCCTCGCCACCGGCCGCGCCGCCCTGGAGGAGCGCGCCGTCCTCGTCGCCCCGGCGGACGCGGCCGGCGGCCTTGCGGTGGACGGTCTCGCGGCCGACGCCCTGGCCGCGCTGCGCGGCCTCGACGGCCCCGGCGTGGTCCGCGGCCGGGCCGGCACCCCGGGCCGCACCGTCTTCGTCTTCCCCGGCCAGGGCTCCCAGTGGACCGGCATGGCCGCCCGCCTGCTCGACACCGAACCCGCCTTCGCGGAAGCCCTGACCCGCTGCGCCGACGCCCTCGCCCCGCACACCGACTGGTCGCTGCTCGACGTCGTCCGGGGCGCGGCCGACGGCCCCGACCCCGACCGGGTCGACGTCGTGCAGCCCGTGCTGTGGGCCGTGATGATCTCGCTCGCCGAACTCTGGCAGGCCTACGGCGTCCGCCCCGACGCCGTCGTCGGCCACAGCCAGGGCGAGGTCGCCGCCGCCTACGTGGCCGGCGGACTCGGCCTGGACGACGCCGCCCGCATCGTCGCCCTGCGCGCCAAGCTGCTCGCCCGGATCTCGCACAAGGGCGGCATGGTCTCGGTGTCCCGCCCGCTCGCCGAGGTCGAGCAGCGGATCACCGTCTGGCCCGGCCGGCTCTCCATCGGCGTCGTGAACGGCCCCCAGGCCACCGTCGTCTCCGGCGACCTCGGCGCCCTCGCCGAACTCACCGAGGCTTACACCGCCGACGGCGCCACCGTCCGGCCCGTCAACATCGACTACGCCTCGCACTCGGTGCAGACCGAGGCGCTGCGCGAGGAACTGCTCGCCCTGCTGGCCGACGTCCGCCCGCGTGCCGGCACCGTCCCGCTGCTCTCCACCGTCACCGGCGAATGGCAGGACACCGCCGGGCTGGACGCCGGGTACTGGTACCGGAACCTGCGCCACACCGTCCGCTTCGAGCAGGCCACGCGCCGGCTCGCCGAGTCCGGCCACACGGTCTTCGTCGAGGTCTCCCCGCACCCCGTGCTCACCGGCGCGATCGAGGACACCCTGGACGCCGCCGGGGTCGCCGACGCCGTCGTCACCGGCTCGCTGCGGCGCGGCCGGGGCGACCGCGACCGCTGGCTCACCTCCGTCGCCGAGCTGTACGTGCGCGGCGTGGCCGTCGACTGGTCGGCCGCGTTCCCCGGCGCCCGCCCCGCCCACGCCGACCTGCCCGGCTACCCGTTCCAGCGGCAGCGGTACTGGCTGGACGCCAGCCGCTCGCCCGAGCACCTGTCCGCGGCCGGCGCCTCCGGTGCCGGGCCCGCCGGGGACAGCGTGTTCTGGGAGCTGGTCGCCGGGCAGGACGCCGGGCGGCTCGGCGAGGCGATCGGCGTGGACGGCGACCGGCTGGTCCCCGTCCTGCCCGCGCTCGCCTCCTGGTGGGACCGCCGCCGCGCCGCCACCGCGGCCGACGGCTGGCGCCACCGCCTGACCTGGCGGCCGGTCGCCGTCCCGGCCGCCGCATCGCCGTCGGCGGCCCGCGCCGCCGGGCGGACGGGCGGGCGCTGGCTGCTCGTCGTCCCCGGGGCGGCGGGCGGAACCGGGGTGGCGGTCGCCTCCGACTGGGCCGAGGGGCTCGGGGCGGCGCTCACCGCGCTCGGCGGCACCGTCGAGGTGCTCGTCGGCGGGGCCGACCGGGCCGCGCTGGCCGCGGCCCTCACCGACGCCGCGGCCCGGGCGGGCGAGGGCGCCGGGGCGGTGCCGGTCGCCGGCGTCGTCTCGCTGCTCGGCCTGCACCCCGGCCGGCACCCCGAGCACGACGACCTGCCGTGGGCGCACGCCGCCCAGGTCGCGCTGGCCCAGGCGCTCGACGACACCGGCCTGGCCACGCCCGTCTGGTACCTCACCCGGGGCGCCGTCAGCACCGGCTCCACCGACCCGGTCACCGACCCGGAGCAGGCCCTCGTCTGGGGCTTCGGCGCGATCCTCGCCGCCGAGCAGCCGTCCCTGTTCGGCGGTCTCCTCGACCTGCCCGCCGCACCCGCCGTGCCCGACCGGCACACCTGGCAGCAGGCGGCCGCGCTGGTCACGGACGCCTCCGCGGAGCGGGAGGTCGAGCTGGCGCTGCGTCCGGCCGGAGCCTTCGCCCGCCGTCTGGTCCCGGCCGCCCCGGCCGCCCCGGCCGGTCCTGTCGGCCCTGTCGCCCCGGTCGCGGCCGCCCCGGCGGACGGCGCCGAGGGCGGTACGGAGGCTGGTACGCAGGGCGGTGCGGAGGATGCTGCGGGCCGGGCGTGGGAGCCGCGCGGCACCACGCTGATCACCGGCGGCACCGGTGCGCTCGGCGGACACGTCGCCCGCTGGCTGGCCGGCCGCGGCGCCGAGCACCTGCTGCTGGTCAGCCGGCGCGGCGCCGACGCCCCCGAGGCGTCCGCCCTGGAGGCCGAACTCCTCGCCCTCGGCACCCGGGTGACCTTCGCCGCCGCCGACGTCGCCGACCGGGCGGCGCTCACGGCCGTCCTCGACGCCGTCCCCGCCGAGCTGCCGCTCACCGCCGTCGTCCACACCGCCGCCGCCCTGCACGACGGCCTCATCCCCACCCTCACCCCCGGACAGCTCGCCGCCGCCCTGCGGGCCAAGGCCGGCGCCGCCCGGCTGCTGCACGAACTGACGGTCGGTCACGAGCTTTCCGCCTTCGTCCTGTTCTCCTCGCTGGCAGGCGTCGCGGGCATCCCCGGCCAGGCCAACTACGCGCCCGGCAACGCCTACCTCGACGCGCTGGCCGCCGAACGGCGCGCCGCCGGCCTGCCCGCCACCTCGATCGCCTGGGGACACTGGGCGGGCGCCGGCATCGCCGCCGACGGCGCCGAGCAGCAGCTGCTCCGGCACGGCCTCGCCTCGCTGCCGCCCGCCCAGGCCGTCGAACTGCTCGGCCAGGCACTGGACCACGGCGAGAGCCACCTGGTCGTCGCCGACGTCGACTGGCCGGCCCTGTTCCGCGACCGGCCCCACCCGCTGGTCGCCGAACTGGTGCCCCGCGAGGCCGCCGCCGTCGCCCCGGCGGCGACCGGCGGGAGCGACGCGCTGGCGCGCCTCGCCGCGCTGCCCGCCGCCGAGCGGCGGCGCAGCCTGCTCGGCCTCGTCCGCGCCGAGGCGGCGGCCGTCCAGCGGCACCGCTCGGCCGACGCCGTCGACCCGGCCAAGGCCTTCGGCCAGCAGGGCTTCGACTCGCTCACCGCCGTCGAGTTCCGCAACCGGCTCGGTGCGCTCACCGGCCGCCGGCTGCCCGCCACCGTCGTCTTCGACCACCCGACGCCCATCGCGCTCGCCGACTGGCTGGCCCAGCAGCTGTGGGGCGCCGACGACCCGTCGGACGCCGCGGCCACCGCCGGGCACGCTCCGGCGGCCGGTGCGGGCACCGGCTCCGCCGTCGACGACGACCCGATCGTCATCGTCGGCATGGCCTGCCGCTACCCCGGCGGCGTCGCCTCGCCCGAGGACCTCTGGCGGCTGGTCTCCGACGGCGTCGACGCACTCACCGAGTTCCCCGCCGACCGCGGCTGGAACCTCGACACCCTCTACTCGCCCGACCCCGACCGGCCCGGCACCTCGTACGCCCGGCACGGCGGATTCCTCGACGGCATCGGCGAGTTCGACGCCGAGTTCTTCGGCATCCCGCCGCGCGAGGCGCCCGCCATCGACCCCCAGCAGCGCCTGCTGCTGGAGACCACCTGGGAGGTCTTCGAGCGCGCCGGCATCGACCCGACGGCCCTGCGCGGCAGCCGCACCGGTGTCTTCGCGGGCATCTCCGGCCGCGACTACGCGAGCGGCGCCCAGCGGGTTCCGGCGGAGCTGGAGGCCTACCTCGGCATCGGCAACGCGGGCAGCGTCGCCTCCGGCCGGATCTCCTACACCTTCGGGTTCGAGGGCCCGGCGGTCACCGTGGACACCGCCTGCTCCTCCTCGCTGGTCGCCCTGCACCTGGCCGCGCAGTCGCTGCGGTCCGGTGAGTCCGACCTCGCGGTGGCGGGCGGCGTGCTGCTGATGACCACGCCGACCACGTTCGTCGAGTTCTCCCGGCAGCGCGCGATGTCGCCCGACGGCCGCTGCAAGGCCTTCGCGGCGGCGGCCGACGGCACCGGCTGGGCCGAGGGCGTCGGGCTGCTCCTGGTCGAACGGCTCTCGGACGCGCGGCGGCTGGGCCACGAGGTGCTGGCGGTGCTGCGCGGTTCGGCGGTCAACCAGGACGGTGCCTCCAACGGCCTGACGGCCCCGAGCGGACCCTCCCAGCAGCGGGTGATCCGGGCGGCGCTGGCCGGCGCGGGCCTGGGCACCACCGACGTTGACGCCGTCGAGGCGCACGGCACCGGCACCACGCTCGGCGACCCGATCGAGGCGCACGCCCTGCTGGCCACGTACGGGCAGGGCCGGCCGTCGGACCGTCCGCTCTGGCTGGGGTCGGTGAAGTCCAACATCGGGCACACCCAGGCGGCGGCCGGGGTGGCCGGGGTGATCAAGTCGGTGCTCGCGATCCGGCACGGCGTGCTGCCGCGCACCCTGCACGTCGACGAGCCGTCCCCGCACGTCGACTGGTCGGAGGGGACGGTGCGGCTGCTGACGGAGGAGCAGGCGTGGCCGGACAACGGCCGTCCGCGCCGGGTGGGCATCTCGGCGTTCGGCGTCTCGGGGACCAACGCGCACGTGATCATCGAGCAGGCGCCGGAGCCGGTGGCCGTGCCGGAGGCGGTCTCCGAGGCGGAGCCCGCGCCGGAGTCCGCTGAGGCGTCTGCGGTGGCGTCTGGGGCGCTGTCCGGGGTGTCGCCCGTGGTGCCGTCGGTGGCGCCGTCCAGGGTGCCGTCGGTGGTGCCGTTCGTGGTGTCGGCGCGGTCTCCGGAGGCGTTGCGCGAACAGGCCCGCCGGATAGCCGAGTTCGCCGGGGCCACCGCCGGGTCCGGCGCGTCGGTGGACGTCGCGCAGTCGCTGGTGACCGGGCGTGCCGCCCTGGAGGAGCGGGCCGTCGCCCTCGGTGACGCGGCGGCGCTGCGTGACCTTGACGGTCCGGGTGTGGTGCGGGGTACGGCTGGGGCTGGTGGGCTGGCGTTCCTGTTCTCGGGGCAGGGGAGTCAG